>DAORNH010000039.1:0-14304 GCA_035440865.1 Hyphomicrobiaceae bacterium | reverse complement strand
CGTCATGATCCCGGTGAACTCGAGTTTCGCCTCACTCAATCTCGCCCAAGCGGTGCTCATTCTCGGCTACGAATGGCTCAAGCAGACCGGCGCCGCCACGCTCGGCCGCGTCACGACCTACGAGGATCCGGTCGAGGAGGGGCTGCGGATCAAGAAGGGGCGGCTCGCGAGCCGCGAGGAAATGACGGGATTCTTCGAGCACCTCGAAACCGAGCTCGACCGGATGGGCTTTTTGTTCCCGCCCCACAAACGACAGACAATGGTGCGAAACATCCGCACGATGTTTCTGCGCATGGGTGCGACAGAGCAGGAGGTGAGAACTCTGCGAGGGATTGTCGCAGCACTTGTCAAAGGCAAGGGAGCAGGCCGCAAGGTGCCTTAAACTTGCCTCACTTTGGAACGAGCGATGCGCGTGCCCGGGAAGGTGGGCAAGCCAACCGGACTCAACAACCATAAGTCGAGAATGCCGGCATGGCTCTCTTTGGACGTCGATCTTCGGACAAAGATCGACATCATCATGCCGACCGTTTGGGCCGGCGAGGCGACTAGGCGACAGGGGCAGCGACAATGAGCAGGTGGCTCTTCAATGCAGGGGTGGCTGCGCTCGGCGCCAGCACTCTCATGTTTGCATCGATTTTCGGCGTGGCAGCACAGCAGGAGAAGCCGAAGATCAGCGACAAGACAGTCATGGCCTTGATGAACTATGCTTGGCAGATCCTGCCGACCCAGTTCACGTCCACGACTGGCAAGAAGATCGAGATCGACAAGAAGAAGCGCGAGGAAAACGTCGTTCCGCTCGACGTGGCCCGCGAGGTCATCCTGGTCGGCTACAACTCCGCCCACGCCCAGCTCTGCGAGCTGTGGGAGGAGCAGAACGCCAACTATCACACCATGATGCGGCTCGAAGTGGCGAAGAAGAAGTGGACGGAGCAGCAACTCCTCTACATCTCGACCCTGCACCGCATGACCATTCACTTCGCCGCCGGCAAGGTGCGCATCGTCGAGAAGGGCCCGGACGAGCAGCAGGTCATCCTGGAGCCGATCGAGAAGGCCGCCTGCGACGAGGCCAAGCGCCAGAAGATCAAGTCCGAGATCCTCACCTACATCGCCAAGCACGGCGGCATCGCGACACCGCCCGCGCCCGGCACGACGCCTCCGCCGGCTACCGCGGCGACACCGCCGCCAGCTGCGAGCGGTCCTGTTCCCGTTTCTCAGCCGCAACCGCCGAAGAAGTGATTTATTGGTCCGGCGTCGCTCCAGGCCTTGAAGCAGATCGTCACGACGTCATCAGGTGGTCCGCTGGCGAAGGCCCGCGGACCATTTTGCTATCTCGGCGATGACGCGCGCCTCCTGGTCCCGATGCGGCGAATGACGACAGTCGTCGAGTTCGACGCGCTGGATCTCGGGAACCGGCCGGCCTGCCGCAACACCGCCGCGGCGCACCTCATCCTCGATGACGTCGAGCTGGAGCAAGCTGCCGTATTCGTCCTGCCGCCCCTGGATCAGCAGCAGCGGCACGGCAAGGTGCCCGCACTCGGACCGAAGCGACCAGTCCTTGAAGGTCGGCGATAGCCAGATTCGCGCCCATCCCAGAAACGCATCGTCCACGTCACGGTGGTAGCGCGCGAGGCGCTGACGGAGGTCACCCCGCTGGTAGGTCGCGAGCGCCCGCCCGATCGCCTCGGTGCAGACCGGCTCCACGAGCACGTGCGGGGCCATGAGAACCGCGCCTGCAACCTCGCGTCCCGAGGACGCGGCATGAATGATCGCGATCGAGGCGCCGTCGGAGTGGCCGATCAGCAGCGGGCGCGTGATGCCAAGTCGGTCGAGCAGCTTCGGGAGCACGTCGAGCGCTTCCCGATGCATGAAGTCGGGGCTGCGCGGGCCGCAGAGGCCGCTCGATTGCCCGTAGCCCACGCGCGAGTAGATGACCGCCGGCGCGCGCAGCTGCCTTGAGACCTTGTCCGGAAAATCGCGCCAGAGTGCGACCGAGCCGAGGCCCTCGTGCAGGAAAACCAGCGTCGCCAGGGACGCGTCGCCCGGAATGGTGCGTACCTCGATCGAGTGACCATCGATGTCGACCGGATGCATCTGCGATTGATCCTCGCATGCATGCGATGCTCGAACGTGACGCGGGCTGGGCTGCGGTCATGCCGCCGCCCAGCCCGCGCAGTTGCGACATCACTTCAGCGTGCAGCCCGTGCCGGGGTCGGCGAGGTTCTCTGCCGCGACGCCGATGATCTTGTTCTCGGCACCGACCACCTTCCGGAGGTAGATGTTGTGCACCACGTTCTGGGCGGCCGAGATGGAGACGGGGCCGCGCGGGCTCTCGATCTTGGCGGCGCGCATGGCCTTGTAGAGGCCGGCCTCGTCGTCCATGTTGCCCTTGACGGCCTCGAGGCCGACGGCGAGCAGCTGCGCGCTGTCATAGCCCTGGACGGCGTAGACGTCGGCGTCGCGTCCTGCCTTCTCCTTGAAGGCCTTGCGGAACGCCGCGTTCTTGGCGTTGTCGAGCCCGTCGCCGTAGTGGAGCGCGGTCTCGATGCCCTCGGCCGCCGGGCCCGCCGCGCCGAGCACGCCCTCGGTCAGGAAGCCCGAGCCGCAGAGCGGCACCGAGATGTTGGCGGCCTTGTATTCCTTGACGAACTGGGCCGCGGGGCCACCCGCGAAGAACGCGCCGACCGCCTCGACGCCGAGGCCGGCGATCTGGGCGAGCAGCGGCTGGAAGTTCGTCTCGGGGAACTTCAGCGTCAGCGTCTGCATGAGTTGGCCGCCGCCCTTCTCGAGACCGTCCTTGAAGCCGTCGCGGCTCTCGGTGCCGGCCGCATAGTCCCAAGTGATCCAGGCGGCCTTCTTGATGCCCTTCTTGCCAAGGTGGAGCCCCATGCCGTGCGCGGGCTGCCAGTTCGAGAACGACATGCGGAACACGTTCTTCGCGCACTCGTTGCGTGTCACGGCCCCGTTGCCGGCATTCGGCACGATGGTGAGTGTGCCGCTCTCCTTGACGACCTTGTGGATGCCGAGCTGCACGCCCGAGTGCACTGTGCCGATCAGCACGTCGACGGCCTCACGCTTGACGAGGCGCTCCGCGTTCTGTGCCGCAAGATCGGGCTTTGATTCGTCGTCGAGCTTGACGATCTGGATGGTGCGCCCGCCGAGCTTGCCGCCCTTCTCTGCGATCAGCAGCTCGATGGCCGTGTGGATGTTTTCGCCGAGCTTGGCGAATGCGCCCGAGTAAGGCAGCATCAGGCCGATCTTGAGGGGCTTGCCTTGCGCGATCGCCCAGCCGGTCGGTACGGTCGAAGCCGCTGCCGCGGCCGAGGCTGCCTTGATAAGGGTTCGCCGCGAGAGCTTTGCGGCACCCGCATCCTTGCCTGCTGTCATTGGTGTCTCCTCCCTTTACGGTTCTCATTCCGAAACACGGTTGCTGGCACGCATCCGCCGCCGGAGCGCAGATCAATCCACCAGGACTGTGTTCAATTTTGCACTATCCGACATTGGCCGATGGCCGTCGAGAGCACCATAGTGCAGTTCGACAGGCGCGGCGCCTACTTGCGCCCCGGATCGTAGGCGTTCTTCTGGCGCCACTCCGACATGAAGAACGCGAGATTATCGTCGATCGACTCCGGCATGACGATGCGGATGGTGACGAGCTCGTCGCCGAGCACGCCTGTCGCCAGGTTGCGGACACCCTTGCCCTTGAGGCGGAACACGCGGCCCGAGCTTGTGCCCTTGGGCAGCGTCAGCGAGACGCGGCCGGTCGCCGTCGGCACCTCGATCTTGGCGCCGAGCACCGCTTCGTCGATGGTAATCGGCAGCTCGAGGGCGATGTCGTCGCCCGCGCGGCGGAACTGGGCATGCGGGCGCACCTTGATTTCGACCAGAGCATCGCCGGCATCGCCCCCGTTCACGCCCTGCGCGCCCTTGCCCTTGAGGCGGAGGACCTGCCCGTTCTCGACGCCCTCCGGCACGGAAAGATCGAGGGTGCCGCCGTCGGGGAGCGTCACGCGCTTGCGCGCACCCGACACCGCTTCGAGAAAGTCGACTTCGAGGGAGTAGCGCACATCCTGCCCGCGGACCGAGAAGCCGCCGCGGGCGCGCGTCGGGCCGGTTCGCCCGCCGAACAGATCCTCGAAGATGGACGAAAATCCGAGGTCGTCCGCCCGCGCTCCGCCGGTCCCGCCTCGGCCCGCATAGGCGCGCTGATAGCCACGGCGCGCGTCGCCGTTGCCGTCGATCTCGCCGCGGTCGAACTTCGCGCGCTTGTCAGGATCGCCGACGATGTCGTAGGCGGCCGAGATCCTCTTGAAGCGCTCCTCAGCGCTTGCCCGGTTGTTCGGATTGAGGTCGGGATGCAGCTCCTTGGCAAGCTTGCGATAGGCGCGGCGGATATCGTCCTCGGACGCATCCCGCGCTACGCCAAGAACCTTGTACGGGTCGTCGGCCATAACGGTCACGATCCTATCCTCTACCGTCCTCGATGCCTCGACCGCGCTGCACCAGCCCAGACGCAAGCGCACTGCCCAGATGTCGCTGTCGCCAGAGCCGTCACCGGAACTCCGATGTCAGGACTTCCGGCAGACGCCTGAAGCCGGCCATGGCGCCCCAGCCAACAAGGGAGATTCGGGGCGGCAGCAGAACCCCGACTTTTCGTGCCCCAGGCGTCACGGCGCGAAGGCAGCTCACGCGCGAGACCACATCGGGTCATGCTGTGTCGACATGATGGCACATTTCTTCGAACCGCGCACGATAGACCGTCGGCGGAGCGTGACCCCTGTGCACGTCACGCGTCATACGGAGCTACGAAAAGCTTGACCATTGGTGGCGGAGTATCGTGCGGGGTTGGTGGAGCGGCCGCGCACATCAAAGGATCGATACCGGCCAACTGCACGAGAGTTCTCAAGTCAAAGGATCAGTTGGCCGGGATCACGCGACGATCTCGATCTCGGCGCGCTTTTCGAGCTCCGTCGCGAGCGCCTGCAATCGACGTTGCAGGCGCTCTCCGTTGAGACTCTGGTAGGCGTGCGGAACCTTGAGGACGAGCTTGTCCCGGGCGTAGCCGATACGCGTCTCGTCGATGATCCCTGGCATGCCGATCGAGAGCATGTGCGCCGTGCGGATCGCCGCGCCGAGGATGCGTGCCCGGCGGACGAGCCGCTTCGGCGCGATGTCCTTCATGCGTTCCGAGAAGTCGTCGTGGCCGCCGTCCTCGCCGCTCGGGCCCACATGGCGGTAGTAGACCGTCAGCGCGAGGAAAACGCGGCCCGGATGATCGATGCCGCTGAGCCCCGCGTGCGCGATCACGTTGAGGCTCTGCTCGCCGCGGTAGTCGGGATGCGCGCGCCAACCGATGTCCGAGATGAGGCAGGCGGCATGGCGGAACCGGCGCTCGTCCTCGGTCTCGCCGGGTCCGGGATCGCGGAAAATCTGGTCCGTCCAGGCGATCAGCTCGCGCGCATGCTCTACCGAGCGCGAGCGCAGCCGCGCATAGTCCTCGCAGAAGGCGAGCAGCGGATCGCGCGCGCGCTCCGTCGGGCCGAGCAGCTGATAGAGCAGGCCTTCGCGGATGCCGAACACTGAGAATACCACATCCTTCGGCTTCATGCGCTTGACGATGCGCTCGAGCACCAGGGCACCCTGCGGCAGCACCTCGCGGCGCGCCTTGGATACGGTCGCCGCACCCTTGAGATCGCTGATCTTTTTGGCCTTGCGGACCCTCTCGCAGAACTCGAGCGCCTCGCGCGCCTGGATCTGATAGCCGTGCATCACGCGCAGTGGGTAGTCGTGCTCGTCCATGTGCAGGCGAGCGAGCGCGCGCCAGGATCCGCCGACCGCGTAGAAGGTGCGCCCCTCTCCCTGCTTCAGCCAGGAGACGCCGCCAAGCTGCTCGTCCGTGATCTTCATCGCCTGTTCGAGGCTGCCGCCGGACGCATCGATGAGGCGGAGGCCTCCGAGCGGCAGCGAAACGGGCACCCGACCCTTCGGATCGAGCACATCGATGAGCTCGAGGCTGCCGCCGCCGAGATCCCCCGTCACGCCGTCCGGGTTGGCAAAGCCCATGTGCACTCCAAGTGCCGCGAGCTCGGCCTCCTCGAGCCCGGACAGAACGTCGATCTTGAGCCCGAGATTGCGCTCGCCTTGGCGGATGAACTCGGCGCCGTTGCTGGCATCGCGGACCGCTGCCGTGGCGATCGCGCGGATGTTCTTCACCTTCAGGATGCGGTTGATCGAGCGGAAGCGTGTCAGGGCGTCAAGCGCGCGCTGAACCGCATCATCACCGAGCCGACCGGTAGATGCGACGGCCCGGCCGAGCCCGCAATGCACTTTCTCGTTGAACAGCGGGACCGGCGTGCGAACCGCGCCCTCGTAGACCACGAGGCGCACCGAGTTGGAGCCGATGTCGACCACCGACAGCGGCTCGAGCTCGGAAAATCGACCGCGATCATTGCCTGACGACACGCCTCACCCGCTCTTCTTGCTCGCGACGCGGCGGCTCTCGATCTTTACCCGGGGTGGACCATGCGTCTTCAGCGCGTCGCCCCGACCCGACAGGCTCGGATTGGTCATGAAATACTCGTGTGCGTTGAACGGCCTCTCGCCATCGCCCGCCGTCAGGCGCCGAGACGAGCCGTCACCCAGCACTTGCCAGCTCTGCTGGTTGTCCTTGAGGTTTGCCACCATGATCTGCTCGAGCACCTGCGCATGAACGGTCTTGTTGCTCAGCGGAACCATAGCCTCGACCCGCCGGTCAAGGTTTCGCGGCATCATGTCCGCCGAGCTGATGTAGACGGCGGCCTTGGGAGACGGCAGGCCATGGCCATTGCCGAAGCAGTAGATGCGCGCATGCTCGAGGAAGCGGCCGATGATGCTCTTCACACGGATGTTGTCGGAAAGCCCCGGAATGCCAGGCCGGAGGCAGCAAATGCCTCGCACGATCAGGTCCACCGGCACGCCGGCCGCACTCGCAGCATAGAGCTGATCGATGATGCGCTGGTCGACGAGGGAGTTCATCTTCATCCAGATCGCGGCCGGTCGACCGGCCTTGGCGTGGGCGATCTCGCCATCGATGTGAGCAGAGATTTTCTCCCGGATGCCCTTGGGGCTCGCCGACATCACCTCGAGCTCGGTCGGCTCCGCATAGCCCGTGACGAAGTTCAGGATGCGTGTCACATCGCGCCCGATGGCCTTGTCCGCCGTGAAGAACGACAGGTCCGTGTAAACACGCGCCGTCTGCGGGTGATAGTTGCCGGTGCCGATGTGGCTGTAGGTTGCGAGCTCGCTGCCTTCGCGGCGCACGATGAGCCCGAGCTTGGCGTGCGTCTTCAGCTCGACGAAGCCGTAGACGACGTGCACGCCCGCGTTCTCGAGGTCGCGCGCCCAGCGGATGTTCGCGGCCTCGTCGAAGCGCGCCTTGAGCTCCACCACCGCCGTCACGCTCTTCCCCGCCTCGACCGCCTCCTTGAGCGCCTGCACGATCGGGCTGTCACGCGAGGTGCGGTAGAGCGTCCATTTGATCGCCATCACGTTGGGATCGGCAACCGCCTGGCGCAGGAACTGGACGACGACGTCGAACGATTCATAGGGGTGGTGGACAACGATGTCCTTCCGCCGGATCGCCGCGAGGCAATCGCCGCCGAGCGCCCTGATCCGCTCCGGAAATCGGATCGTGAACGGCTTGAACATAAGGTCGGGCCGATCCGCCACGATCAGCTCTGTCGTGTCGACGAGGCCGAGCATGCCCTCCTTCACGAACACGCCCGCCTCGCCGACCTCGGTCTCCTCGACGACGAAGCGCTGCAGCGGCGCGGGCATGCGGCCGTCGAGCTCGACGCGGATTGCGTGCCCCCGCTGTCGCCGTTTCAGTGCCGATTCGAACGAACGGACGAGGTCTTCCGCCTCCTCCTGCATGCCGAGATCGCTGTCGCGCAGCACCCGAAAGGCGCCCTGGTTCTTCGCCGTGAAGCGCGGGAAGAGGCGGCCGAGAAACATGCCGATGAAGGTCTCGATGGCGATGAAACGGGCGCGGGCGCGCTCGCCCTTCGGCGGCTGCGCAGCCGGCAGCCTGACGAAGCGGGCGAGCTGAGATGGGATCGGTAGAAGCGCATGCATCGTGCGCCCGTCGGCATCGCGCTGCAGTTCGACGCCGATCGTCAGCCCCTTGTTCGGAATGAACGGGAAGGGGTGGGCCGGGTCCACGGCGATCGGCGTCAGGATCGGGAACATGCGGTCGATGAACTCGCTCTCGAGCCAGTCCCGCTCGAAGCCGACCAGGGATCCCGGCTCGACGATCTCGATCCCGGCCTTGGCCATCTCCGCGGCAAGCGAGGTCCAGCACGCCTGGTGCTCCGAAACGAGATCGGCGACGAAGCGGTTGACGCCGGCCAGCTGCTCGGAGGCGGTGAGGCCGTCCTGGCTCAGCGTCGGCACGCCGGCGCGGATCTGCCCGATCAGTCCGGCCACCCGGACCATATAGAACTCATCGAGGTTCGATGCCGAGATGGCGAGGAAGCGTAACCGCTCGAGCACCGGATGGCGAAGGTTCAGGGCCTCCTCGAGCACGCGTCGATTGAACTGAAGCCATGACAACTCGCGATTGTAGTAGCGGTCGGCAGCAGTTGCGCTACGGGGCGACCGCTCCTGCCCGGCCTTGCCAGCATCGTCCTTGATCATCGACATTCAAAGGCTCCATCAGCCCGAAGGCTCGCTCGCGAGGTTACAGCCAAAGGCGCACGCACCCTCTGAGCACGGCAATTTTTCACTCGGGTGACATGCCGACCTCGCGCGCCAGGATCACTTCCGAGGCCAGGGCGCGCGTGACGCGGCGGTGCGTCGCGAGCGCGCGCCGGTCGATCGCCTCGACCAGTGCCGCGGCCGCGGCGGCAGAGCGCTCCATGCGCTGGGTCAGATAGGCGATCACCGGCGGATCGACCAGCAGCTGGCGGTCGCTGAAATGCTTGACGAGGAGGGCTGCCAGCAATGCGTCGTCCGGTGGCTCTATGACGGCAATCGGCAGCGCGCGGAGCCGTGACCGGAGGTCGGGCAGGGCAATCTCGATCTCACCCGTCGGCCGGCGGCCGGTGAGCAGCAGTCGCGCGTTGTTCTCACGGGCCGCGTTGAGGAGGTGGAACAGCGAGCGCTCGCTCGCGATGCCGCGATCGATGTCCTCGACCGCCAGCGCCTTCTGCTCGAGCAGCAAAGGTATTGCCGTATCGTCGAGAGCCTCAGCCGCCTGGACCGGGGCGTGCGACATGTGGCGCCACACGTTCACGAGGTGGGTCTTTCCGGACTTTGCCGGACCCTGGATGTAGACGGCCGGCCCCGGCCAGTTGGGCCAGCGATCGACGAGCGCGATTGCCGTCTCGTTCGACGCGGTCACGTGAAAATCCTCGGCCCCGAGCGCCGGCCGGTGCCCGAGATCGAGGACAAGCTGGTGCGGGGCGCTCATGACATCTCGCCTCGCGACGAGGCATTGCGCACCGGGAGAGCGCCGGCTGCCGGCGTCGTCGGCCGCGCAAGGGGCGCCGGCAATGCCTCTCCCTGAAAGACGTCACTCGCGAGATAGGCCTTGAGGCCATGCCGCGCGACGACCACGAACGCTGCCGACAGCGGCACCGCAATCATCAGGCCTACTGTGCCGAATAGATAACTGAAGGCCGCCAGCGCGAACAGCAGGGTCAGCGGATGCAGGCCGAGGCGCTCGCCGACAAGCCGCGGCGACAAGAGGAAACTGTCGAGCAGCATGCCGGCAGCGAAAATGGCGACGACCAGCACCAGCGGACCCAAAGCCGGCCAGTGCTTCGCGAGAGCAACCCCGGCGGCGACGATCAGCCCGAGCATCCAGCCGACGAACGGAATGAACGAGAGGAGCCCCGTGGTGACCCCAATGATGCCGCCATAGGGGATGCCGGCGAGCGTCAATGCGATGGCATAGAAGATGCTCAGAATGACGCAGATGAGACCTTGCCCGCGGATGAAGGCCGCCATCGCCGCGTTAACGTCCGTGGCGATCGCCCGGATCGCGGGAGCATGCTCGCGGGGCAGCCAGCCGTCGACGCGATCTGCCATCCGGTGCCAGTCGACGAGCAGGTAGAATACGACGAGCGGCGTCACCAGCAGCAGCGACACCATGCTGACGATCGCCTGCCCCCGGCTCCAGATCGCCTGCGCGGCGGTCGAGAGCAGGCCCGAGCTGTTCGCCTCGAGCGCGGCCATGGCCTTGTCGATGCCGGCCGCAATAGAGGCAAAGCCCGGCCCGAGCCGATCGGCGAGGAACTTCTCGATCGTGGCGCGGGCGCGCTGCAGGTCACCCGGAAGGGTCTCGGAGAGGAGCCGGACATGTTCGGCGAGGATCGGTGCGAGCACCAGGATCATGGCCGCGATCAGCAATACGCCCGCGACCACCATAAGGCTCGAGGCGAGCGTGCGGCCGAGGCCCGCCCGCTCCAGCGCATCGACGGCGGGATTGAGGAAATAGGCGAGCACGAAGCCTGCAACGAACGGCAGCAGCATGCCTTTCAGCATGGAGAGCAGCACGAGTACCACGCCGAGTGCCGCCGTCCAGAAGAGGGCCTGCCTGTCGATGCGCATCAGTCTCTCCCCGCTGCTCATGCCGTCGCGCGGCTTTGCCCGTCTCATGTGCGCCCGCGCCCGGGCGCAATTCAGCCGGCTGCTCCCGCTTCCCCGGACATGTGACGCAGCCAGATCCGCGCATAGTCGCCGAGCGAAAGTATGGTGAGCATCCCCGTGCTCCACACCAGAATGTCGCGGACCGAACAATAGCCGAGCGAGGCCCCTCCGATCCAGGGCGCCTCGAGCTGAAGCTTGAAAGCTTCGTCGGCGAGCACGGTTGCGACCAGCAGCAGCTGCGCCGCCGTATTCCAGCGGCTGACCTCGGACGGCGCGATCCTGACCGGCCGGTCGAGGAGCCAGGCGAGCAGTACGCCGAGCACGATCAGGATGTCCCTGCTGACGACAAGGACGACGAGGAGCAGTGGCAGTTCCTTCACGACGCCGAGAGCCACATAGATGCTGACGATCAGCAGCTTGTCGGCAATCGGATCGAGATAGGCGCCAAGCTCTGTCTTCATGTCGAACGTCTTGGCGAGGAAGCCGTCGACGGCATCGGAAATCCCGGCCACGACGAAGGCCGCGAACGCCAGGACCGGCCGGCCGCTGACGAATGCCCAGAAAATTACTGGAACGAGGCCGATCCGGCACAGCGTGATAATATTCGGCAGGCTCACTGTCGCTCCGCTCGTCGCAAGGCTGGACGGGTCGGGTGACACGGCCATCGCTGCGGCTCCCCGAGAGAGCGAGCATATGGCGTCGAGGGCGCCTCAGTCGAGCACGAAGGAACAGGCTCAGGGTGTCCGATGCGCCCACATCTTGGGGGCTTTGGGGCCGTTGGGTTTCGGGGCGGTATGTCCGCCGGAAGGACCGCGACTGCCGCGTCGGGGAGGGAGGTGTGGCGGTGCGGCAGGTCGCGGGCCTTCCGGCTTCTCGGCCACCGATCGGGTCGGACACATCGCCCTGCCGATCGATGGGCTTGAAATTCGTGACGGCAACGCGGGGTGTCGCCGTCACCGGTCAGCCATATTCATGAATGGCTCATGTCCATGGCCGACCGGGCAGTCGCATCTCGGTGGTGCACGATTTGCGTGCCCTGGCGTTCCGATCGCGTCTGCCAACACCTGTCGCGGCTGCACTCTCGACAGCTGATCGCGACGGTAGCTCTCTGGGGCTTCCATCGCGCCGG
Organism: Hyphomicrobiaceae bacterium; assembly: GCA_035440865.1. Taxonomy (GTDB): domain Bacteria; phylum Pseudomonadota; class Alphaproteobacteria; order Rhizobiales; family Hyphomicrobiaceae; genus DAORNH01. Next base: position 2,549 of record DAORNH010000039.1, on the reverse strand, counting down.
ATGTCGTTCCGGCGGAGCCCGCCGCTCGCCGCCGCGATCTCAGACGCGTCGGGCGAGCATCTTGTTGCGCGACCCGAGTTTATTTTCAAGGTCCGCAGGCCCTGTACTGAAGGCTGGTAAGTTCAGCGCACCAGCTTCGTAAGTTGTCGGGACCTCTTCTTTAAGTTCCCGCTGCGTAAGACAGTTAACATTTGGCCGTCGGATCGAGGCCAAAGCGTGACGAGCGCCGGGCGATTGCTTGGCCGATCGATCACAATGTCGAAACACTTGGAAATCAAACGTGAAAGGCGTCAACGGGTCCGCTTGTGCGGCGATGCCCGCACGACTGCAGTCGACACCGCGACGGCAATCCAACGACAGCTGTGCACTCGATCTGGCGCGTCAGCGCTTCTCGCAGGTGATCGCCAGCGTGAAGTCCGCCGCGAGCTTGGCAAGGTCGCGCTTGCGCATCGCCTCAGTCTCCGGCGCAAGGATCGGCTCGACCCCGTAGCGGCGCATGAAGCTGATGCCGAGTTCATGGCGCACGGCGAAGTTCACGACCTGCGGCAGGTCGCCGCCCGACGCCTTGGCTATTCCGAGTGCGTCGAGCTTGGCCGTCACGACGCCGATCACACGACCGGCGAGGTCGACGACCGGTCCGCCCGAGTTGCCGCGCTGGACGGGCGCCGAGATCTGGATGAATTTCGGATCACCCCTGAGGCCCGCGAGCGAGCTGACGATGCCCGTCGTCATGTTGAGTTGATCGGCTAGGATATCACGCAGTGGGAAGCCGAAGGTCGCCACGTCCTCGCCGAGCCGCACCGCCTCGCTCGCGAATTTGGCGACGACGATGTTCGGCGGCGGCGTGCCAGGCGGCAGCAGCAGTGCGAGGTCGTTGCGCTTGTCTATGCCGACGAGCTTCACGCTCTTGTGGATGCCTGTCGAAATGGAGGTGCAATCATCCACCACGTGGGCGTTGGTGAGGATATGGCCGCGCGGCGAGACAATGAAGCCGCTGCCCGATGAGATCGACACGGAGCCGCGGCGCGGGCTCGGGCCGATCGGGCCCGTATTGCCAGGACCCGGCCGGCCACGGCGTGGTTCGCCGCGAGGCGGCGGATCATCCGAGGGCGCGAGCGTGCTCGTGATCTTCGGCTGGCGAAGGGCGGCCACGGCCGACTGTGGGGCGAACGGCGAGTAGTCGTGCACCATGGCGACCGCGATCGGGTAGAACGCGGACCGCGCGTTGCGATCGAAGCGGATTTCGATGCCGCGCACCTCGCCGCTGCGGTCGTGCATGCGCACGAGGTGCTGGCGACTGCCGACGAACCAGGCCAGCACGAAGTGATCGCCGCGGAACGAGTTCTGGATGAGCGCGCTCCGGTCGAGCGGCTCGAGGAATTTCCGGTAGAGCTGCAGCAGCGTGACGTCGCCGCCGGGCTCGTAGCGGATGGTCTCGACTTCGACGAGGTTGTCCGTCGTCGTGAAGCGGCTCCCCTTACCGTTGGCCTTGCCGTCACTCAGGATGTCGCGCGGCAGCGCAACGTGCGCTTTTGTCGCTTCGTCGAGAATGTAGGCGTAGCCGACGCGCTTGGCGGCCTGGGTTGCCTCGTCGACGAGCTGCTTGGCCTGCCCGCTGTCGAAGGCCTTGTCGCGCACCCCCGCGCGGGCCTGGAAGTCGCGGACTGCCTGCTGCAGCATGGGATCGACGAAACCATCGATCTGTCCGGCGTAGTCGCCGCTCCACAGCAGCAGATACTGTAGCACCTTGATCTCGTCGGCATCACTCGACTGCGATTGCGCGAGCCGAGTGCCGCCAATGCCCATCGCAATCAGCAGTGCCAGTGAGAGCAGGCCGATCTTCTCGAGCAGGCCCATCAGTCTGGATCTCATGGACACGCTGGCCCCATCGCTATGCAGAGCTCCTCGCACACGTGAGGGCCCGGTTGCGCATGACGCAGCTGGCCATGGTCGCACTTCACGGAACATGGCGCGCCATGCGCGGCAACCTCGTCAGTATGCCGCAAGCACCGCCGGCACGCCAAGTCTCGTCGAGATGGTTTTCACCCACGCACGTCGAAGCGCACGGAAAAACCACATCATTTCTTGCTGAATTGTTTCAGGTAGGCAATGACGTCGCGTCGATCTTGCTCGTCTGCAAGGCCCGCGAATGCCATCGTGGTCCCCGGAACGAAAGCGCGTGGATCCTCGAGGTACTTGAAGAGCGTCTCCTCGGTCCAAACGAGGCCCTTTGAGCCGGCCTCGAGGTTGCCGGGAGAGTACTTGAAGCCTTCGATCGAGCCGGCCTTGCGACCGAAGAGACCGTTCAATGTCGGCCCGAGCCGCGTCTTGGCATCGGGGCCGACCTCATGGCACGAGCGGCACTTGCGGAACACTTCCTCGCCGTTGGCCGCATCGCCATCGCCTGCTGTACGTCCAGCGCATCGTTGCGACGCACCACCACTTTGGCGCCAAGTTCGCCGAAATAATGCACGAGGTTGTAGGTGAAGCTGTCGTAATTGTCGATCAGGAGGAGCATGGCGGGTCCGAAGGCGGGGAACGGGGGCAGG
>DAORNH010000038.1:18191-20471 GCA_035440865.1 Hyphomicrobiaceae bacterium | reverse complement strand
ATGACCTCCGCAAGCGCGACCTTGAGTGCTGCGTGGGCGGCGACCAGTGCTGGCATGCGCGGCGCGATGTGGCGCGCGAGGATCGCCGAGACGACGCGGCGGAACTGCACGCCGAGCTCGCGCTGGTTCGGGCCGTCGCTGATCGAGAGTTCGGTCATGGCGCGCACCAGCACCTCGTGGAGCACGAGGCGCTCGGGGCGGAGCTCCGAGATCGCCTGCATCGGGAGGCCCGAGAAGCCCGCGAGCTCCTCGAGATCGCGGAGCGTCATCACGGCGTTGTCGGCGCTGAACACGGTGACACGCGGATAAAGCCGGCGCGGCAGCGTGGACGTGATACCGGGGTTCCACGGCCCGAGCAGCGCGGTCGTCGGCGGGCGCGTGCTGCTCATGGCTCCTCCGTCGTCGGCCCCAACCCGCCTACGCAGTCGGTCATGATAGACTGGCGACGCCGCAGCTACAAAGCGGTTCCCAAAGGTCCTCGATGCGGAGCATCGCTTCGCGATGACGGCCTTTGGCGGGGCGCGGGGCAGAGCCCCGCATCTCCATTCGCAAAGGGGTAGCCAATGTTGAAGAAGCGCCGACCGCCGGTCGACCGCGAGCGGGCCGAGGCGATCGGCCTCGCGGCGCTCACCTTCCTCGCCGCCGACGAGCAGCGTTTCGCCGCCTTCCTCGCCGAAAGCGGCCTCGACCTTGCGACACTCAAGGCCCGCGCCGCCGAGCCCGACCTCCTCGCCGCGATCCTCGACCACCTCGAACGCGACGAGAGCGCGCTCCTCGTGTTCGGCGCCGAGCGCGACGTGAAGGTGGAGGAAGTGGCGCTGGCGAAGCGGCTGCTGGAGGGGTGAAACCAAGTTTGGGTCCAGGGACCAAGTCCCTGGCGGGGTCGAGAGGCGGAGACCTCGTCTACCTTACGCCTTCCGCAAGCTCGCGCCGCTCTTCTCATCGAAGAGGTGCACGGCGCCGGCGCGCGGGATCGCCTGCATGGTGCCGCTCGGCGGCGCGGTGTCAGAGGCGGGCAGGGAGACGACGAGGGGGTGATCGCCGACGATGCCGTGGACGAGGCGGTTGGCGCCGAGCTCCTCGATGAACTCGATCGCGAGCGGCAGGCCGCCGAAGCTCGCGGTGGTGAGCGTCAGATCCTCGGGCCGGATGCCGGCTTCGAGCGTTCGCCCGACCGGGGCATCGAAGGCTTCGGTTGCGAACTTGAGGAGCGCGCCGCCCGCAACCTCGACGATGCCCTCGGAGACGACCTTTCCCGGAATGAGGCTCATGGCCGGCGAGCCGATGAAGGTCGCGACGAACTTCGAGGCAGGCGCGCGGTAGACGTCGGAGGGCGCGCCCACCTGCTCGATGCGGCCCTGGTTCATGACGACGACGGTGTCGGCGAGCGTCATCGCCTCGACCTGGTCGTGCGTGACGAAGATCGACGTCGCCTTCAGGCGGTTGTGCAGGCGGCGGATCTCGAGGCGCATCTGCACGCGCAGCTTCGCGTCGAGGTTGGAGAGCGGCTCGTCGAACAGGAACGCCTGCGGCTCGCGCACGATGGCGCGGCCCATGGCGACGCGCTGGCGCTGGCCGCCGGAGAGCTCACGCGGCTTGCGCTTCAGGAACGGCTCGATCGCCAGCATCTTGGCGGCGGCGGCGACTCGCGTCTCGATCTCTGGCTTTCCGACACCGCGGTTGCGCAGGCCATAGGCCATGTTGTCGTAAACCGACATGTGCGGGTAAAGCGCGTAGTTCTGGAAGACCATGGCGATGTCGCGGTCGGCGGGCTCGACCTCGTTGACGATGCGCTCCCCGATCCTGATGGTACCGCCCGAGATGCGCTCGAGCCCGGCGATCATGCGGAGCAGGGTGGATTTTCCGCAGCCCGACGGCCCGAGCAGCACGGTGAACGAGCCGTCCGGGATCGCGAGCGAGACGCCCTTCACGGCCTCGACGCCGCCGGCGTAGACCTTGCGCACAGTGTCAAGCGTCACGGATGCCATGCGTCCCCCTCGCGTCCTGCGCACAAGGTAGCGAACCGGGCAACCGGCTGTCCACCGAATGAAACAGTAAAGAGGCTCAAGCCGCAGCGGCGACGCTGCCGGCCGGCGATCGGTCGGCGCGTCCTTCGGCGGCTGCCGGCTCCGACGGCGGCGGGATGATGCGGAACCAGGCGACGTAGAGTGCCGGGAGAAATACGAGCGTCAGCGCGGTTGCGACCGCGAGGCCGCCCATGACCGCGTAGGCCATCGGTCCCCAAAATACGGTCGGCGCGATCGGGATCATGCCGAGGAT
>DAORNH010000038.1:405-18181 GCA_035440865.1 Hyphomicrobiaceae bacterium | reverse complement strand
GAGCTCGCCCGAGCGGAAGCGGCCGAGGATCGCCGCCGCCGCCGTGAGCAGAATGGGCCGGAGGCGATGCTCGGTCGCGTTGAGGACGGCCGACCACGGCTCCTCGCCGGCGGAGATATTCTGGTCAATCTGGTCGAGCAGGATGACGGAGTTGCGGATCACCATGCCGATGAGGGAGATGATGCCGAGGATGGCGACGAAGCCCATCGGCGCGCGCGAGACGAGCAGGGCTGCGGCGACGCCGATGATCGCCAGAGGGGCCGTCAGCATCACGAGGCCGAGGCGCTGGAAGCTCATGAGCTGCACCATCAGGATCGACACCATCAGCAGCAGCATGAGCGGGAACACGGCGAAAATGCTCGCTTCCGCCTTGGCGCTATCCTCGGTGGCGCCGCCGATGACTACAGTGTAGCCGGGCGGGAGCTTGGAGCGGAACTCCGTGATCGCGGTTTGAAGATCCTTCACGACGGTCGCGGCCTCGACGCCTGGCGCGACATCGGCCTGGACGGTGACAGTCGGGAGGCGCTGGCGACGCCAGATGAGCGGCGGCTCGAGGGTGTAGGCGAGCGTCGCGATCTGAACCAGCGGTACCGTGCGGCCGCCAGCCGTCGACAGGCGAAGGTTTCGCAAGGTCTCGATCTTTGCCCGCTCCTCGGGGATGGCGCGCGCCACGATGTCGATGAGATAGGTATGATCGCGGATCTGGGTGACGGTCGTGCCGGACAGCACGGAGTTGATCTGCCGCGCGAGCTGCTCCGACGTGATGCCGAGGAGCCGGGCGCGATCCTGATCGACCTCGATCTTGATCACCCGCGCCGGCTCGTTCCAGTCGTAGTTGATGTTGCGCGTCCGGGCGTTGCCACCGAGGACGATGGCGAAACGCTGGGCGATCTCTCGTGTCATGATTGCATCCGGCCCGCTCACGCGGAATTTCAGCGGCCAGCCGACCGGGGGCCCAAGCTCGAGCGGAGCGACGCGCGCCATGACGTTGTCGAAGTCGCTGCCCGCGAGCGCCCTTTCCAGACGTTCGATCACCTTCGCGCGATACTTGAACCCCTTGGTCACGATGACCGCCTGAGCAAAGAAATCGTTGGCGAGCTGAGCGTCCAGCGGCAGGTAGAAGCGGACGGCGCCCTGTCCGATGTAGAAGCTCCAGTAGGCAATGTCGGGATCGGACTTCAGGACCTTCTCGACACGGTCCGCCACCTCGGTCGTCGCCTTGATCGACGCACTCTGCGGCAGCGTCAGATTGAGGAGCAGCTCGGGCCGGTCCGAGGCCGGGAAGAACTGGCTCTGCACGAAGCGCATCCCGACGAGAGACAGGCCAAAGATGCCAATGGTCGCAGCGAGGACGGACCATTTGCGCCTGAGCGCCCAATCGAGCGTGTCACGAAACCAGACCGACAAGCCGGATTTCTGGTGCCCGCCGTGTCCTTTCATGGTGGCGGGCAGGATATAGACGCCAGTAAGCGGCGTGAACAGGACGGCGACCACCCACGACGCTATGAGCGCGATCGAGATCACGATGAACATCGTAAAGCAATACTCGCCGGCGCCGCTCTGGGCGAAGCCGACGGGCACGAAGCCGCAGACGGTGACGAGCGTCCCGGTCAGCATCGGGAAGGCGGTCGAGGTGTAGGTGAAGGTGGCCGCCTTCACCTTGTCGTAGCCCTCCTCGAGCTTGGTGATCATCATTTCGACGGCGATCATGGCATCATCGACGAGGAGGCCGAGGGCGATGATCAGCGCGCCGAGCGAGATGCGCTGGAGCGAGATGCCGAGCACGTACATGAAGGCAAATGTGATCGCGAGGACCAGCGGGATGGCGATCGCGACGACAATTCCCGGACGCCAGCCGAGCGCAAAGAAGCTCACGGCCAGCACGATCGCAATGGCCTCCCAGAGCGTCTTCGTGAACTCGCCGACAGCCTCGCGCACGACGTGAGGCTGATCGGCGACGAGATGCACGTCGATGCCGATGGGCAGATCGCTCGTGAGCGCGCCGATCTTCGCCTTGATATTTCGGCCGAGTGCTTCGGCATCGCCGTTCTTCGTCATGGCGATAGCGAGCCCGATGGCCGGCTCGCCCTTGTAGCGGAACAGCGGGCTCGGCGGGTCGATGTAGGCGCGCTGCACCTTGGCGATGTCGCTCAGCCGGAAGAAGCGGCTGCCATGGCGGAAGTTGATGGACTTGAGGCTCGCCTCGGAGGTGAACTCCCCCGACACGCGGATGGCGATGCGCTCGGGCCCCGCATCGATCGTGCCGCTCGGCGTGATCGCGTTCTGGGCCTGCAGGGCCTGCATGATCGCGTTGACATCGAGACCGAGTGCGGCGAGCTGAACGGTCGAGAACTCGAGGTAGATCTTCTCGTCCTGCGTGCCGATGAACTCTACCTTCGCGACGTCCGCGACGCGCAGCACCTCGGAGCGCACCCGGTCCACATGGTCCCGCAAGTCACGATGCGTGAAGCCGTCCGCCGTGAACGCGAAGATGAGCGAGTAGGTGTCGCCGAATTCGTCGTTGAAGAACGGACCCTGGACGCCCGAGGGCAGCTGGGACTTGATGTCGCCGACCTTCTTTCTGACCTGATACCAGAGCTCCGGCACCTCCGAGGCGCGGACGCTGTCCTTCAGGTTGACGAAGATGACGGCCTCTCCGGGCTTCGTGTAGCTGCGGACGAAATCGAGGCCCGCCACCTCCTCGAGCTTCTTCTCGATCCGCTCGGTGATTTGTGTGACCGTCTCCGTTGCCGTGGCGCCGGGCCATACGGCCTTGATCAGCATGGTCTTGATGGTGAAGGGCGGGTCCTCCTCGCGGCCAAGCTTGCCGTAGGAGTAGATTCCGACGAGCGCCGACACCAGCATCAGGTATGCGACGAGGCTCTTGTGCCTCAGGGCCCAGTCCGAAAGGTTGAACGACGTCATGGGCCGCTCCCGGCACCTGCGCGGACTTTCTGGCCTTCGCGCAACCGGTTGACGCCGGCCGTGACCACAACCTCGCCTTTTGCCAGCCCCTCGCTGACGACGACGCGATCGGTCTCGAAGCGGGCCACCACGACGGGCTTCAGCGAAACGGTGCTGGAGGCGGCGAGATAAACCCAGACTGCCGGTCGGCCGCCCTTGTCGAAGAGCGCGCTGCTCGGCAGCACGACGACGGGAGCGGTCATGGCCTTGAGGCGACCGAGCACGCTCGAGCCGAAACGCATCTGCTCCGGCGCGCCCTTCAGGGCGACCTTCACCTGAAAGGTTCGCGTCGCCGGATCGGCCACGGGCGAGATTTCGCGCACGATACCTTCGGTCGTCACTCTGGGGTCGCTCAGCAGTGTCACGATGATCTCGGGACGATCGCCCGGCGGCCGGTCACGGAATGCCGATTCTGCGATGGCGAATACCGCGTCCTTCTCGCCCGGCAGGGCAAGTCGGACGATCATCTGCCCGATATTGACGACCTGACCTGGCTCGGCGCCGACGGCGGTGACAATGCCATCGAAATCGGCCGTGAGCTCCGTGTACTTGACCTGGTCACGGGCGAGGGCAAGGGCAGCCTTGGCCGCATCGAGCTTCGCCTCGGCGGATCTGAGGTTCTTGAGCGCAGCATCGTAGTTGGCCCGCGTCGCAGCGCCGGTCGAGAGCAGCTGGCGGTAGCGGGCCTCGGCCCCGTGAGCCTCGGATTGCACGGCTTCCGCCGAAGCGACGTCGGCCTCTGCTGACCGGAGGCGGTTCTGATAGTCGCCCTCGTCGAGCCGCGCCAGCAGATCGCCCTTCTTGATCATCGCGCCGACGTCCACGACCCGCGAGACGAGCTTGCCCGAGATGCGGAAGCCGAGGTCGCTCTCCTGCCGCGGCCTGATCTCGCCGACGGCCTGGCGATCGTCGTCGAGGGGCTTCGGATCGACGATGAGCGTGCGTACGGGCCGGACCTCACCGGGACTTGTCGGGCTCTCGCCGCAGGCCGAGAGTGCGAGAAGCAAAGCTGACAGGCATAAGGCATTGATCGACCGAGGCATGGCGCTCGTCCCGCGATAAGGCCGTGAGCTTGGCGAAATGGACCAGTGGAGTGCTCGATGCTACCTTCGGACCTTGCCGGGTTCCACAGAAAATTGCACAGGAAATTGCCAGGTGTTCGAGCTGCCGTGACCGGCTCCAGGACGCTCGCCCACGTGGTGCGCCAGTTGGCCGGAGCTCGCTCGTTGCTTGAGGTGACTACTGATGTTCACGAAATCCGAAGCCTACTACGACGCGATCTATTCGTGGAAAAATTACGAGGCCGAGGCGGGGCGCATCCGCGAGATCGTGGCGGCGCGCCAGCGCTCGGCCGGGCGCGCGCTCCTCGATGTCGCCTGCGGGACAGGCGGGCACGTGCCGTATCTCAGAGAGCACTTCGACATCACGGGGGTCGATCTCGATCCGAAGATGATCGAGATCGCCAGGGCGCGGCATGCGGGCATCTCCTTCCATGTCGCCGACATGGCGGACGTCGACCTCGGACGGCGTTTCGACGTCGTGGCGTGCCTCTTCTCGTCGATCGGCTACCTGAAGACGCCCGAGCGTCTCACGCAAGCCATCGTCACCTTGGCGCGTCACCTGGAGCCCGGCGGCGTCCTGCTGATCGAGCCCTACTTCTCGCCGGAGAGCTGGGACATGACACGACGGCCGGCCAAGCCGATGCTCGTCGATCGGTCGGATCTTCAGATCGTGCGCATGATCGACTGGTGGCGCGAGGGCGACGTGATCATCTCGGATTTCCACTATCTCATTGGGACAGCCAAGGGTGTCGAACATTTCACCGAGCGCCACGAGATGGCGCTCTCGCGTGAGAGCGACTTCCGGTCCGCGCTTGCAGCGGCAGGTCTCGAGGCCGAGTTCGACGCGAAAGGTCTGATGGGGCGCGGACTCTATATCGGGCTGAAACCAGCGACATGAGCCGCCGAGCCGCTTCCAATGCCGGGGGACGCCCTCCTATAGTCGCAAAAAATGCAACGCGGGAGGACGACGTGGAGAACCTGACGCCGGAGCGTGGCACCCTCGACCCGATCGAGATCGCCTCGCGCGAGGAGATCCGCGCTCTCCAACTGGCGCGACTCAAGTGGTCGGTCCGCCACGCCTACGAGAACGTCAGGCACTACTGGGAGGCCTTCACCGCGGCCGGTGTGACGCCGGAGGACATCGAGTCGCTCGACGATATCGCCAGGCTCCCGTTCACGACCAAGGCGGACCTGCGCGCCAACTATCCTTTCGGCCTCTTCGCCGCGCCCCGCGAAAAGATGGCGCGCATCCATGCCTCGTCCGGCACGACGGGGAAGCCGACCGTCGTCGGCTACACGAAGCGTGACGTCGAGACGTGGGCGGACCTCGTTGCCCGCTCGATCTGGGCGGCCGGCGGCAGGCCCGGAATGACGGTCCATGTCGCCTACGGCTACGGCCTCTTCACGGGCGGGCTCGGCGCGCACTATGGCGCGGAAAGGCTCGGCTGCACGGTGATCCCGGTCTCGGGCGGCATGACCGAGCGGCAAGTGAGCCTCATCTGCGACTTCAAACCAGACATCATCATGGTGACGCCCTCCTACATGCTGGCGATCCTCGACGAGTTCCGCCGGCAGGGCATCGATCCGCGCGCGACGTCGCTGAAGGTCGGCATTTTCGGCGCCGAGCCCTGGACCAACGCCATGCGCGCTGAGATCGAGCAGGCCTTCGACATGCACGCCGTCGACATCTATGGGCTCTCGGAGGTGATGGGGCCCGGCGTCGCCAACGAGTGCGTCGAGACGAAGGACGGCCTGCACATCTGGGAGGACCACTTCTATCCCGAGATCATCGATCCCGAGACAGGCGCCGTGCTGCCCGACGGCGAGCGGGGCGAACTCGTGTTCACGACGCTGACGCGCGAGGGCATGCCGGTGATCCGCTACAGGACGCGCGACCTGACGCGGCTCCTCCCCGGCTCTGCGCGATCGATGCGGCGCATGGAGAAGGTGACCGGCCGCTCCGACGACATGATGATCGTGCGCGGCGTCAACGTGTTCCCGACGCAGATCGAGGAGCTCTTGCTGCGCGTACCGGCGCTGACGCCGCACTATCAGGTCGTGCTGACGCGCGACGACCGGCTCGATGAGATGGAGATTCTGGTCGAGGCGACAGCGGAGGCGAGCGTCGAGCTTCGCGCCAAGGCTGCGGCCGAGCTCGCCCACCACGTCAAAGGCCTCATCGGCGTCAGCGCGCGCGTCACGGTGAAAGACCCAGGCGGCGTCGAGCGCAGCCAGGGGAAAGCGCGCCGCGTGGTGGATAAGCGGGCAAAGCAGCCCCTCACGCCGTCCCTCTCCACCTGAAGAGCGGGGAGTAGGAGTAGGCGGCGGCCTTTGCGAATGCCGACCCTCCTTGGCGCTCTGCCAATTCGGAATAGGGTCCAGAGACAAGTCCAATACGCGCCAAGATAGTTCTTGCCTGTTGGAATGAAATTGGATTCCAGCATGGCGACGCGACACATGGATCGCTGCTCAACGAGCTTTGGACGACGACGCTGACCCGTTTAGGTGGCGACGCTTCGAAAACTATCGAAATCTGCCCCGGCTATGTTGGCGCCTATGCGCCAGAGTCCCTGGACCCAGACTCAAGGTGCCAGGGACTGCGGCGGCGGCGCGGGCTCGCTCGGATCGCGGTCGCGACCCGCGACCAGCTCATGCTGGCCGTCGCGGCCGTAGACGTCGGGCCGGAATTCGACCCGGCCCGAGCGCTCTGCCCAGGCGGTGATGTAGGTGAAATAGACCGGAATAGGGCGCGTCAGCGGGATGTCATAGCCGATGCCGGCGGCCAGAACCTCGTCGATCTTCGACTTGTCGAAGCCCGGCTCGTCACGCGCGATCCAGGCGACCAGCTGAAACACGTCTTGCACGCGCACGCAGCCGGCGCTGAAGGCGCGACCGCGCGACTCGAAGAGCTTCTTCATCGGCGTATCGTGCATGTAGACGCCATGCTCGTTCGGCATGTCGATGCGCACGAGGCCGAGCGCGTTCTGCGGTCCCGGGTCCTGGCGGAACTTGATCCGCACGGGATCCGCCGTCCGCCAGTCGATTTGACTGGGATCGAGCTCCGGGCCGTTGAAATTGCCGCTGAGAACCCGGATGTATTCCTTGGCAAGATAGTCGGGCTCGCGCATCAGACGCGGAATCAGGTCGAGCGTCGCAACGCTGTCGGGAACGCGCCAGTACGGAAAGAAATTCACACCCTTGATGGTCGCACGCACCACCGGCGACTGCCGGTCCGGCCGACCAACGATGACGCGGTGGCGGAGATGCACCATGTGCTGCTCGACCGCCTCGAGCTGGAACGCCGGCACGTTGACGAGAACGTAGCGATCCTCGATGCGCTGCGCGAGCAGCTCGCGCACACGCTGCAAATTGAGACGCAGCTGGGCGACGCGCGCGGCTGCCGGAACATTGAGTGCGGCAATCGTCGGGCCGTCGGCGCGGCCGCTGACGCGGAGGCCATGCCGCTCCTGGAAACGGCGCACCGCCTCCTCGAGGTGACCGTCGAAGGCATAGGCCGCGCTGTTGCCGGCAGGCCCGGGAAGATCGCCAGTGATCTGCAAGCGACGTCGCAGGATCATCACCCGCTCGTCGTCGTCGCCCGGACGCATCATACGCGTCCCCGGAATTATCGGCCATCCGCCACGACTGGCGATGTCCTGATAGTGGCCGATGGCGCGCTCGAGCGCCTCGTAGGTCTCCTCGCCCCGGATCGGCGTTGGATCCTGCCTCAGGTCATTGAGTACTTCCGGCGTCGTGCTCTTCGGCGCGCGCTTGTCCGAAGCCGGGCGCGAGCCCGGTGTGGAGAACCCGGGAATGGTGTCGAGCCAGCTCGGCTGCTGTGCCAGCACGCTCGTAGAGCCGAGCCAGGCGCCCGTGAGCCCGAGGAGGCCCCGCCGCGTCAGCTTACCTGTCACGTGGCCTGTCACGCCATCCTGCCGCTTGCGATCGGCTGCGTCCCTGCTCATGACGTCCGCGCCTGCTCATCTGTCGCTGGAGCACATCCAGCACCCTCACGGTCGGATGCCGAGCACCCTCGATCGTTGGAGCGAGACTTATGGTCGATTTGATGACCGTGCAAGCCCGATGGCGCGGAAGCTGTTCAACATTGCTCACGACAGAGTGACATTGCCGAACCCGTTGAAACTTCAAAGCAGCCGGCGCAGCTCCGCTTTGAGGCTCGGGCCAAGGTCGTCCCGCGCCAGCGCATAGGCGATATTCGCCGTGAGGAAGCCGATCTTCGAGCCGCAGTCGTAGATCCGGCCCTCGTAGCGCACCGCGAAGAAGCGCTGTCCGGCCTGACGCGAAAGCCCGATCATGGCGTCGGTGAGCTGGATCTCGCCGCCCGAACCGCGCTCCTGGCGCGCAAGCAGCTCGAAGATCCCGGGCTGGAGGATGTAACGGCCGGTGATATGCAGATTTGAGGGAGCCGTCCCCCGTGGCGGCTTCTCGATCATGCTCGTCACCGCGGAGACCTTTGCCTTCGTGTCCGCCACGCCGACGATGCCGTAGAGGTGCGTCTGATCCTCCGGAACGGGCGAGACGGCGATCTGATTGCCGCCATGCTCTGCGTAGGCCTCGATCATCTCGGCGAGGCAGGGCTTCTGCGCATGATGGAGCATGTCGGGAAGCAGCAGCGCGAACGGCTCTTCGCCGATGATATCGCGCGCGCACCAGACCGCATGCCCGAGCCCGAGCGGCGCCTGCTGGCGCGTGAAGCTCGTCTGGCCGGGCCCCGGCAGATCGCGCGAGAGGAGGTCGAGTTCGTTTTTCTTGCCCCGCTCGCTCAGCACCCGCTCGAGCTCGAAGGGGCTGTCGAAATGGTCCTCGATGACGCCCTTGTTCCGCCCGGTGACGAAAATGAAGTGCTCGATGCCGGCCGCGCGCGCCTCGTCGACGACATGCTGGATGACCGGGCGATCGACCACGGTCAGCATCTCCTTCGGCATCGCCTTGGTCGCGGGCAGGAAGCGCGTGCCGAGGCCCGCGACTGGGAATACGGCCTTGCGAATGGGCTTCTTCGACATTCTGGCAGCTCCGCGAAAGGCTGATCGTCCGAATTCACGCACGCGAGTGCTTGCTGATTCCACTGCGACGTCGTCATGACACCGAGACGCGTCTGCTGGTATTCGCCTTGCATCCTATCGATGCACGCGCAAGGCCAGATCGTGCCCCTCGCGTTGCTTGCGATTAAGAAAGTCTTGTCGCGCCATCGCGACAAACACGGGATGGCATCGGGCCGCGCGCCGTGCGACACGGCAGCTCGGCCAGCATCAGGTTGCAGGGGCAGACATGAATATCCTCGTCACCGGCGGCGCCGGCTACATCGGCAGCCACATGGTCCTCGAGCTCATCGATGCCGGCGAGACGGTCGTCGTGCTCGACAACCTGACGACCGGCTTCCGCTGGGCGGTAGCGCCCGAGGCCGAGCTCGTTGTCGGCGATATCGGCGACGAGACGCTCGTCCGCAGGGTTCTCAGAGAGAAGAAGATCGACGCCGTCATTCACTTCGCCGGCTCGATCGTCGTTCCCGAGTCCGTCACTGACCCGCTCGGCTACTATCTGAACAACACTGTGAAATCGCGCGCCCTCATCGCCGCAGCGGTCGTCGAGGGCGTCGACAAGTTCATCTTCTCGTCCACGGCCGCCGTCTACGGCAACCCGCGCGAGAACCCGGTCGGCGAGGATGCGACGCCGGCGCCGATGTCGCCCTACGGCACGTCGAAGCTCATGACCGAGCTCATGCTCGCCGACGCGGCGCGCGCGCACAAGTTCCGCTTTGTGGCGCTGCGCTACTTCAACGTCGCGGGCGCCGACCCGAAGGGCCGCACCGGCCAGTCGACGCCGAAAGCCACCCACCTCATCAAGGCCGCCTGCGAGGCAGCCCTCGGCAAGCGCATGCATCTCGAGGTGTTCGGTACCGACTACCCCACCCGCGACGGCACCTGCATCCGCGACTACATCCACGTGAAGGACCTCGCGCGAGCCCACTCGGCGGCGCTTGCACACCTTGCCAAGGGCGGCGCCTCCGACATCTTCAACTGCGGCTATGGCCTGGGCTTCACGGTGCTCGAGGTGATCGAGGCGGTGAAGAAGGCCCACGGCAAGCCATTCGAGGTGCGCCTGGCGCCACGTCGGGCAGGCGACCCCGCCGCCATCGTCGCCAAGTCAGACAAGATCCGCGCGGCCCTCGGCTGGGAGCCGCGGCACGACAAGCTCGACGAGATCGTCGCGCAGGCCTTGAGCTGGGAGCGCGGGCTCAGTGAGCGCCGCGGCGGTTGAGGCCGCGTCAGGCTCGGAACTTTTCCCGCATCAGTCGGGCCCCTGCGCCGAGTGCGGCGAGCTTCCCTGCTGCCACCTGCCGAGGCAGGGGCGCAAGCCCGCAGTTCGTGCAGGCCTGGATACGCTCGCGGTCCGCATACTTGGTCGCCTCCTCCAGAACCGCCGCCACAGCTTCCGGCGTCTCGATCCTGCTCGTTGCCACATCGATCGCGCCGACCAGGATCTCCTTGTCGGAGAGCAGGCGGATGAGGGACAGCGGCACCTTCGAGCCCTGCGCTTCGAGCGACACCTGACCGATCGCCGAGCGATTGAGCGCCGGAAAGATCGCCTCATACTGGCGCCATTCGCTGCCGAGCGTTTCCTTCCACTTCACGTTCGCCTCGATGCCGTAGCCGTAGCAGATGTGCACGGCCGACTTGCAGGAGAGTCCCTCCGCGGCGCGCTCGAGCGCCGGGATGCCCCACTCGCTGACCTCGTCCATGAACACGTTGAAGGCCGGCTCGTCGAACTGGACGACGTCGACGCCGAGGGCGGCAAGCTCGCGAGCCTCTGCGTTCAGTATGTCGGCGAAGGCCATCGCCATGTCGGGGCGGCGGCCGTAGTGCGCGTCCGCGATCGTATCCGCGATGGTCATCGGACCGGGCAGCGTCACCTTGATGTGCCGCCTCGTATGCGCCCTCACGAAGCGCACCTCCTCGGCATGCACGGGCCGCGGCCGCGAGAGCCGGGCGGTGACCGTCGGCACGTCCACAGTGTAGCGATTGTTGCGGATGCCCATCTTGGTCTTTTTCGACCAGTCGATGCCCTCGATCCGCTCCAGGAAGCCGTGCACGAAGTGCATGCGGAACTGTTCGCCGTCCGAGAGGATGTCGAGGCCGGCGTCCTCCTGGAGCTTGAGCCAGATGAGCGCGGCGTCTCGTTTCCCCTGCTCGAGCTCGGCGCCGGCGAGCCGCCACGGCGCCCAGAGCTTTTCGGGCTCGGCAAGCCAGGCGGGCTTCGGAAGGCTGCCGGCGACGGTTGCCGGGAAGAGCGGGAGCTTGGTCATCGGCGAAGGCCCTCCAGACGATGCAGCAAACCTTTCAAGCCAAACAGCAGGCTGCGGCTGCATGGTTGCATGGCAGGCACATGAGCGAAACACCTAACCGCCGAAGCCGCCGCCACCACTCGCATGTGCTCCGCGTGCATCAGCGCGAGGCTGGCAAGCACATTGCATGACCGAATCGGCCTGTCGTGCTAACTGCAACTGTGCAAGCTGTGGCAGTGTTCTACACGCCGGAGCGACAGGGCGAAGCGTACGTGACCGCTTAGCGGCGGAATGAGCGAGGGCACCCATGACGCAACGACTGTTTGGCACCGACGGCATCCGCGGGCACGCCAACCGCCATCCCATGACCTCCGAGGTTGCGTTGAAGGTCGGCATGGCCGCCGGCCAGATCTTCTCGCGCAAGGCCAGTGGCCATCGCCACCGCGTCGTCATCGGCAAGGACACGCGGCTCTCCGGCTACATGATCGAGTCCGCCCTCCTCTCGGGATTCACCTCCGTCGGAATGGACGTCTTTCTGCTCGGTCCGATGCCGACCCCAGCCGTCGCCATGTTGACGCGGTCGCTGCGCGCCGACCTCGGCGTCATGATCTCAGCGTCCCACAACCACTCCGACGACAACGGCATCAAGCTCTTCGATCCCGACGGCTTCAAGCTCTCCGACGAAACCGAGCGCAAGATTGAGTGCCTCGTCGCCAAACCCGCCGACGAGTTGCTCGTCGATGCGAGCAAGATCGGCCGCGCCACACGCGTCGAGAGCGCGCAGGAGCGCTACATTGAGTACGCCAAGCGTACGCTGCCGAAGAACATCCGCCTCGACGGGTTGCGCATCGTCATCGACTGCGCCAACGGCGCCGGCTACCGGGTCGCCCCCGATGCGCTGTGGGAACTCGGTGCCGAGGTGATCAAGATCGGCGTCGAGCCCAACGGGCGCAATATCAACCTGAACTGCGGCTCCACGGCGCCCGATCTCCTCTGTCAGAAGGTGCGCGAGTTCCGTGCCGACATCGGCATCGCGCTCGATGGCGATGCCGACCGCGTCGTCATCGTCGACGAGACCGGCCATATCGTCGACGGCGACCAGATCCTCGCCGTCATCGGCGAGAGCTGGCACCGCCGCCAGAAGCTCGCGGCCGGCGGCGTCGTCGCGACCGTGATGTCGAACCTCGGCCTCGAACGCTACCTGAAGAGCGTCGGCCTCTCGCTCGCCCGCACCTCCGTCGGCGACCGCTACGTCGTCGAGCACATGCGGAAGCACGGCTACAACGTCGGCGGCGAGCAATCGGGCCACATCGTGCTCTCTGACTTCACGACGACGGGTGACGGGCTCGTCGCCGCGCTCCAGGTGCTGGCCGTCAAGGTCGCTTCCGACAAGCCCGTGAGCGAGGTCTGCCGGCGCTTCGAGCCGCTGCCGCAGATCCTGAGGAACGTTCGCTACAGCGAAGGTCGCCCCCTCGAGAAGGACAGCGTCGTGAAGGCGATCCGAGATGGTGAACGCCGGCTCGGCACCACCGGACGCCTCGTCATCCGCCCGTCGGGCACGGAGCCCGTCATCCGCGTCATGGCGGAAGGTGAGGACGAGAGCCTCGTCAACCAGGTCGTCGGCGAGATCTGCGCCGCCGTCCAGGCCGCAGCCCAGGCGGAAGCCGCCTGATCGCGGCGCCTGTAACAGTCGCATTGCGACAAGACTTGATCATCGTCTGAAAGCATGAAACCGTTCTCCAGCATTGCTGGGGAGGCATTGATGCTGTCACGACGGGTCTCCGCGCGACTGCGGTTCATCGGAGCGATCCTGCCTGCGACCCTCGGTCTTTCGGCCTGCATTGATCTCGAGGCAGGCCTCGCCGTCCGCCAGGACGGCGCCACCAGCATCGAGGCCACGGTGCGTCTCGATCCCGAGATGCAGGACGTGTTCGGGTTTGCAGAGGCCGTCGCGCAGATCCGACCCGAGATCGCCGTCTTCACGCGGAACGGCCTCTGCCCGGCGCTCGAGTTCGCGGCCGCCCTCAACCCAGAGATGAAGATGAACGTCCGCGCCAAGCAGGGCGTGGAGAACGAGCGCCTGTTCTGCGCCTTCGACATCGAGGCCGATACGGTTGACAACATCCTGCGGAATATCTCGCCCGATGCGCCGATCACGCAGATCGGCATCCTCAAGGTGACGCAGCCCGGCGCCCGGCGCGTCCGCGTCGACGTCGATCTCGGGGCGATCCCCGATTTCACGCCCGATCTCGCCAAGGAGTTGGCCCGCGGCGCACTGCGCGGCCTTGGCTCGGCAACCGACGCGCCCGATCCCGCGGCGCTCGAGAAATTCGCCCGCCTCGGCAAGACCGCGTCCGTCTCCATGACGAAGCTCGTGCTTCGGGACCGCACCCTGAAGCTCACGATCAGTGCGCCGAAGATCGTCGAGACGAACGGCGTCACCTCCGGTCAGAAGGTAACTTTCAGCTGGCCCTGGACCGAGGTTGTCGACATGGCCATGCAGCCACAGAAGCGGACCGGAAGGCGCTATTTCGTCGTCATCGAATATTGAGGGACTGACCGATGAGTGTGCTCACACGACTAGGCACCCGGATGAAGACCGCGCTCGCCGGCGCGGCGGCGCTCGCTCTCACGGGCTGCATCGACATCAAGGCGACCTTCTTCATCGATCAGGCCGGCATGCTCGGCATCGAAGGCGACGTGAAGCTCCAGCCCGAGCTCGACGACGTCATGCAGGCGGTCGAGGCCATGTTCGCGCTCGATCCCGAGGGCCGCAAGTTCGCCGGCGAGGGCCTCTGCAAGTTTCTCGAGAAGACGGCCGCTACCGATCCCGGCGGTCAGCGCCTCGAGATCAAGACGCGCGGCTTCAAGGCCGGCAACCGGCCGGCCTGCTCGCTCAGCATGAAGTTCGGCCCGGCCCAAGAGATCCTCGAGAACATCGCGCGCGAACTTGCGAACCTCAAAGAAAAGGTCGGTCTCGAACTTGCCTACGAGGGCACGCGCCGCTATCGCCTGACTCTCGACTTCGGTGCGCTCCACGATGCCGACTTGAGGCGGATGCGCGAGGGCATCATCGAGCTGCTCAACAACGTTCGCATCCCAGGCGTGCCCACTGCCCCCATTCAGCCTGCGGCCGTCGACCGCGCCATGCGCAAATACCAGCCGATGATCATCGCTATGCTCAAGATGGGTGCCAGGGGTGGCGAGGGAGATCGCATCGACCTCGGCGTGCGCGTGCCGCGGATCATAGCGACCAATATGCGCCAGGACGGCAATACCGCCCGTGTCGCCATGAGCTATGCCGAACTCATCGCGCTTGAGCAGAACGTCGAGATCAAACGTCAGCACGTCTACTCGGTCGTGTTCGAGTTCTGAGCGGAGCCCCAAGCGATGGCAGCCTCGACTGTCGCCCCGCCGCTCGACGGCTACGCGCGCCGCCTCGTCATCCTGTTCGGCCTCGTCTATTTCTCGCAGGGCATCGGCCAGCATGTCGGCCTCGTCCATCAGCCGCTGCAGTTCTATTTCAAGGAGGCGCTCGGCCTCAATCCGGCGCAAGTGACCGAGTATCTCGCGGTGCTCACCATCCCCTGGATGATCAAGCCGCTCTACGGACTCGTCAGCGACTTCATCCCGCTTGTGGGCTTCAAGCGGAAGTCGTGGCTGCTCCTCACCAACATGCTGGCGACCACCGGTCTCCTCTGGCTCACGAGCCAGACCTCGCCGGCCGCAATCGTCACAGCCCTCCTCATGACGGCGATCGGCACAGCCGCATCCGATGTCATCATCGACGCCATCATGGTCGAGAACGGCAAGAAGATGGGCCTCACGGCCCGTTTCCAGAGCGTGCAGTGGCTCTGGATCAGCATCGCCTCGATCGTGAGCCATCTGCTCGGCGGGCAGCTCGCCAGCCGCTTCACGCCCGGAACGGCGCTGCACATCGCGGCGACCATCACGCTGATCGCGCCGATCGCCGTGATGGTGTCGAGCTGGCTCATCGTGCGCGAAGAAAAAAGCGAGATGGCCCTCAGCGAGATGAAGGCGACGGCGGGCAGCCTGCTCGAGGCCTTCAAGTCGAAGACGCTCTGGCTCGTCATCGCCTTCCTCGGCTTCTGGAACTTCAGCCCGAGCTTCGGTACACCCTGGTATTTCCACCAGACCGACACGTTGAAATTCGAGCAGGATTTCATCGGACTGCTCGGCGCCGTCGCCTCGGCCGGCTCCGTGCTCGGCGCCTTCGCCTACTGGCAGGTGATCTCCAAAATGCCGCTCCGTCGCCAGCTCGTCCTGGCGATCGTCATGGGCACGATCGGCACTCTCCTCTATCTGCTCCTGCTGACGCCGCACGGCTTCACGAAGCCGCTCGCGATCGCGATCGACTTCATGCTCGGTGCCGCCGCCATCATGGCACTCCTCGCCACGCTGACGCTCGCGGCTCAGGCCTGTCCGCCGAAGGCCGAGGGCTTCACCTTTGCGGCCCTGATGTCGGTACTGAACGGCTTCGCGCAACTCGCTGCCATCGTAGGCGCGCGGCTCTACACAAACGTCCTCGACAAGTCGATGGCGCCACTGATCATCATTTCAGCGCTCTTCACCGCCGCCTGCTTCCTGCTGCTGCCACTGCTCCGCGCCGTGAACATCGACGCCGTGCCGGCTTCCGAGTCTAGCGCGCCTCCAGCCCATAATTGAAGCTCAGCGAGACGCGCCGGCTCCTCGCCCGGTTCTCCGGCACCTCGTGGCGGAGCCAGCTCTCCCAGAGCAGGATCGTGCCCGGCTTCGGCGCAACCTCGACGAATGTGCGGCGCTTCTCGGAAGCACGCTCGCGCCGCATGGGGGCTGCCATCATCATCGCGAGGCGTGGATCCTCGAAGCGGATGGCACCCGCCCCTTCAGGCACGCGGATGTAGACCGTGCCGGAGATCACGCTCCCTGGATGAATGTGGGCGGTGTGATAGCCGCCGGGCTCGAGGATGTTCACCCACAGGCTGTTCAAGACGAGGCGCTGGCCGTCGAGGGCGAACTCGAGGTTGCGGGCGAAGTCCCTCGCATGGCAATCGAGTATCGCGACCAGCTCGCCGTAGACAGACGCGCGATCGACGAGGTTGCCGAGCGAGGCGTAAGAGGTGTAGCCGCGATAGCCATGCCGGCGGCACCAGGCGCGACCCGCGCCATCCTCCCGCGCGAGCGACAAAGCCGCCGCCTCGAGATCTGCGATGAGGCGGCGCTCGCGCGCGCCGGTCAGGGCAGCGTGGTAGATCTCGGTCGGAAAGAGCGTCTGCAGCTTCGCCATTTAGGTCCTTGCAGCCAATCGCCGTCGCTTTCGCTTCGCGAAGCGGGGCCAGCCCCGCGCCCCGCTGGCGGGACACCCGCCAGACCGCCCGTGTTTTGGTGTCGAAGGGCGGGGTCATCAGGGGTATTCCCCTTACCGGAGTGCGTCACGCTGGATGCGCGCCACCGGCACGACGCGAGCGGCATCCATGCCATGGAACAACCCCCAGCCGTCGACAATTCCACGGCTAAGGTTTCAGCGCGCCCAACGCCTGGCCAGGCAGGGTAAACTAAGGGTCGACATCGATTCGCGATCCCGAGAGCATCATGGCCGAGCCCGCCGCTGCACCCAAGCCCGTGCGCTTCATCCATCTGAAGGTCCACTCGGCCTATTCGCTGCTCGAAGGCGCGCTGCCGATCGGCAAGATCGCCAAGCTCGCCGAGGCACATGGCATGCCGGCGATAGGCCTTACCGACACCAACAACATGTTCGGCGCGCTCGAATTCTCGGACAAGCTCGCCGGATCAGGCATCCAACCAATCGCGGGCGTCAACCTTGCCGTAGATTTCGGCGACCAGGCGAAGCCCGAGACGGCCGTCGCCATGCCGGCGCCCGCGAAACCCCGCCGCGATGGTCTGCTCACGGCATTCGCCATGAACGAGCAGGGCTACGCGAACCTCATGAAGCTCGCGAGCCACGCCCACCTCTCGATTCCGGACGGCAGCGACCCATTCGTTTCCATCGACATGATCGAGCGGCACTCGGCGGGCCTCATCATCCTGACCGGTGGCCCCGACGGCCCGATAGACGGCGCCTTGCGCGACGGGCAGCGCCCCCTCGCCGAAGCTCGCCTCAATCGTCTCGCGGCGCTCGCCGGCGACAGGCTCTATGTCGAGGTGCAACGCCACGGGCTCCCGGCCGAGTCCGACGTCGAGCCGGACCTGATCGCGCTCGCCTACGCTCACGACCTGCCGCTCGTCGCCGTCAACGAGCCCTACTTTGCAGCACCCGAGGACTACGAGGCCCACGACGCTCTTCTTGCCATTGCGGACGGCCGCCTCGTCACCGACAGCGACCGCCGCAAGCTCTCGGCGAACCACGGCTTCCGATCGGCCGACGAGATGGCGACGGTGTTCTCCGACCTCCCCGAGGCGCTTGCCGCAACGGTCGAGATCGCCAAGC
>DAORNH010000038.1:0-363 GCA_035440865.1 Hyphomicrobiaceae bacterium | reverse complement strand
GTCGCGCCCGGCACCTCGCCTGAGGATCGCCTCGCTGCCGAGGCGACCGAGCTCCGCCGCCAGGCCGAAGCTGGACTGTCGCGCCGCCTCGAGGTGAACCCGCTCGCCGACG
This sequence comes from Hyphomicrobiaceae bacterium, assembly GCA_035440865.1. GTDB lineage: Bacteria > Pseudomonadota > Alphaproteobacteria > Rhizobiales > Hyphomicrobiaceae > DAORNH01. The sequence continues at coordinate 251 of DAORNH010000038.1, read as the reverse complement.
GCTTCGCGCGGGCGGACTACGAAAAGCGCCTCGCCTACGAGGTCGAAATCATCACCAAGATGAAGTTCCCCGGCTACTTCCTGATCGTCGCCGACTTCATCTCGTGGTCGAAGACCCAGGGCATTCCGGTCGGGCCGGGCCGCGGATCGGGCGCGGGCTCGGTGGTCGCCTGGGCACTCACCATCACCGATCTCGATCCCCTCCGCTTCGGCCTCCTCTTCGAGCGCTTCCTCAATCCCGAGCGCGTCTCG
>DAORNH010000037.1:12904-20980 GCA_035440865.1 Hyphomicrobiaceae bacterium | reverse complement strand
AAATTCAACCGTCTCCTGCCAATGCTCCGCGAAGGCATCCGGCACGAGGCCAGCGAGGCGGGAGGGCGATACGCCTTCGGTCTCGAGCATGTCGATGAGGCGGCCGAGGTCGTCGGCAAAGCGTGCCGCCTGTGCGGGCGTCGATGGACCGGAGAGCGGTCGGGCATCGGTCTCGGCGCGCGCACGCAAGGCCTTCGACCACATGAGGACCAGGCGCGTCAGCGTGAGGCGCCGCTCGATCGCGCTGATCGCGGGCGGGAGATCGAGGTGCGCCGCATCCTTGCCGAAGCCTGTGGCGTTGCCTGGAGCAAGCAGGCCGTCGAGCAGGCCCAAGTCCTCGTCGCCCTCGCCGATCGGCCTGATATTGGGGAGCAGCACCGCACGTCGCCCCGATGCGACGAGAATGGCCTCGGTCAGATGTCGGACCGCGCGCCGCGTCGGCAGCAGGATGGTGACGTCGGCGAGGCCCTCGATCGAGGGCGGCGCACCACCAGGTCGCGGCAGATCTCCGGCAAGGATGGCGCGGGCGACGGCATCGAGGAACGGAACGCCGGGGGGCGCCGTGAAGACGGCCTCTGAGTGTACGGCGTCAGCCGCGGCCATGCGCTGCTCCGAGGAAGCGCTCGGCCGCGGCGAGGGCTGCCGGATCGCCGACGTGCATCCAGGTGCCGTCGAGCACGATTGCGCAGGCACGGCCGGAAGCGATTGCCTGATCCCAGGGCCGATTGAGCGAGAAGGCGACTGGCGGAGCATCGGCGAGGAGCGATGGCGCCATGATCGAGACGCCGGCGAATACGTAGGTCGCCGTCGTGCCCGGTGCGCGACGGCGGATGCGCCCGTCAGCATCGAGCTCGAAATCGCCGTGGCCATCGTATCCGAGGCTAGTATCGCGCCGTGCAAGCAGCATGGCGAGGTCCATGCGAGGCGGGCTCCAGAAGGTCATGAGGCGGCGGAGGTTGTCCGTGCCCTGCTCGTGCCAAATGGTGTCCGAGTTGTGCACGACGAACGGTTCTGCGCCGAGGAGCGGGAGCGCCTTGGCGACGCCGCCGCCGGTGTCCAAGAGCTGCGCACGCTCGTCCGAGATGGCGATCCTCGGGCGGCCGCGGCCGGCAAGATGACGCTCGATCTGGTCGGCGAGGTAGTGCACGTTGACGACGGCGCGCTCGATGCCGGCCGCCGCCAAGCGGTCGAGCACATGGTCCAGCAGCGCGCGTCCGGCGACCTCGACGAGCGGCTTCGGGCGCTTGTCGGTGAGCGGTCGCATGCGCGTCCCGAGGCCGGCGGCCGGGACGAACGCGACGCTCGGGACGGTCTCGTTCGGCACGCTTCTCCTCCCGCCATTCGCCTCATGCGATGATCTTCTCTCCCCTGATAGCCGATCGTCCCGCGATAGCGAAGGCGGGCGACCCACTTCCGAACAGCCCCCGCTTCGGGCATCATTCCGCCATGACCAAGCTCATCTCGCGCCGGCACCTCTCCTTCATACTCGACGAGGTCATCGACGTGGCCAGGCTCTGCCGTCTGCCGCGCTTCGCCGAGCACGATCGGGCCTCGTTTTCGGCGAGCCTCGACATGGCCGAGGCTTTGGCCATCGAGGAACTGCTGCCGTCCTATGCGCTGCTCGACCGGGAGGAGCCGCGGCTCGTCGCTGGGCGAGTCGTGCTGCCGGCCGCGACGGCACGTTCCATCAACGCCATGCGCGCGCTCGGCCTCTTCGGCATGTATGCTGCACCAGCCGTGGGCGGGCTCGGGCTGCCGCGCACGATTGCCAACGCCGCGCTTCTCTGGCTACAGGCGGCCAACGTCTCGATTGCCAACTACCTGCTGCTGACGTCGAGCGCGGCCGAGCTCCTCGCCGTACATGGATCGATCGAGCAGAAGCGTCGCTACATGCAGCCCATGCTCGAGGGCCGGTTCCTCGGCACAATGGCGCTCTCGGAGCCGCAAGCCGGCTCCTCGCTCGGTGATATCACGACGCGGGCGCGGCTCAGGGCGGACGGACGCTATGCGCTCTCCGGATCGAAGATGTGGATCTCGGGCGGCGAGCATGATCTCGCCGAGACCATCGTCCACCTGATGCTCGCGCGCGTGGAGGGGGCGCCAGCCGGCGTCAAGGGCATCTCGCTGTTCATCGTGCCGCGCGATCGCCTCGACGCCGAAGGCCGTCCGTGCGGCGCCAATCACATCGCCGTCGCCGGCCTCAATCACAAGATGGGGCAGCGCGGGACTGTCAATTGCGCGCTCGAGATCGGCGACGGCGGCGAGACCATCGGCGAGATCGTCGGCGCGCCGGGGCAGGGCCTCGCGCAAATGTTCACGATGATGAACGAGGCGCGCATCGGCGTTTCGCTCGGCGCAGTGGCGCATGCGAGCGCCGGGTTTCTGCACGCGCTCGCCTATGCCCGCGATCGCCGGCAGGGGCGCCATCCGGATCAGAAGGACCCGGACGCGCCGCCAGTCGCGATCATCGAGCATGCGGACGTGCGCCGCATGCTGCTGGACCAGAAGGCTGCGGCGGAGGGCGGGATCGCGCTCGGTCTCGATCTCGCAATGCTGGCTGATCTCAAGGCTGCGGCGGAGACGGCCGCGGAGCGCGCCGACGCAGGCCTGCTGCTCGAGCTGCTGACCCCAGTCTTCAAGGCCTGGATCAGCGACGAGATGCTCGCCGCGTCGAGCTCGTCGATGCAGGTGCTCGGCGGCGCCGGCTACACACGCGACCATCCGCTCGAGCAGCACTACCGCGACAATCGGCTCAATCCGATCCACGAGGGGACCAACGGCATCCAGGCGATCGACCTCGTGGGCCGAAAGCTAGGCCTCGGCGGGGGGCGGGCGCTTGCGCTACTCATCGAGCGGATCGGCGCGACCATTTCGGGGGCCCGTTCGCATGCAGCGCTCGCAGACGCTGCATCGGGTCTCGCCGAGGCGACGCGGATGCTGGCCGAGACCGCAGCTCGACTCCGCGAGATCGGCCGGACGCGGGGCAGCGCCGCCATGCTGGCTCCAGCGCATCACTTGCTCGACCTTGTCGGCGAGGTGGTATTCGTTTGGACTTGGCTCAGGCAGGCAGAGGTCGCCGCGCGAGCGCTCCCCGCGGCTGAAGGCCCGGATCGCGACTTCTACGCGGGCAAAATCGCCGTGCTCGGGCATGTCGCGCGGCATCGGTTGCCGCGGATTGCACATCTTGGCCGGCTGGCGCTCGATCCGGGCAGCTATCTTGATCTGTCCAGCGACTGCTTCGATTGAACACATCATGAGCAAGCCCGAGAGCCCACACATTCTACCGTATGGCACTTGGCCGTCCCCGATCGGCCCGGAGGCTGTCGCCCGCGCGAGCCGCCGGCTCGGTCATGTCGTGGCGGACGGCGCTTGCATCTACTGGACCGAATCCCGGCCCGAGGAGCGCGGCCGGCAGGTGATCATGCGGGCGCCGGCAATGGGCGGCGTGGCGGAGGCCATCCTGCCGCCGCCGTTCTCGGCCAATGCTCGCGTGCACGAGTATGGTGGCGGCGAGTTCATCGCCGTGGATGGTACGGTCTATTTCGTCAATGATGGCAACCAGGACGTCTATTGTGTGCGTCCCGGGGAGACGCCGGAGCGCCTCACCCAGGCGCCGGATACGCGCTTTGCCGATTTCACCCTCGATCGAGCGCGTCGGCGCCTCATCTGTGTTGCCGAGCGCACCAGCGCCGACCCGACGCGCCCCGAGAACCTCCTCGTCGCGATCGGCCTCGAAGGGTCCGCGCGCGGGGCGGTGCGGCCACTCTTGCAAGGGCGCGATTTTTTCGCCAACCCGGTCATGGATCACGAGGGCGGCCGGCTCGCCTGGATCGCCTGGGACCTGCCCGGCATGCCGTGGGACGAGGCGGCACTCTACACGGCGACGATCGATGCGAATGGCAAGGTCGGCGCGCCGCGGCGCATCGCGGGCGGCGACGGCACGGCTGCGGGCGAGCCGATCTGGGGGCACGACGGGCGGCTCTACTTCATCTCGGACGAGACGGGGAACGGCGCGATCTATTGCGACGACGGTCGGAACGTCGAGCGGCTGACCAGCGGCCGATCCGATCTCGCGCGACCCATGTGGTCACTCGGCACACGGTCCTTTGCCGTCGGCCGTGACGGCAGGGTATGGTGGACGGAGATGGCAGGGGCCGAGGCGCTCATCCTGGTCCGGCGCCCGGATGACGGCAGCATCATGCAGCGGCGGACAGGTTTCGCGAGCCTCGGCCACATGGTCGCGAATGCCGATGGAATAGGGGGCGTGGCGGCGATTGCGGGCCGGCCCGCCGCGCCACCGGCTGTCGTGGCATTCGAAGTGAAGGCACTTGCGCTGAGCGTGATCCGCGAGGCTGCGGCTGCGCCGATTGCCGAGGACCTCGTCTCGCGCGGTCAGGCGATCACGTTTGCCGGCGGTGATGGCGCGCTGACGCACGCCTTCTACTATCCGCCGCGGGGTGATCGTGTCGCGGGACCGTGCGGGGCCAAGCCGCCGCTGCTGGTACTCGCCCATGGCGGCCCGACCGGCGCGGCGGATGCCGGCCTCAAGTTGCGCATCCAGTTCTATACGAGCCGCGGATTTGCGGTTTGCGACGTCAACTATGCGGGCTCGACCGGCTTCGGGCGGCGCTATCGCGAGCGGCTCGACGGCGCCTGGGGTGTCGCTGACGTCGCCGATTGCGCCGCGGCCGCCCGCCATTTGGCGGCGACGGGAAGGGCCGATGGCGCCCGCATGGCGATCGCCGGCGGGTCGGCGGGCGGGTACACAACGCTCATGGCGCTGGCGACGACATCGGACTTCGCGGCGGGGAGCTGTCACTTCGGCATCGCCGATCTCGGGCTGCTGCTCGCGCACACCCACAAGTTCGAGAGCGGCTATCTGCACCGCCTGCTGGGGACGACACGAGGCAACTACGCCGAGACTTTCGCCGCCCGCTCGCCGATCAACCATATCGAGAACATCGCTGCGCCGGTGATCATTTTCCAAGGCCTCGACGACAAGGTCGTGCCGCCCGAGCAGTCACGCCTGATGCACCGGACGCTCCTGGCGAAGGGGATTGCCTCGGAGCTTCACGAGTTCGCCGGCGAAGGGCACGGGTTCCGCCGGGCGGAAACGATTGCAGCCGTATTGGAAGCGGAGCTTCGCTTCCTCGTTGCGGCATTGCGGCTCGATCACGGCTGATAAGCTTATCGTGAAGTGGTGCCGCACCCCTCCTTTGGACGGCTTGCGGCAATCCGAGCGCTGCCTTAGAGAATCCTCTCTACTCTGCCGTCTCCTAGCGAGAGGCGGCCGGGGTGCGACGTGCCGCGATCAGTACTGGCGGTACCCGCTACGAAGAACGTCCGAGCAAATCGGCAGGCAACGGCGAAAGCCGTTGTAGGGCTGTAGGGTAGGATTGCCTCGCCTGAGGCCGCAGTGAGGATGGGTGGTTCGTGAGCGCAACGAGTTCGGCTGCTGCGACAGCCAGCAAGCCCGCTGTATTCGACACTGTTCCGAAGCTTCTGCTGCGCAACGCGGAGCGTTTCGGCTCGCGGCCCGCCTACCGGCACAAGGATTTCGGCATCTGGCAAACCTGGACCTGGGCGCAAGCGCTCGAGGAGATCAGAGCCTTCTCGCTCGGGCTCAAGGCACTCGGGCTTGGCGCCGGTGAGAAGGTTGCCATCATCGGCAACAACCGGCCGCGGCTCTATTGGGCGTTCGCTGCCATCCAGAGCCTCGGCGCGATTCCGGTGCCGATGTATCAGGACGGTGTCGCCGAGGAGATGGCTTATGTCCTCGATCACGCCGACATCTCGTTCGCCGTCGTCGAGGATCAGGAGCAGGTCGACAAGCTCGTCACCGTCGGACCGCGGCTCCCCAAGCTCCACAAGGTAATCTACGACGAGCCGCGCGGGCTCACCAAATACCCGCACGAAAACATGCACGCCTACGAGGACGTGCAGCGCATGGGCCGTGACGAGCTCAAGCGCAATCCCAAGGCCGACGCCGACTGGCGCGCTGGCATAGCGGCCGGCAAAGGCTCGGACATCAGCGTCATCCTCTACACCTCGGGGACAACGGGCAAGTCGAAGGGCGTGATGCTCTCGCACGACAACGTCGTCATTTCCGGGAACAACGCCAACGCCTTCGATCGCTTCACCGCAGACGACACGATGATCGCCTACCTGCCGATGGCCTGGGTCGGCGACCACATCTTCTCCTATGGACAGGCCTACTCCGGAGCCCTGTGCGTCGCCTGCCCTGAAAGTCCCGAGACCGCCCAGGAAGACCGGCGCGAACTTGGGCCCACCTACTTCTTCGCACCGCCGCGCGTGTTCGAGAACATGCTGACGCAAATCGTCGTACGAATGGAAGATGCCGGCGCGATCAAGCGGAGGATGTTCCACTATTTTCTCGAGCACGCCAAAAAGGTCGGGCCGGCGATCCTGGACGGCAGGTCCGTCGGTTTCCTCGACAAGCTCAAGTATCGCTTCGGCGACCTCCTCGTTTACGGCCCGCTGCGCAATCGTATGGGCTTTTCGAAGCTCCGCGTCGCCTACACGGCGGGCGAGGCGATCGGCCCCGAACTCTTCTCGTTTTTCCGCGCGCTCGGCATCAACTTGAAGCAGCTCTACGGGCAGACCGAGGCGAGCGTGTTCGTCACCTTGCAGCCGAACGGCGAGGTCTTCCCGGAGACGGTCGGCAAGCCCGGTCCCGGCATCGAGATCAAGGTCGACGATGCGGGCGAGGTGCTCTTCAAGAGTCCCGGCGTGTTCGTCGAGTACTACAAGAACGAGGAAGCGACGAAGTCGACCAAGACGCCCGACGGCTGGGTCAAGACGGGCGACGCCGGTTTTATTGATCAGCGCGGTCACCTGCAGATCATCGATCGCGCCAAGGACGTGGGACGCCTCAACAACGGCGCCCTCTTCGCGCCGAAGTACATCGAGAACCGGCTGAAGTTCTATCCCGAAATCAAGGAGGCGGTCGCCTTCGGACACGGCCGCGATTACTGCGCCTGCTTCATCAACATCGACCTCGTCTCCGTCGGCAACTGGGCCGAGCGCAACAACATCGTATACTCGAGCTACCAGGAGCTCTCGCAGCTCCCGGCGGTCTATGAGATGATCGAGAAGCGCGTCGACGAGCTCAACCGGGTGCTCGCCGGCGAGCCGCGCATGTTCGACAGTCAGATCCGCCGCTTCCTGATCCTGCACAAGGAGCTCGACGCGGATGATGGCGAGCTCACGCGGACGCTGAAGGTGCGGCGCGGCTTCATCGCCGAGCGGTACGGGCCCTTCATCAAGGCGCTCTACGACGGCTCCAAGACGGCGAGCATCTCGACCGAGGTCACCTTCGAGGACGGTCGCACGGGCCGCATCGAGGGCGACGTGCGGATCATTGACATGAAGGCCCATCCAGCGCCCAAGTCAGCGGCGACCCCGATCAAGGAGGCCGCGGAATGAAGGCCGACGTCAATCCGAGTATGACCGTCACCGCCGACGGCCGCGAGATCGGGGCGCAGCTCCTGACAGTAGAAAACGTCTCGCTGTCGTTCGGCGGCGTGAAGGCGATCCGCGACGTCTCCTTCGACATCCGCAAGGGCGAGATCCGCGCCATCATCGGCCCGAACGGCGCCGGCAAGACGTCGATGCTGAACGTCATCAACGGTTTCTATCATCCGCAAATCGGCACGATCACCTTCAAGGGCGCCAAGCGCCACGAGATGCGGCCCTACATCGCCGCGAGCCAGGGCATCTCGCGCACCTTCCAGAACGTCGCGTTGTTCAAGGGGATGACGACGCTCGACAACATCATGGCGGGCCGCACGCTCAAGATGAGAACGGGCCTCCTCTGGCAGGCGCTGCACATCGGCCGCGCCCGTGACGAGGAAATGAAGAACCGCGAAATCGTCGAGAAGATCATCGATTTCCTCGAGATCCAGCACATCCGCAAGACGCCCGTCGGCAAGTTGCCCTACGGCCTCCAGAAGCGCGTGGAGCTCGGTCGCGCGCTCGCCATGGAGCCGGAGCTCCTCCTCCTCGACGAGCCGATGGCCGGCATGAACCTCGAGGAGAAGGAGGACATGTCGCGTT
>DAORNH010000037.1:8328-12875 GCA_035440865.1 Hyphomicrobiaceae bacterium | reverse complement strand
ATCGCGCTCATCGAGCACGACATGGGCGTCGTCATGGACCTCTCGGACCGCGTCGTCGTCCTCGAATACGGCCAGAAGATCGCCGACGGCACGCCGGTCGAGGTTCAGGCCAACCAGAAAGTGATCGACGCCTACCTCGGCGTTTCGCACTAGGAGCTTCCATGTCGGGTCTAGCCTTAGCGCTTCCGGGCGGCATCGGTGCCGCGTTTGCCGCGCTCTTCTATTGGGCGCTGCGTCGCGATAGGAAGACCGGCGTCGATCACGGTGTCCATCTGGTGCTGACGGTGATCGTCGCGCTCTTCATAGGCTTTCTCGTCGCGAAGGCGATCGAGAATCCGGGCAACTTCCTCGAGACGCTGCTCGCCGGACTGCTGACGGGCGTGCTCTACTCGCTCGTCGCCCTCGGCATCGTGCTAATCTTCAAGGCCTCGGGCGTATTCAACTTCGCGCAGGGCGCGATGGTGCTGTTTGCAGCACTTTCGATCGCGCGACTCTCCGAGAAGATGCACATCGTACTGGCAATCGCACTGACGGTCGCCATCATGGTCGCCATCGCCTACGCGATCGAGTACCTCGTGCTGAGAAAGCTCGTGAACCAGGAGGGCATCATCCTGTTCATGGCGACGATCGGCGTCACCTACTTCCTGGACGGCATCGGCCAGACGATCTGGGGCTCCGACATCTACAAGATCAACCTCGGCATCTCGAAGGATCCGATGTTCGCGCTGGAAAGCTTGTTCCAGGGCGGCATTCTGATCGATCGGCTCGATGTGGTCGCCGGCATCATCTGCTTCGTGCTGGTCATCGCGCTGTTCTTCTTCTTCCAGTATACGCGGGTCGGCCGTGCGCTCCGTGCTGTCGCCGACGACCGGCCGCCCAGTCCGTCGGCATCCCGTTGAACACCATCTGGCTGCTCGTGTGGGCGGTCGCGGGCGTCGTTGCGATGGTGGCCGGCATGATCTGGGGCGCCAAGCTCGGGGTTCAGTTCTCGCTCTCGCTCGTTGCGCTGAAGGCGCTGCCGGTGCTCATCATCGGCGGCTTCACGTCGATCCCGGGAGCGATCATCGGCGGACTTATCATCGGCGCCGGGGAGAAGCTCGCCGAGGTCATGCTCGGCCCGCCGCTCATCAAGTTCTTCGATCTCGCCGGCGGCGGCATCGAAAACTGGTTCGCCTACGTACTCGCGTTGTGCGTGCTGCTCGTGCGCCCGCAGGGCCTCTTCGGCGAAAAGATCATCGAGCGAATCTGAGAGGCAGGCTTCCGTGCTCTACCGCGAGACTGGTCAGTTCAAGACACGCTACGCCGATGATCAGGCGATCTTCCCGATCGCCCAGGATCGCTGGTTCGTGATCGGCGTGATCGCCTTTGCCTTCCTGGTGATCCCGTTCATCGCCACGCAGTACCTCTATACTGAGGTGCTGCTGCCGGTGCTGATCCTGTCGATCGCCGCAATCGGCCTCAACATTCTCACCGGCTACTGCGGCCAGGTCTCGCTCGGCACCGGTGCCTTCATGGCGGTCGGCGCCTACGCCGCCTACAATTTCTGGCTGCGCGTGCCGTTCACGACGGACATCGTCGCCTGCGTCGTGCTCGGCGGCGTGACGGCTGCCGTGTTCGGCATCCTGTTCGGCTTGCCGTCGCTGCGCATCAAGGGCTTCTACCTCGCAGTCGCAACGCTCGCCGCGCAGTTCTTCACCGACTGGGCGACGGCGCGCGTCAAGTGGCTCACGAACTATGCGCCGTCCGGCTCTGTCAACGTCTCGAACCTCAAGTTCTTCGGCTTTCCGGTCGAGACGCCGGGCCAGAAGTACATCGTCGTGCTGATCTTCCTCGTGGTGCTGGCGTTGATCGCCAAGAATATCGTGCGAGGTCGTATCGGGCGCATGTGGATGGCGATTCGCGACATGGACATCGCCGCCGAGATCATGGGCATAAAGCCGCTCACGGCAAAACTCTCCGCCTTCGCGATCTCCTCCTTCTACATCGGCATCGCCGGCGCGCTGTTCGCCTTCCTGCGCCTCGGCGCCTGGGAGCCGCTGGCCTTCGACATCAACCGCTCGTTCCAGCTGCTGTTCATGGTCATCATCGGCGGGCTCGGCTCGATCCTCGGCTCGATTCTCGGCGCGATCTTCATCGTGCTGATGCCGATCTTCCTCAATCAGCTGCCGATCTGGCTCGGCATCCCGCTCTCGACGGCGACCATCGCGCACATCGAGTTCATGGTGTTCGGCGCCATGATTGTCATCTTCCTGATCCTCGAGCCGCATGGGCTTGCCCGGCTCTGGGCGATCATGAAGGAGAAGCTCCGCCTCTGGCCGTTCCCGTATTGAAGGACTTTCGGTCGAGGCAACCTTGGTCGGGCTTCCGTTCGCCTTGCCAGGGGGAGAAAATGAGTTCAGCTCCGGGGGAACCCCCGGGCGTCAAGTGGAGGAAACGAATGCGCTTCAAGTACATAGGGCTAGCGGCCCTGGCAGTCGGCGCAGGTGCCGCTGCCGTCGTCGCGCAGACCCCGAACGAGCAGTTCATCCCGGCGCTCGTCTACCGCACCGGCGCCTACGCGCCGAACGGCGTGCCGTTCGCCAACGGCACCGCAGACTTCTTCGCCATGCTCAACGAGCGCGACGGCGGCGTCAATGGCGTCAAGCTCGTCGTCGAGGAGTGCGAGACGGGCTACGCCACCGACCGCGGCGTCGAGTGCTATGAGCGTCTGAAGAACAAGGGTCCAACGGGCGCCGCGTTCTTTATGCCGCTGTCGACGGGCATCACCTTTGCTCTCACCGAGAAGGCGCCGGTCGACAAGATCCCGCTGCTCACCACCGGCTATGGCCGCTCTGAGAGCCGCAACGGCGAAGTGTTCCCCTGGAACTTCCCAATCCTCGGCACTTATTGGACGGCTGCTGACATCATTATGCAGCACATCGCCAAGAAGGAGGGCGGCTGGGACAAGCTCAAGGGCAAGAAAATCGCGCTCGTCTATCACGACAGCCCGTATGGCAAGGAGCCGATCGCTCTCCTATCGAAGCGTGCCCAGATGCACGGCTTCGAGTTCATTCCGCTGCCCGTCACGCATCCGGGCGTCGAGCAGAAGGCGACCTGGCTGCAGATCCGCCAGAACCGTCCCGACTACGTGCTGCTCTGGGGCTGGGGCGTCATGAACTCGACCTCCATCAAGGAAGCCGTCTCGGTTGGCTACCCGCGCGACAAGATGTATGGCGTGTGGTGGTCGGGCGCCGAGCCTGACGTACGTCCCGCCGAGGACGGCGCTAAGGGCTACAACGCCGTCACGCTTCAACACACGTCTGGCCGCTACAAGATCCACGACGACTTGAAGAAGTTTCTCTACGACAAGGGTAAGGGCGTCGCGAAGTGGGATGAAACCTCGGAGGTCCTTTATATCCGCGGCTTGATCAACGGCTTCCTCGGCACCGAGGCGATCCGTACGGCGCATGCGAAGTTCGGCAAGAAGCCGCTGAAGGGCGAGGAGGTCCGTTGGGGCTTCGAGAACCTTAAGCTGACGGCCGAGCGCATCAAGGAAGCCGGCTTCGAGGGCGTCCTCCAGCCGATCACACTGTCCTGCCAGGATCACGAGGGTGCCCGTACCGGCCGTATCCAGACGTGGGATGGCAAGGAGTGGAAGATCACCTCCGACTGGTATGTCGGCGATGACTCCGTTCTGGTGCCGATGGTCAAGGAGACCGCCACGAAGTATGCGGCCGACAAGAAGCTCACGGCAAAGTGCCTCTGATGTCGACAGCGGCACCAGCAACGACAGGGACGGCGGCCGCTCAGCGGCCGTCGTCTCCCGCGACGGCGGCGGAGAACCAGCCGATCCTGTCGGTCAACAACATCGAGGTGATCTACAATCACGTCGTTCTGGTCCTGAAGGGCGTGTCGCTTCAGGTCCCGAAGGGCGCGATCGTGGCGATCCTCGGCGCCAACGGCGCCGGCAAGACGACGACGCTGCGCGCGGTCTCGAACCTGCTGCACGGCGAGCGCGGCGAGGTCACCAAGGGCTCGATCGTATTCGACGGCGAGGAGGTGCACCGCGAGTCGCCGAATGCGCTCGTCAAGAAGGGCTGCATCCAGGTGATGGAGGGGCGGCACTGCTTCGCTCATCTGAATGTCGAGGAAAATCTGCTGACCGGCGCCTACACACGTCGTGACGGGCGGGGCGCGGTGAAAGCCGACCTCGAGATGATCTACAATTACTTCCCGCGCTTGAAGGAGCGCCGGACGAGCCTCACGGGCTACATCTCGGGCGGCGAACAGCAGATGACGGCGATCGGCCGGGCACTGATGTCGCGGCCGAAGATGGTACTGTTGGATGAGCCCTCGATGGGCCTCGCGCCGCAGCTCGTCGAGCAGATCTTCGAGATCACGAAGCGCATCAATCAGGAGCAGGGAGTGTCGGTGCTGCTCGCCGAGCAGAACACCAACATGGCGCTGCGCTACGCGACCTACGGCTACATCCTCGAGAATGGCCGCGTCGTCATGGACGGCACGGCGGAGGCCTTGCGCGAGAACGCCGACGTGAAGGAGTTCTACCT
>DAORNH010000037.1:0-8292 GCA_035440865.1 Hyphomicrobiaceae bacterium | reverse complement strand
GTCGTTCCGGGATGTGAAGCACTACAAGCGGCGCAAGCGCTGGCTCGCTTGACGGCGTCCCAGGATTGATCGATCGAGGCCGGCCCCTGTGCCGGCCATTTTTTTGGTGCCCCCGGCGCGTAGGCCGATGCTGTTCATCACCGTCTCATCGTCCGGCCGATAAGGTCGAGGCTTGAACGAAGATCGCTGCCGCGTTTTTCGCCATGCCGCGTCAAGTGGCGGATTTGATTATATCCACAGATTTGAATTGCTTCTCCACGCTATTCTTCCGTCAGGTGGAAATTTGCTGTTGAAAAGCCGATTATTGTCCTTGGGCTGTGCTTTTGGCTTCCGGCGCCAAATCCTCTGTGTTTCCTTCGCGGACAGTAGAGGGGGCGACCGCTCCTGCCAGCTTGGCAGACGCGCCGTTGCCCAATGGTTCGAGCCGCTCATCCGCCGCGGCGCGACCGGGTTGCGTCGAGGAGGCGCGGATGCATTCGAACGATCCACGCGATGTGCACGACATCTGGCGCCAAGGCCTGATCGAGCGCCTGGACAGCATTGAGCGGAATGCCGCCTTGCCGCCACCGGCGCCCCTGGCGGCACGTGCCGCTCCGGCGGGACGTCTGGCATTCCCCACACCACCGGCCGACGCATCCTTCGAGCGCATCCTCGAGGAAACCTTGCGGATCGTCGAGAATGCTCCGATGCTTCCGCCAGCCGCAACGCCAGTGGTCGGCCAACGCGAAGCGGGCTATCGAGACGCGCGCCATGCGCAAGCCGCGCTGCCACCACCGGCTCACCGGCCAGTCGCCACGGATGCAGCGCACCGCCCGGTTCCCGGCAATTCGCTGCCGCGCCCAGTCGACCGCGAGCTTGCAACCATTCCGGCGCCCGCGCCAATGCTGGCCGAGCCGCTGCCGCGAGGCATCCTGCCGACGCAACCCGCCACACACAGCGAGGTACATCGCCCGTCAGCCGACCCGATCGAGGCGGCGCTCGACGCAGTGACGACCCAGCTCTTCGGCATCAAGCCACCGCCGAAGGCCGGGCTCCAGATCGGCCGCGTGCCGAATGCCACGGCCGCACCGAGCTTTGACGCCGATGAGCGGCTCGCGCTCAGAGGTCAGGGGACCTCGTTCGACGAGTTGCATTCGGCGATCGCCAGCGCGCGTGGCGCCGAAGCTGTCCCGGCATCGCGCCGCGGCGGTCGGCTGTGGGCTTTTGCCGGTGTCGGCGCCGCGGTGGCATTCGGCGGGCTTGCCTACCTCGTGCAGGTCGGCGGGCCGCTCGACACGCTCGCTGGCACCTCCTCAAATAAGCCTGTCGCAAAGTCGACGGTCGCGAAGGCGGCGGCACCGGAAAGGACAGGCGTCGACGGCGACAGGGCGGCCCATCACTGGCAAGTGATCGCCGAGGAGCGCCCGCACGCGGTGTTCTTCGATCCCGACCATGCCCACGCGTCGTCGGATCACGGTCGTGTCCGCATCGGCTTCGAGCTGCACGTTCGCGCGGAGGATCGTCGGGCGGCGCCCATTCCGCTCGACCTCAAGTGGCACGACGGTATCGAGCCGCGGGCCGTGTCGATCCTGATCAGCAACCTGCCGGCCGGCGTGACCTTGTCGCACGGCAAGCCAACCCAGACCGGCGCCTGGATCGTCGCGAGCTCGGACCTCGGCGCACTCCGCGTCTCGCTTCCCGATGACGTCAAGCACCTCGAGCTGACGGTGGACGCCATCGACGAGCACGGCACGCGGCTTGCCCGCGCCCGCGCCCTCCTCAAGACTGTCGAGATGGTCGCAGCGGCGCCGGTCCAGCCTCCGACGTCGTCAGGCGCCAAGCGCAAGCCGAGCAAGACCGCCGATGCCGTCGTGCCGCCCGCCGCCGATGTCACCGATGCGACCCCGCCGCTGACGATCGCGACCAAGGGCGGCGCACAGCCGAAGTCGGACGTGTCGGCCGTGCCAGTTCCCATCATGTCGTCGGCGCGGGTGCATGAGCCGCGTCCAATCGCAAAGGACGGCGCAGCGCCGACCCTTCCCCCTGCTGCGGCACCCGCGCCTTCTGTGGCCGCCGCTCCTGTTTCACCAAAGGCCGTCGCAAAGGCGCCACGCCCGGCCGGAGCGAGCGCGCTTGGCGGCCCGATGGAATCCGAGGCGAGCTCGCCGGTCGCCCCGGGCCAGCCTGCGGCGCCGCTGCCTGCAGCACCAACAAGCCTTGGCTCCTTCCTTCCGCCTCCGCCACCGGTCAGTACCGCTCCTGTGTGGGTGCCGCGGCCTGATCATTGACGGATATGCCGTGCGCTCAGCGCGGCACTGCAAGTTGCGCTGGCCTTGCGCCCAAATGCTGCCGATGCAGCATCGACGCGAGGCGAGCCGGACGGTCCGGGCCCCGCACCCGGAAGCAGGGACCCGACCAACGCCAGCTCATCCCCCCTCCCCCCGCAGCTGGAGTTTGGTCGGGTCCTGATCTTACAAATTGGCTCCGCAGACGTCGGACGACGTCGCCGGCCTCGCTCAGCCGGTGAGCGTACCCTTCGTCGAGGGCACGCGCCCGGCCTGCCTCGGATCGATGGCGATCGCGTCCTTGAGCGAGCGGGCAAGGCCCTTGAAGCAGCTCTCGGCGATGTGGTGGTTGTTGTCGCCGTAGAGTGTCGCGACGTGAAGCGTGATGCCGGCATTCATCGCGAAGGCCTGGAACCATTCACGGAAGAGTTCCGTATCCATCTCGCCGATCTTCGGCCGCGAGAACGTCACGTCCCAGACGAGGAACGGCCGGCCCGAGACGTCGATGGCGACGCGGGTCAGCGCCTCGTCCATGGGGAGGTAGGCGGACGCATAGCGCGTGATGCCCTGCTTCGCCCCTAGCGCCTTGGCGATCGCCTGGCCGAGGGCGATGCCGCTGTCCTCGGTGGTATGGTGGAAGTCGATGTGCAGGTCGCCCTTGGCCTCGAGGTCGATGTCAATGAGGCCGTGGCGCGCGACCTGCTCGAGCATGTGGTCGAGGAAGCCGATGCCGGTCGCGATCCGCGAGCGGCCGGTGCCGTCGAGATCGACGGTGACCTTGATCGACGTCTCCTTGGTGCTGCGCTCGATTGTTGCCTGGCGTGCCACGGCGCGTCTCCCGCTCTGCTCTTGCATGCGCGTTAGGCCGCGGGCATAGCAGTTTCGCGCCCTGCGTGCCACCTTGGCTGTATGGCAGAGTTTAGGAGAAGGTGACGTCCCATGTCGGCAACCATGTCGGGCGATGCAGGCCAGACGCAATGGCACGGCACGACCATCCTGACCGTGCGCAAGGGCGGCCGCGTGGTGATCGCGGGCGACGGGCAGGTGAGCCTCGGCGCGACGGTCATCAAGGCCAACGCCAAGAAGGTGCGCTCGCTCGGACGCGGCGACGTCATCGGCGGCTTCGCGGGTTCCACGGCCGACGCGTTCACGCTGTTCGAGCGGCTCGAAGCCAAGCTCGAGCAGCATCCGGGCCAGCTGGTCCGCGCCGCAGTGGAACTCGCCAAGGACTGGCGGACGGACCGCTTCCTGCGCCGGCTCGAGGCGATGATGATCGTCGCCGATCGCGGCAAGACGCTCGTCCTCACCGGCACTGGCGACGTGCTCGAGCCAGAGTTTGACGTGATGGGCATCGGATCGGGCGGAATGTACGCGCTCGCGGCGGCCCGCGCGCTGATCGATCAGCCGCTCGATGCCGAGGCGATCGCAAGGAAGGCCATGGGTATCGCCGCGGACATCTGCGTCTACACGAACCGCAATCTCGTCGTCGAAGCGCTGTCGGCCTGAGCGCGCATGATCTGGGCCGCAATCCTCGTCATCGGCATTGCGGCGGGCACGCTCGGCGGCATCGTCGGCTTCGGCGCCTCCGTGATGCTGATGCCGATCCTCGTCCTCGGGTTCGGCGCCAAGGAGGCCGTGCAGATCATGGCGATCGCCGGTATCATCGCCAATGTCTCGCGCGTGGTCGTGTGGTGGCGGGATGTAGACGTCCGCCTTAACGTGGTCTACTGCGCGACGGCGCTGCCGGCCGCGTATTTCGGCGCGCGGACACTGCTGGCGCTCGACACCCGCATGGTCGAGACGATCCTCGGCGTCTTCTTCATCGTCATGATCCCAGTGCGGCGCTGGCTGCTCGCCAAGGGGTTCAAGGTCGGACTGCCGCATCTAGCCGTGGTCGGCGCGGGAATAGGGTTCCTGACCGGCATCGTCGCCTCGACGGGACCGCTCAACACGCCGTTCTTTCTCGCCTACGGCCTCACCAAGGGCGCCTTCCTCGGCACCGAAGCGCTCGGCTCGGCGTTGATCGGCATCACCAAGGCAATCACGTTCCGCTCGTTTGGCTCGCTCCCCGTGGAGACGATCAGCAAGGGATGCGCGGTTGGCGCCTCGCTCTGGATCGGCTCGTGGATTGCCAAGCGCCTCGTCGAGCGCATGGACGCAAGCCAGTTCCGCTTCGTGATCGATGCCATGATGGCGCTCGCAGGACTGACGCTGCTTTATGGTGCGCTGACCGCTGCCTGAGTGGTCAACCTCACGCTTTCGACTTGCGCTTCCTCGGCTTGGGCGCCAGCTCGCGCGCGAGCCAGCGGGCGGTACGGAGCAGGCGGCCATCGTCGCGGCGGCGGCCGACGAGTTGCACGCCAAGCGGAAGGCCGTCGACATCGAGAAGCGGCAGCGTCACACACGGCACGCCGAGCAGCGTCCAGGTGGCGTTGAAGACCGGGTTGCCGGTTGATTTGAGGCCCTTGGGTGCAGGCCCGCAGGAGGCTGGCGTCAGGATTGCGGTGAAGTCGACGAGAGTCCGCTCGACAGCGGCATAGATCGTCTCGCGGTCGCGGAGCGCGCGCACGTACTCCTCACCCGAGAACTTGCGGCCGGCGCGGATGCGGTCGGCGAGCGCGGGTGCCACGCCTTCCGGATACTTGTCGAGGAGCGGGCCATAGTAGGCCGCATTCTCCGTGCCCTGCACGACGGGCTGCGCCTTGCGCGCAAGCTCGAGCGCCGGGATGTCGACCTCCTGCACGCGATTGCCGAGGGTCGCCACCAACTCGGCGAACGCGTCCTTGGTCGCGGCCTCGGCCTGATCCCAGACATGCGTCTTGCAGAAGGCGAGGAGGGGCGGAACCGGTGGATCCTCGGCAAGCGTTGCCGCGAGCGATGGCCGCGCCCGCGGGTAGCTCACCTCGTCGTCTGGATCGTGCGCCGAGAGCGCGTCCGCGACGAGGCCGAGGTCCTCGACGGAGCGGCCATAGACGCCGACGGTGTCGAGGGTGTGTGATTGCATGGTGACGCCGCGCCGCGAGATGAGGCCGAGCGTCGGTTTCAGGCCAAAGATGCCACAGAACGAGGCGGGCCGGATCACGGAGCCGCCGGTCTGGGTGCCGAGGGCCAGCGGGATCATGCGATCGGCAACGGCGGCCGCCGAGCCCGAAGAGGAGCCGCCCGGCGTGTGTGCGAGGTTGTGCGGATTGCGCGTCTTTCCGGGAACGAGCGTCGCAAGCTCCGTCGTCACGGTCTTGCCCATGATGACCGCGCCGGCGGTCTTGAGCTGGCTGACACAGACGGCATCCCGCGTCGGCTGGTAGCCCTTGAAGATCGGCGAGCCGTTACCCGTCGGCATGTCGGCGGTCTCGATGATGTCCTTCAGACCGACCGGCAGGCCGTTGAGCGGGCCGACGCCGAGGCCGATCGCGCGGGCCTCGTCGGCGGCCTTCGCTTGGCGGAGCGCATGTTCGGCGTCGAGATGCTCGAAGGCGCGCACCTCCTCTTCGCGCTCGGCGATGCGCTCGAGGCAGGCCGTGACGTACTCGACGGCGGAGACCTCCCCGCGTGAGAGCAGCGCCGAGGCCTCGGTTGCCGAAAGGTCGATGAACGATTGCTTGGCCATGGTTGCCCTTTCACACGGGCTTGTAGGAGCTGCGCCAGGGGCAGCTGGCGACGGTCGCGCCCGGCTGGGCGAGCGCGGCGCCTTCGATGGGTGGTTGAGCCTCGGCCTTCTTGGGCTGGATCGCGCATTTCGGCGGGCGATGGCTGTAGAGCTTCTCGGGAAGGTAGGTGCCGAGCTGCGGGAAAGCGTAGAAGAGCACCATCGACAGCACGACAATGTAGAGGAAGGGGTACACGCCCTTGAAGATCTGGTTGATCGTCACGTGCTTCGGCGCCACGCCTTTGAGGTAGAAGGGCGCCATCGCGACAGGCGGCGAGAGGAAAGACGTCTGCAGATTGAGCGCGACGAGCACTCCGAACAACATCGGGTCGATGCAGAAGTCGTCGAGCAGCGGCAGGAAGATCGGCAGGAAAATTATGATGATCTCCGTCCACTCGAGCGGCCAGCCGAGGATGAAGATGATTACCTGCGTCATGATCAGGAACCAGAAGGGCGAGAGGTTCAGGGAGAGGACGAAATCCTCGACGACCTTTTGTCCGCCGAGCTGGGCGAACACGGCCGAAAATACGGCCGAGCCGACGAACAGCCAGCACACCATCGCCGACGCGCGCGCCGTGAGATAGACGCTCTCCTTGAGCTTCTCAAAGGAGAAGCTGCGGTAGGCGATGGCGAGAAGGAGCGCACCGAGCGCGCCGACTGCTGCAGCCTCCTGCGGCGAGGCGAAGCCGAACATGATCGCCCCGAGCACACCGAGAATGAGGAGTGCCAGCGGGAAGAACGACGTGGCGAGTTCCCAGATGACGCGACCGATGGGTGCATTGCGCTCCTGCGGCGGCAGCTTGGGAGCGAGCTCGGGCTTCAGCATCGCGAGCACGACGACGTATAGAATATAGAGTCCGGCCAGCATCACGCCCGGGATGAAGGCTGCCGCGTAGAGTTTGACGACCGAGACGCCTGCCGTCGCGCCATAGAGGATCAGCATCACGCTTGGCGGAATGAGGATGCCGAGGCAGCCACCCGCACAGACGACGCCCGCCGCCAGCCGCGTATCGTAGCCGGCGCGCAACATGGCAGGAAAGGCGAGGAGGCCCATCAGCGTCACGACGGCGCCGACGATGCCGGTCGCGGTCGCAAAGAGTGCGCAGGTGACGAGCGTCGCGACGGCGAGCGATCCCGGCAGCCAGCCGGCGGCGAGCTGGATCGAGCGGAACAGCCGGTCCAGGATGTTGGCCCGCTCAACCATGTAGCCCATGAACAGGAACAGCGGGATCGACAGCAGCACGTCCGATGACATCACGCCGAATGTCTTCTGGACGAACAGCTGGAAGACGCTGTCGCCGCGCGCGTAGTAGCCGAAGCCGATGCCCATCGCCATCAGCGTGAAGGCGATCGGGAATCCGAGCATCAGGAAGACGAGGAACAGCAGGAGCATCAGGATGCCCATCGCCGGATCGGAGATGAGCGGTGAGATGACGGAGCGTAGCAGCTGGTCGAGGGTCATGGCTTGGCTCCGGGAGCGGCAGCCTGGTCGGCTTGGGCTTTCTCCAGAATCACCTTTTCGAGCTCCTCGACGTCATGGAGGCGCTGCGGCCACTCGCCGGTCCGGATGCAGATGATGCAGCGCGCGACCTCGACGAGGCCCTGCAGGAGCAGGAGAATTCCCGTCAACGGAATTACGCCCTTGAAGGGCCAAATGACCGGGCCGTTGGGCGAGGCCGAGGAATGCTCGTTCATCAGGTAGGAGAGGTGAAAGTATTTCCAACCGGCATAAATCAGGGCGAGAATGCCGGGAAAGTAGAAAACGAAGTAGAGGATGAGATCTGACCAGGCCTGGGCACGCGGCTGCCAGGTCCGATAGAGAAAGTCGCCGCGCACGTGTCCGTTGCGGGAAAGCGTGTAGGCGCCCGCCATCATGAACAGCGTGCCGTATAGGATATAGGAGACGTCGTAGGCCCAGTCTGTCGGCGCCAGGAAAGCGTAGCGCGCGACGACCTCGTAGCAGATCGCGAACGTCAGCAGCAGGATGCACCACGCGAAGAGCTTGCCGACGAACGAGCTGAGTGCGTCGACCAGGAAGAGCAGGCGGTTCATTGGAATTCCCCCGGCGCGGCCCGCTGGCCGACAAACGCAATTGACCGCGCGGACGTCGAAGCCCGCGCGGTCGCGCTGGAAGACTGAAATCAGCCGAAGAAGTGCTTGTAGGCCATCGTGGTCGGCACGTTGTTCGCCTGCATGTAGCCGGCGGAACGCTTAACCCAGGCCTTCTGCGAGGCGATCACCTTGGCGAAGAAGGCGCCGGTCTTGGCATCCGCGGACTGCGCCGCGATCACCTTGTCCCAAGCCTTGAGCTGCGCCTCGAGCACGCTGTCGGGCGTGCGCACGATGTTGACGCCCTTCTTCTTCAGCTCGTCGAGGTCAGCC
>DAORNH010000036.1:15253-21667 GCA_035440865.1 Hyphomicrobiaceae bacterium | reverse complement strand
CCTTGCGCACGTCGACGATGGCGCGCGGCACGACGCCCGCACGGGCGAGCGCGAAAGCCGCCTCGTAAGCTTCGTCGTTGTTTGTGAAGAGCACGGGCGCGCGGCCCACGGCAACGCCATAGCGCTCGGCGAGCGAGAGCGCCGCAGAAGAGAGCATCACGCCCGGGCGATCGTTGTCCGGGAACGCAATCAGCCGCTCGATGGCGCCCGTCGCCAGCACGATCTCCTTTGCCCGGATGATCCAGAAGCGCTGTCGTACGCTCGATTTCGGCACTGCCGCCATGTGATCGCCGACCCGTTCGACAGCGGCGACCACGTTGTGGTCGTAGAGCGCGATCGCCGTCGTGCGCGGAAGGAGCTGCGTCTCCGCCTGGCGTCCGAGTGCCGCGAACATGTCGCGCCGCCACTCCGCCAGATCAGGCGCCAGCAAGAGGCTCGCGCCGATCTCGCTGTCCTGCTCGATCAGTATGGCGCGAGCGCCGCTGTCGGCGGCAACACGGGCGGCCGAAAGACCAGCGGTCCCGCTGCCGACCACAAGCACGTCGCAATGAGCGTGGACGTGCTCGTAGTGATCGGGATCGGGCTCGCTCGCGGCTGTGCCGAGCCCCGCCATGCGCCGGATCGTCGGCTCGTAGAGGCGCTCCCAGAAGGCCGACGGCCACTTGAACGTCTTGTAGTAGAAGCCCACCGGCATGAAGCGGGCGAGGCGCTGATTGATCGCGCCGAAGTCGTGGCGGAGCGAGGGCCAGCGGTTCTGGCTCCTCGCCTCGAGGCCATCGAACAGCTCGACGGTCGTCGCGCGCTGATTGGGCTCGCGCCGGCCGTCGCGGCCGATCTCGACCAAGGCCGACGGCTCCTCGATGCCGGCGGCGAGCATGCCGCGCGGGCGGTGATACTTGAAGCTCCGCCCGAGGAGCGTGACATCGTTGGCCAAGAGTGCCGAGGCGAGCGTGTCGCCGGGATGCCCCTCGTACTCGCGATCGTCGAAACGGAAGCGCAGCCGCCGCGCGCGGTCGATCCGGCCGCCCTGCTCCAAGCGAAACGGGCCGCTCATGCTGTCGGCACCGTGAGGGTCTCGCCGGCGGTTCCGGTCCTGGCGATCTCGTGCGTCAGCGTGTTGCGCACGACCTTCACCCACTGCCGGCAGCCGCCGACATGATGCCACCACTCGATGTGCCAGCCCTTCGGGTCCTTGCGGACGTAGACGTGATCGTAGAAGGCGTTGCGTCCTGCGTCGGCTGCCGGTCGGGTGACGCTCGCGTCGCCGCGGTAGCGGAATTCGTACTCGTCGCGGACGCCGCAATGGGGGCAGCGGATCTGGTGCATGGCTCGGCTTTATCCTTCAGTGCGCCCAGGCGAAGGGCCCGGCGCCCTTCTCGTCGATCAGGCGACCCTCTCGAAAGCGTTCGAGTGTGAAGGCCGCGTTGAGGGCGTGCGGCTCGTCATTGGCGATGGTGTGGGCAAAGCACCAACCGGAGCCGGGCGTCGCCTTGAAACCGCCGTAGCACCAGCCGGCGTTGAGGTAGAGCCCCTCGAGCGGTGTCTTGCAGATGAAGGGCGAGCCATCGAGGCTCATGTCCATGATGCCGGCCCACTGGCGGAGCACACGGATGCGGCTCAGCGCCGGGATCATGCTGATGCCTGCCGCCATGACGTGCTCGGCCTCGGGCAGCGTGCCGCGCTGGGCATAGGAATTGTAGCCGTCGAGCCCGCCGCCGAAGACGAGCCCGCCATGGTCCGACTGCGAGATGTAGAAATGCCCTGCGCCGAAGGTGATGACGCCGTCGATCATCGGCTTGATCGCCTCCGAGACCCAGGCCTGCAGCTTGTGCGTTTCGATCGGCGCGGAAAGCCCGGCCATGGCAAGGACTTGGGTCGTGTGCCCCGCGACCGCGAGACCGATCTTGCGCGCGGCGATGAAGCCCTTGGTCGTCTCGACGCCGGTAATGCGGTTGCCGACGCGGCGGAAGCCCGTCACCTCGCAATGCTCGACGATGTCGACGCCGCGGGCGGAGGCCGCTCGAGCGAAGCCCCAGTTGACGGCGTCATGGCGCGCGGTGCCGCCGCGTGGCTGCAGCAGCCCGCCCATGACTGGATAGCGGCCGTTGTCGACGTCGATGAGCGGCGAGAAGCGGCGTACGCCTTCCGTGTCGAGCAGCTCCGCGTCGATGCCCTCGAGGCGCATGGCGTTGCCGCGCCGCGCGTAGGCGTCGCGCTGGCCGTCGGTGTGGAAGAGATTGAGGACACCGCGCTGGCTCATCATCACGTTGAAGCCGAGGTCGGCCTCGAGGCCCTCCCAGAGCTGCATCGACTTCTCGTAGAAGCGGCTGTTTTCGGGCAAGAGGTAGTTCGAGCGCACGATCGTCGTGTTGCGCCCAGCATTGCCGAGGCCGATCGGCCCGCGCTCGATGACCGCAACATTCGTGAGGCCGTGCTCCTTGGCGAGATAGTGCGCCGTCGCGAGCCCGTGCCCGCCGCCGCCAACGATGACGATGTCGTAGGCGCGCTTGGGCTCAGCCTTGCGCCAGGCAGGCTCCCAGCCCGTCTGGCGGGCAAAGCCTTGCCCGATGAGAGCGAATATCGAATAGCGGGGCATGAGATCGAAAGTGTGTGACCGGATGGGGAGAAGCCGCGTGTCTACGGGCAGGGCGCCCACGCAATCACACTAGCAGCTGAGCCTCGCCGTTCAAGGCATGCCGGCCATCCGCCTGTGCGGGAGCTTGCGGCAGGGTCAGGTGTCGACGCGCTCGAGCCCCGTGATGCGGGCGTTGCGGTCTATCGGCTCACTTCAGGACGCTATCGATTCTCCGCCGCTGAAATTCAGATCATCGAACGTGAGCCTGACGACCGAGCTAACATTGAGCATAGGCTGTGGTGTGAGTTTGACCGGCTCTCTCCTCGTGTCACGGCCGCGAAGGATGTCGCAATTGGCTTCGGGCGTGGGCACCACCTTGGCCAGCGGTGCCGCATGAGGCGCCGACGCGGCCCTGGCGGCGGGGTGGGCGGCGATGGGATCAACGCAACTAGGCCGGGTCCGAGCCTGCGGCCCCGTTGCAGAGCAAATCGCGGGCCATCATCGAGCGCGATTGTTGCGATCGTCTCAGTCGAGGTCGAGGGGGTAGATCGGGCGGCGGACATTCTTGAACGGCAGCTTCTTCAGATCGTTCGAGGTGATGCCGCCGCCCTCGTCGACGATCACGATCTCGGAGGCGATCGGCGCATAGGCCGCCCGGAAGTGCTGCATCGATTTCACCGCGAGGACGGGGCGGTCCTTGGGCTCGATGCCGCCGATGCGGAAGAAGCCGAGGTCGTAGTTCTGCATGCGTTTCGAGCCGACGACGATGTCGACGCCGCGGATGCGGATGGTGGCAACTGGGCCGATGTCGTAGGACATGCCGGTCATCATCGGCCCGGTGATCTTGAAGCGGCCATCCGAGACGTGGCGCACCTCGGCCTTGGCCTCGATCGGCCGACCGAAGGCAGGATCGACCTTGCCGCCGAGTTTCACGTCGATCCGCGCTCCGACACCAGCCTTGACGGCTTGAGCCGTCGTCTCGGGATCGTAGAGGAGTGACATGGCTGCGCCCTCGATGCCGGCCTCGATCAGGCGGGCGATGAGGCCCGGCGTATCGCAGTAGCCGCCGCCGCCGGGATTGTCGGCGAAATCGGCAAGCACGACGGGCGCGCCCGGCTTCCCCTTGGCACGGGCGACGGCAATGCCCTCGGCGATCGTCATATGCTTGATGGTCTGGCGATGGCGCGTTTCCCAGATGTGGTCGACGAGGCGCTTGGCGTCGGCGGCGTGGGAGGCATCGAGGCCGGCCTTCCCCTGATCGACGACGATCATCGCCGTCGGCCCGACCTCGGGGATGTCGGCCCAGGGAAAGCCCGCATTGATCGTACAGGAGAGCACGCCCGGCTTCGTCTCGATGCCACGCGCGATCTCGAGCGCTTCGCGCATGGGGCCCGGCGCGGTCGTGCGGCCTTCGTCGACGCCCCACATCTGGCGGCCGCGCGCGACGATCGTGCGCGGCTTCACCTTGCCCGCAAGCGTGCGGGCGACGAGGGCAGCGACCTCCTTCCCCGTGTCGTAGAGATCGATATGCGGATAGGTGCGGTACGCGACCATCACGTCGGCGTTTCGCCCCATCAGTTCGGTGACGTTGGCGTGCAGATCGAGCGACACGCCGATCACGACATCGCGTCCGACCTTCTCGCGGATGCGCTCGAGCAGCGTGCCCTCGCCGTCAAAGGTGTGCTCGGCGACCATGGCACCGTGCAGATTGAGGAGGATGGCGTCGAGCCGGCCGGCCTTGGCAATCCCGTCGAGGATCTCGCCGGTGATCGCCTCATAGCACTCGCGCGTGAGCTTGCCCGAGGGCGTCGCATCCGCAGAGATAACCGGAATCACCTCCCAGCCATGCTCCTTGCCGGCATCCATGAAGGCGGCAAGCTCCGTGTTCGTGCCAGTAAAGGTTTCCGCAATCTCGGTGCCGCGCTGCAGGCCGCGGGCGCGGTAAGCGGCGAGGTCCGTCGGCATGATCGAGAACGTGTTCGTCTCGTGCTTGAACCCGGCGATCAGTACGCGCTTCGACATGGCTGTCTCCCAACGTGCCGGCGTGTGGCGCCGGACCCGGCAGCGAGAGGAGCCCAGCTCGACCTATCGCGCAAGCGCGAAAGCGGTGATCGCGTCCGCGGCAGCGGCAAGATTGCCCTTCCTGGTGAAGCCAGAGCCGCCACGGGGGCCGAGATCGTGATCGCCGTCGCTCGCCCAGTGGAAGGTGATGGCGGGGCTCAACTCGTAAGCCGCGATCTCCGCGCGCGTGCCAAAGGGATCGCGCTCGCCCTGGACGATCAGAGTCGGAACGGTGAGAGCAGCGAGATGGGCGACCCGGAGCTTCTCGGGAGATTTCGGCGGGTGGAACGGGTAGCCGAGACAGACGAGGCCCGCGATCTTGTCCGCATGGAGCTGAGCTTCGGCGATCATGCTCGCGACCCGGCCGCCCATCGACTTTCCGCCGATGATGAGCTTGCCCGGCGCGGCGATACCTGAGATGGCCGCGTGATACTCATCGACGAGGGCCTCGGCGCGCGGCGGCGGTCGTCGCGACCCTCCCGCGCGGCGCGCCGCCATGTAGGCGAACTCGAAGCGCGCGACGCGGAGGCCGCGCTCCGCCAGCAATTCCGCCATGTGCTGCATGAAGGGGCTAGACATGGCAGCGCCGGCGCCGTGGGCGAGGAGCAGCGTGGCCCTGGCATTGACCGGGCCGTCGCACAAGTACTCAGGTGGGGACATTGCAGGCTCCGGCTCATCGGGGCGTCGATCCGAAAGCATGATGCGATGAGATCACGCCGGTAAAGGAAAATGGTCGGGCTGCATCGCACATGCCGGATTTCGATCGCGGACAGCGGCGCGCAATGCTGTTATTCCAGAACGGAGGGGTGTCGTAGTCTTGCGAGTACCAAAATGATGCGGTGGAACACTTGGCGCGCGACGTCGACGACAGGCATGTTGCTCAAATGGTCCGTGGCCGTATTTGTCGGCTTGGCCGCCTGCGATGAAGGAGTGCCGACCGCTGCGGCGCAGTCCTTGCGCCCGGCGACCAAGGTCGTGCGTGACACGCCAGTCCGCCCGGAAGGCCCGCTCACCATCGTCGTCTCGCTCGGAACGCAGAAGGTGACGGTCTACGCCGCTGGCCGGCATTGGTCGGAAGCGGCCATTTCCTCTGGTCGCGACGGCTACGAGACGCCGCGCGGCGTCTACTCCGTCCTCGAGAAGCGGCGCTATCACGAGTCGAACATCTACAGCGGCGCGCCGATGCCCTTCATGCAGCGTCTGACCTGGAGCGGCATCGCGCTCCACGAGGGCCACCTGCCAGGCTATCGCGCCTCGCATGGCTGCATCCGCCTGCCGTCCTCGTTCGCGGCGGCGCTTTGGGAGGCGACCAAGGTCGGGGATCGCGTCGTCGTGGTCGATGCGCCGGTTGCGCCGGTGGACATCCGCCACCCCCATCTCTTCGTCGCGCGCCCCCTGCCGGCCGACGAGCAGGAAGCTCTTCGCCGCGCCGAGGCCGACACGCGCGATCCCGACACGAAGGGGCCGTCGCCTGATCGTCATCTGTCGATCTTCGTCAGCCGCAAGGACAAAACCGTCTACGTCCGGCGGGGCTTCCATCCAATCTTCGATGCGCCGGTCACGATCGAAGCGCCCGAGCAGCCGATCGGCACACATGTCTTCTCGGCGGCCGAGCTGACCGATGGTGGCGACGGCATGCGCTGGACCGTGGTGACGGTCTCGAGCGGTCGCGAGACGCGGGGCAACGAGCGGGTCGCGGCCCTGAAGCGACGCGGCCAGACCACGGATGCCGACGCCGCGCCCCCGACGGCCGACGCGACTGCGGCGGGCGCGCTCTC
>DAORNH010000036.1:1212-15203 GCA_035440865.1 Hyphomicrobiaceae bacterium | reverse complement strand
CGCCTCGCTCATAATCTCCGATCAGGGCCTCGGCCCGGAGACGGCGCGCGGCTGGGGCACCGACTTCATCGTCACGAAGCCCTGAGGCGCCATAGTGCGCCTCAGGAAATCGCTGGCTACGCGGGCAGGATCATGCCCTTCCCCATGGTCTGCTTGTCGAACTTCTTGTAGGCGGCTTCGGCCTCGCCGAGCGAGTAGCGGTCCGAGATCAGCGTCTCGATCGGCACCTTGTTCGCGGCGATGAAGCGCGCGCACTCGTCCTGGCGCTGCTTGTTGAAGGTCCAGGAGCCGAGGAGCGTCAGCTGTTTGCGCAGCATGTCCGGGCTGACATCGATGGAGACCGTGCCGCCCTCGCCGACAAAGCAGACCTTGCCCCAGCTGCGCGCGCCGCGGATCGCCGCCCGGGCGGTCTCGGCCGACGAGCACTCGACCGCGTAGTCGACACCGTGGCCTCCTGTCAGCGACTTAAGCGCTTCGACCGCGTCGACCTTTGTGGGGTTCACGGTTGCGTCCGCGCCGCAGGCCTTGGCGAGCGTGAGGCGCTCGTCGGAGACGTCGAGGGCGATGACGCGGACACCCATTGCCTTGCCGAGCATGGTGGCGGACGTGCCGACGGGCCCTTGGCCGAACACCGCGAGCGTCTTGCCGCCGTTCATGTCGAGCCGGCGCAGCGCGCCGTAGGCAGTGCCGGTGCCGCAGGAGATGGCGGCGCCCGTTTCGAAGGAAAGCGCGTCAGGGAGCGCGATCAGCGTGTGGGCGGGGCACTTCATGTACTTTGCATGCCCGCCGTGACCGGTGATGCCGTAGACGGTTTTGCCGGGCGCGCCGCACATCTGCGACCAGCCGTCGACACAGTCGGGGCAGGTGCCACAACCGTGATAATGATGCTGCATGACGCGGGCGCCGAGGCGCGCCTGCCGGTCACCGACGTTTTTGCCGCGCGCGACGACCACGCCGCATGGCTCGTGGCCGGCGATCACCTCGCCGCCTTCCCCGCCGAGGCCGAGCGCGCGCGCTTGCGCCGCCCCGCCGCCCGCCGAGCGGTAGATGTGGAGATCGGAGCCGCACATGCCCGAGGCCTTGATCTCGAGCACGACCTCCTCCTCGCCGGGGGTCGGATCGGGAAAGTCGCGGATCTCGGTCTGACGATTGCCGGGAAAGACGACGCCTTTCATGGTGGGCTCCGTGGCAGGGCGGGCTCGCCCCTGCGAGCCGTCGCGCTATTCCGCCCGAAGCTTCCACCCTTGCGTAGTGTTGTGCAAGATGATCCGCTGGTTGCGCAGCACCTGAGCGAGCGCCTCGGGCCCGCCGGGATAGGCGAGCGTGATGCGCGCGCCACGCGCGGAAAGGCCGAGGACATCGAGGTTCTCTACGCCGGGCGTTGCGGAGAGCGCACGGCTGATATGCTGCCACTCGCCCATGCCGCGGAACTCGACGTGGATCACGGTGTCGGCGCCGGCAGGGCCGCCGGTGAGCGCCGGTCCACCGGGTCGCGGCAGGGAAGCGGCGGCGCCGCCTCTCAGTCGCACGGCCTTCCAGCGTCCTTCCATGATGCCGAGGGAGATCACGGCCGCGAGCTCGGCGGTGTAGGCGAGCTCGCTGCCCTCTAGCTTATGCGCCTTCTGCAGATGGAAGGCGCCGACCGCGTCCTGTCCGACGATGGTGACGATAAGCTTCTTGCCCGAGATGTCGGGCTCGGCCACCGCCAGCATGACACGCTCGGCGCGATGGCTCGCCGCGATCGATCGGATGAGGTCGAGCTGGCCGTCGACGAGGCCTTTGACCGTGTCGGGCTTGAGGTCAGCCTTGGTGGTCTCGAGCTTCAGGGGGGTGAGCGAATTCTCGAGGTCGAGCCCTTTCCATACATCTTCCCAGACCGGCGCAGCCTTGGCATCGGCGAGGGCTGCATTGGAAGCAGCCGGCCCCGCGGCCTTCGCGGCGCGCCAGACGGGGACGACGATCGTCTGCGGAGCCTGCTCGTCGAGGAAGGGCACGCCCTCGCGACGAAGGAGGTTGCGCACTGCTTCGGCCTGGAAGGTGAAGTCGAGCGTCGCGACGTAATCTGTGTCGGAGTTTCGCTCGGAGCGGACGGCATAACCCGAGATCAGCTCAGCCGCCTTCACGTTCTTCAGGCGCGGCAGGCGGTTATAGGAGGTGACGGGAACGAGCCGCTTCAGGAGCGACCGGAAGGCGGCCTGCTGGCCTTCCGCGAGCGCCTTCTCCTTCGCTGTGGTCGCGTCACCAGCCGAGGCCTCGACCGGATAGCTGCCGACGACGAACACCTTGTCCGCTGGCGCTGCAAAGGCGCTACCCTGCAGCTGAGCAGCCACGAGGAGCGCCGTGAGCACTCGGGGCAAGCGGCGCACGGTGCGCCGCCCCCCAGCATGTGCCGATCCTCTCAATGCTCCCCTCCATTCAATGCCAAGATGGCGCCGGGCGGCGCCCTCTGCTATTGCGGCGATGACCACCGACCAATGGGGCAAATCTAGGGTTGGGGGTTCGCAGATATCGCGAACTCGTCCGCCAGATTGCCTCGGCCAATCGGGTCGCGCGACCCCCAACCGAGCCTGATCGATGACGAAGACAACGAAAGCGTCCGGCGCGGGCAGCGGCAAGCCGCCGCTCACCTACCACGATTCAGGCGTCGACATCGATGCCGGCAACGCGCTCATCCAGGCCATCAAGCCTCTGGTGAAGGCGACCCGCCGGCCGGGCGCGGACGCCGATCTCGGCGGCTTCGGCGGCCTGTTCGACCTCAAACGCGCCGGGTTCCGCGATCCGATCCTGGTTGCGACCAACGACGGCGTCGGCACCAAGCTCAAGATCGCCATCGATACGGGGCGACACGCCACGATCGGCATCGATCTGGTTGCCATGTGCGTCAACGATCTCGTCGTGCAGGGGGCTGAGCCGCTGTTCTTCCTCGACTACTTCGCAACCGGCGGGCTCGACGTCGAGGTCGCGCGAACGGTGATCGCAGGGATCGCGGAAGGCTGCCGCGAGTCCGGCTGCGCGCTCGTCGGCGGCGAGACGGCCGAGATGCCCGGCATGTACAAGGCTGGCGACTACGACCTCGCCGGTTTTGCCGTAGGGGCCGTCGAGCGCGGCGAGGTGCTGCCGCGGCACGATATCGCCGTTGGCGACGTCCTGATCGGCCTCGCCTCGTCGGGCGTGCATTCGAACGGCTATTCTCTCGTCCGGCGCATCGTCGAGCGGGAAGGGCTTGCGTGGGCGGCACCTGCGCCCTTCGCTGCGAGCGGCGACCTCGCGGCCGCGCTCCTCGCGCCGACCCGGCTCTACGTGAAGCCGGTGCTCTCAGCCATCCGCGCGACGGGCGGCTCTGGTCCACATGGCGCTGTGAAAGGTCTCTGCCACATCACGGGCGGCGGGCTCGCCGAGAACCTGCCGCGGGTCATGCCGAAGGGGCTCGCCGCGCACGTCCGGCTCGATACGGTCTCGCCGCCGCCGGTGTTCGGCTGGCTCGCCAAGGCCGCGGGGATCGGCGACACGGAAATGCTGCGCACGTTCAACTGCGGCATCGGCATGGTGGTAGTCGCCGACCCGGCGCGGGTGGCTGACGTGACTTCGGCGCTTTCGGCGGCAGGCGAGAGGCCGGTCGCAATCGGCGAGGTGGAGCCGGGCCGCGGCGTCAAGAGCCAGGCGAAGGGACAGGGCGAAGCCGAGGCCGTGCGCTTCAGCGGGCGCCTCCGGTCGTAGGGATCGGCGGTCCGCCGCTACTCGGCCGCGGCGCGGAACTGGAGCGCCGCAAGGCGGCTGTAGAGGCCCCCTCTGGCCACGAGCGCCGCGTGTGTGCCTTCCTCGACGATGCGCCCGCTGTCCATGACGATGATCCGCTTCGCCTTGAGCACGGTCGCGAGCCGGTGCGCGATCACGATCGTCGTCCGGTTTGCCATCACCGCGTCGAGCGCCTGCTGGACGGAGGCCTCGCTCTCGGCGTCGAGCGCGCTCGTCGCTTCGTCGAGCAGCAGAATCGGCGCATCGCGCAGGATTGCGCGCGCGATCGCGACGCGCTGGCGCTGGCCGCCCGAGAGCGTCGTGCCGCGCTCGCCGAGGACCGTCTCAAAGCCCTTGGGGAGCGCGCGAATGAACGTGAGCGCGCCGGCAAGCTCCGCGGCGCGCTCGATATCGGCGGGGCTCGCGCCGGGCGCACCGTAGCGGATGTTCTCGGCGACCGTGTCGGCGAACAGCGCGGGCTCCTGCGGCACGATCGAGAAGCGCTCGCGCAGCGCTTTGGGGTCGGTGCGTTGCGTCGGCACGCCATCGACGCGGACCTCGCCGGCGGTCGGGTCGTAGAAGCGCAGCAACAGATTGAAAATCGTCGATTTTCCGGCCCCGGACGAGCCGACGATCGCGACGGTCTCGCCGGGCTCGATCCTGAGCATGATGTGATCGAGCGCCTTCACCTCCGGGCGCGAGGGATATGAGAACGAGACCCGGTCGAGCTCGATTGCGCCTCGCGCCGGGTTCGGCATCGGCAGGGGATCGCGCGGCGCCGTGATGCCCGGTGCGAGTGCCAGAAGCTCGGCGAGGCGTTCCGCGGCGCCTGCCGCCTGCGAGACCTCACCCCAGACCTCGGCAAGCTCGGCGAGCGCGCCGCCTGCAAAAAGGGCGTAGAGCACGAACTGGCCGAGCCGACCTCCGGTCATCTCGTTCGCGACAACCATCGTCGCGCCATACCAGAGCACGCCGACGATACTGCCGACGATGAGGGCGATTGTGAGCGCCGCGAGGCCTGCGCGCGCCTTCAGCCGGTCGACGGAGGCGGCGAACGCGGCCTCGACCGCGGACGTGAAGCGGGCAACGACCGTGCGCTCGTGCGTGTAGGCTTGCATCGTGCGCACGGCCGACAGGTTCTCGCCGGCATAGGCCGAGGCCTCGGCAAGCGTGTCCTGGGCGCGGCGCGACAGCCGCTGGACGATCCGCCCGATACCCATCAGCGGGAGTACGATCGCCGGGATCGCCGCGAGCATCACCAAGGTCAGCGTCGGACTCGTCACGAACATCATCGCCACGGCGCCGATCAGCATGATGAGATTGCGCACCGCCTGGCTCAGCGCCGAGCCCGCGGCGGACTTGACGAGGGTCGTATCGGCCGTCAGCCGCGAGAGGATCTCGCCCGAGCGGGCCGTCTCGAGGGCGGCCGGCGAGAGCGTCGTCAGATGCGAGAAGACATCGCGGCGCACGTCCGCGACGACGCGCTCGCCGAGCCAGTTGACGAGGAAGGCGCGCGTCGAGCTTGCTGCTGCCAGCACGAGGCCGATGCCGATCAAGATCAGGAAGTAGCGATTGATCGAGCCCCCGTCGCGGCCCGAGAAGCCCTGATCGATCATGTGCCGGACGGCGACCGGCATGGCGAGCATGGCGAGCGCCGAGACGACGAGCGCCGCGGCGGCGCCTGCAAGCGCGCCCCGATGGCGCAGGAGCTGCGGCGCCAGACCGGCGAGCGGCCGGAGGTTGCGGGGCTTCTTTTCGCTCCCGCTTTCATCGATCGTGCTGATTTCGTCTTTCGGCGCCACCCGCCTCTCACTCCCTTGGCCAGAGCCAACCCTCGTCACGATGACTCATGTACGGGGCGGGCGTGGCCAGGCGACATGAGGCAAAGAGCCCCGCCCCGGCGTGCCTCGACGGCAGCGGGACGAGGTCCGGCACACCATTTCAGATCAGGCGGCTTTCGCGAGCGCGGCCTTGAGCGTGGCAAAGCCCCAGTCGAGCCAGGGCAGCAGCGCCTCGATGTCGGCTGTCTCGACCGTCGCACCCGTCCAGATTCTGAGGCCCGGGGGCGCATCGCGGTAGGAGCCGATGTCGAGTGCGGCCCCTTCCTTCTCGAGGAGCGCGGCAAGGTCCTTCGCGAACGCCGCTTGCTTCTCGGCAGGAAGAGCCGCAATCGCCGGATCGATGATCTTCAGGCAGACAGACGTGTTCGAGCGCGTTGCCGGATCGACCGCCAGATTGGCGATCCAGGGCGTGCGCTCGACCCAGTCGAACAGCGCCTTGGCGTTGCGGTCCGAGCGCGCGTTCAACCCCTTGGCGCCGCCGACGCCCTCGGCCCAGGCGAGGGCATCTAGATAATCCTCGACGCACAGCATGGACGGGGTGTTGATCGTCTCGCCCGCGAACACGCCCGCTTCGAGCTTGCCACTCTTGGTGAGCCGGAACACCTTCGGCAGCGGCCAGGCGGGCTTCCAGGTCTCGAGCCGCTCGACGGCGCGAGGCGAGAGCACCAGCATGCCGTGCGCCGCCTCACCGCCGAGCACCTTCTGCCACGAGAAGGTCGCGACATCGATCTTCGTCCAGTCGATCGGCTGCGCGAAGGCGGCGGAGGTGGCATCGGCGAACGTGAGCCCCTGGCGATCAGCCGGGATCCAGTCGTAGTTGGGCACGCGCACGCCCGAGGTCGTGCCGTTCGAGGTGAAGAGCACGTCGCGGCTAAAATCGACCTTCGCCAGGTCGGGGAGCGTGCCGTAGGGCGCCTCGAGCACACGCACATCGGCGAGCTTCAGCTGCTTCGTGATGTCGGTCACCCAGCCCGCGCCGAAGCTTTCCCAGGCGAGCGCGTCGACACCGCGGGCGCCGAGCATTGTCCACATCGCCATCTCGTAGGCGCCGGTGTCGGAGCCGGGAACTATGGCTGTACGATAGCCTTGGGGCAGGCCCAGGACCGAGGCGGTCTTATCGATCGCGAGCTTCAGCCGAGCCTTGCCCTCCTTCGCCCGGTGCGAGCGGCCGAGAAACGCCTTGCCGAGGGCTTCTGGCGTCCAGCCGGGGCGCTTGGCGCAGGGGCCGGAGGAAAAGCAGGCGTTCGCCGGCCGCTTGGCCGGTCGCGGGGACGTGGTCATGGTCCTATCCTTCCAGATAGCTTGCCCCTCGTTGGGGAGGGGTGGCCCGCGACCCGTATGTCCGCTTCGCCTTTCATGGTCAAGCCCGGCTTTCGCCGGGTCTGCGGCTAGTTGAACTTGAGGGTACCAAACAATCGGATCGAGCGCCCCGGCTGCAGGACCTCGTCTTTGCGGAATGAGACGTGATTGCGCACGTCGTCATCGAGAAGATTGTCGCCGCGCAGGCCGATGACAATTTCGCGTGCGCCGGGCCCGGTTGCCGAGGGCCGGATCGTGTAGCTGAGTTCCGCGTTGAGGAGAGAGTAGCTGCTGGTAGACGTCTCGCCGAGCGCGATCTCGTCCTGCCGGAATGCGTGCAGAAACCCGACGCGCGCGTACCATCGTCCATCCTTGTAGTAGACACCGGCGCCAGCGCGATGCGGCGGGATGCGGGGAACGGCACTGCCGTCCTCGAAGCGCGCGCGCACAAAATCATACTGTCCATCGATGCCGAGCACGCCCCGCCAGATCGGGATCACGTCCCATTGGGCGGCGATCTCCACGCCCTGGAACGTGGCGTCCCTCTGGCCAAAAACGAGTTGCTCGAGTTCGCTTCCGGCACCGCATGAAGCAAAGTCGTCGTCGCACGTGACGCCGGTCAGGCGCTTGAAGATGAAACCATCGAACTCCGTATGGAACGCGGTCGCGTCAAAGCGGAAGTCGCCGCGTGCGCGACGGAACCCGATCTCCAAGGTGCGGGCCCGCTCGATGGCGAGGTTCGGATTGCCGATCTCGAAGGTCTGCGTGGCCTCGTGGGGACCCTTTGAGAAGAGCTCCGCGGCGTCGGGCGCGCGCTCCACGAGTTGACCTGTAACGCGCGCGACGATGCCGAGTGGCAACTCGTGGAGGATGCCGAGGCTTACGCTTCGCGGCTTGAACGTGCGATTGCGCCCTTCGAGGTCCGGCTCGTCCGGTGGAGGCAGGAATGTGTCGGGAAAGAGAGCCGCCGTCCCGCGCACGCGTGCGCGCTCCATCCGGGCCGCGGCCTGGATGCGCAGCCTGTCTGTCGGCTGTAGCTCCTCGAAGATGAAGAGCGCGGCGGTGTCCGTGCGGTTCGGTGCGAGCAACTCCCCGCCTTCGCCCGCGGCCGACAGGCGGCGATCGCCGAGCTGGAGGCCAACAGCGCCCGTGAGGCGCCCGAATGCCATGAGCAAGGGCCTGTGCTGGACCTCGATGCGTCCCTCGAGCTCGGTATTGCGGAAGGTCGAGCCGATCTCTCGCTCGCCGGTCCCCGGGTCGATCGAGATCTCGTCATGGCGATATTCGGTGCGCCCGAACCAGAAGCGGATTCGGTCCACGGCACCGCTCTCGACGCGCCACTCGCCCTTGCTCGTCAGCCGCCATTGGTCGAGATCGATGCGAAGGGCGCGCTCGGCGGCCTCCACACCCGGGATGCGATAGAGGCTCGCGTAACGGGTATAGGCGACTCCGAAATAGCCCTTGTCGAAGATGAGCGAGCCGCCGAGCGAGCCGCCGTCCGCGTGGAGGCTCGAGTTCGGTTGCACGCCGTGAGGGGTGCGATAGTCGCCGGCATCGCGGGAGAAGGCGTCGGCATGGATCGCGACGTTGCCACTTCCGACGTCGACGATCAGCCCGCCATCGCGACCGCTGTTGACGGAGGTCCAGCCGCCCCGCGTCTCGAGGCTGAAGCCTGAGGGCGGAATGATCGTCGGGATTCGGTTGTTCTCGGCGCTGACCACGCCGCCAATCGACTGCGAGCCGTAGCGCAGCGTGGCTGGGCCGCGGATCACCTCGACCCGGCCGCCGACCAGCGGATCGATGGGCACGCCGTGGTCTTCGCTGAGCGCTGAGACGTCATGGGAGGCGACGCCGTTGTCCTGGATGCGCACCCGATTGTTTTCGAGTCCCCGGATGATCGGACGGCTCGCCCCGGGTGCGAACGTCGAAGCTGCGACGCCGGGCGTCGTCGAGAGCAGGTCGGCAAGTGACGCGCTTGGATTGGGCGCGAGCGCGCCGTCAAGGATCACCGTCACCGGAACAAAGGAATCATCAGCGACGATGAGCGTACCGGGCAGGGGCAACGCAGGCGGCGGCGCACTTGGCGTGACCGCAGGAGCGGGTGCGGCCGTCTTGGCCTTTGCTGGAGACTTGCCCGACGTCGCATCCGCGGACGAGGGAGGGGTTGGTGAGGTCGCACCTTTTGAGGGCGTCACGGGGCTCGGTGTCGAGACTGTCACCCCCGGGAGCGTGGTCTGCGCTCTGGCCGCGATGGGTGCCATGGCGAGCGGCACCAGGAGCAGCACCCCTATAGCACGCGTCCTTGACGTGAGACACATTCTGCACCTCCAGCTAGACATGTAATAACATAACAAGACTCGCCTCGACGTACCTCGCAAGCGTCGGTCTCCGCTCTGGACATTTTCGGTCAAGGCAGAGTGATCGAAATGTAACATTGTAACAGTTATCGCGATGCGCCGGGCACGTCCTCCACAATGAGCGCGCCGGCAAGCGGGCCCGACGTGCCGATGGCCCAACGGGCCTTCCGGCGTCTGCGCGGCCGGACTGCCGACCTTGGCGCCAGCAAGCGGCAACTGCTGGCTCCCCGTTGGCGGTGCCCGCAAGCGGTCCAATCTCGAGGGTGCCCCGTTCTCAAGGGCGCTTGGCGCAATCCCAGGGCCGAACTATCGTTGCAGCCTGTATTCGAGGGAGGCCTCCATGCGCATGGTGACACTGCCGGGTGGCGAAAAAGTTCCGGCGCTTGGGCTCGGCACTTGGCACATGGGCGAGCGGCGATCGGACCGCGCGGCCGAGGCGAAGGCGCTCCGGGCCGGGCTGGACGTCGGGCTCACGCTGATCGATACCGCCGAGATGTACGGTGAGGGCGGTGCCGAGGAAGTGGTGGCGGAGGCCGTGGCCGGGCGGCGGGACCAGGTCTTCATCGTCTCCAAGGTCTATCCGCACAATGCCTCGCGCGCGGGCGCGATCGCTGCCTGCGAGCGCAGCCTAGCGCGCCTAAAGACCGATCGCATCGATCTTTATCTCCTCCACTGGCGCGGCTCCTACCCGCTCGCCGAAACGGTCGCCGGCTTCGAGGCCTTGAAGGCATCGGGCAAGATCCGCCACTGGGGCGTCTCCAACTTCGACGTCGACGACATGGCCGAGCTCGCGGGCGTGGCAAAGCCAGGCGCCTGGGCGGCGAACCAGGTGCTCTATCACCTTGGCAGCCGCGGCATCGACTTCGACCTCATCCCGGCGATGGCGAAGGCGAGTGTCGCAATCATGGCCTATTCGCCGCTCGGCCAGGGTGCGATCCTGCGCAATCCGGCGCTCGCCAAGATCGCGGCGCGCCATACCGTCTCACCGGCAGCGGTGGCCGTCGCCTGGGGACTGCGGCACCCGCACGTGATCTCAATCCCGAAAGCCTCGAAGCTTGCCCATGTCGCCGAAAACGCCAAGGCGGCCGACCTCGTGCTGACGGCGGAAGACCTGGCCGAGCTCGATCGCGCGTTCCCGCCGCCGAAGAAGGCCTCGCCCCTCGGCATACTCTGAGACGTCGGTTGGCCACAGCGTTTGCTCGCCAAGCGCATTTGACTCAACCTATCCAGCATTTCGAGCGGGACGTCGTCGTTCCAGCCGGCGCGATTCAGCTTGGCGTTGAGTGAGCCCTTGCTCGGGTCGAGCCTCGCGCCATCGAGGGCGCGGCGCAGGAGTACAGCGACGTTTCCCGGGCCATCCGCCTGTGCGGGAGCTTGCGGCACGGTCAGGTGTCGACGCGCGATCCTGAGGTGAGGCGCAGAGGGGAATGGCTCTGCCAACGCACAATAGGCAGCGTTCGCGTCGGTTCGAGCCGACCGACCGGTGCCCGGGCGCTCCATGGCAATTCGGTTGCCGAGCCATGGACGCGACGGCACTCAGATGCTGAAGTGACGCGAAGAAAATCAATCCGGAGCCGAAGCATGCTGAATGACACTCGCGAGCTGCCCGTCTGGCGCTCGATGCTGTTCGTGCCGGTGAATGTGCCGAAGTTCGTCGAGCGCGCGCACGAGCGCGGGGCGGACGCGATCATCCTCGACCTCGAGGACAGCATTCCGCCAGCGGAGAAGGCGAATGCGCGCGCACTCGTGCGGGAGGCCGCGCCGCGTGTCGCCCGGAACGGCGCCGATGTCGTGGTGCGCATCAATCGTCCGCTCGATCTTGCCGTGCGCGACATCGAGGCTGCCGTGATGCCCGGGGTGGCCGCGCTGATGCTGCCGAAGGTCGAGAGCGCGAGCCACGTGCAGCTGCTCGCCGAACTCGTCGCCAGCGTCGAGGCGGCGCGCGGTGTGCCTGTCGGTCAGACGAAGTTTCTCGCACTCATCGAGACCCCGTCTGCTTTCGAGCAAGCTGCCGAGATCGCGCGGGCCGACCCGCGACTTGTCGCACTGAGCCTCGGGAGCGAGGATTTCGCGCTTGAGATCGGCGGGGCGGCCGACCCGGAAGTTCTCACCTATCCGAAGCAGCGTGTCGCCATCGCGGCGATCGCAGCGGGTCTCATGCCGATGGGCGTCATCGGCTCGGTCGCGGACTATTCAGACCGCGAAGGCTACAAGGCCGCGGTTCTCCGCTCACGCCGCTTCGGCTTCCGCGGTTCTTCCTGCATTCATCCCGCACTCGTGCCGATCCTGAACGATGGCTTTACGCCGTCAGCGGTCGATCTCGAACATGCGCGCCGCGTCATCGCCGCCGACGACAAGGCGCGCGCGGAGGGTCGCGGCTCGGCCGAGCTCGACGGCCGGATGATAGACGTGCCGATCGTCGTGAAGGCGTGCCGCCTCATCGCCATGGCGGAGAAGATCGCGGCGCGCGCCAAGCGTGGTTGATCCTCAGCGCTGAAGGCCGGCCCGCTCGGCAGCGTGCGTCAGGCGCGCGAAGTCGTGGACGGAAAGCTGCTCGCCGCGCAGCTCGCCTGCGATCCCGGCCGCGTCGAGGATCGCCGCCGGATCAGGGACAAGTGTCTTCAGGCTCTGGCGCAACATCTTGCGCCGCTGGCCGAAGGCCGCCCCCGTGACGAGGCCGAGCGCCGTTGCCGAGCAGCCGAAAGCGGGCTCCGAGATCGGCGAGAAGTCGACGACGGCAGACGCGATCTTCGGCGGCGGGGTGAACGCCTCGGGCCCTAGCGTCAGCGCGAGCTTTACGCGCGCGCGCCACTGCGAGATCACCGACAGGCGCCCATAGGCCTTCGTCCCCGGCACGGCGACGAGGCGGTCGGCGACCTCGCGCTGAAACATCAGGATCATGCGGCTCCACCACGGCGGCCAGGGCTCGCTCTCGAGCCAGCCGACGAGCAGTCGGCTGGCGATGTTGTAGGGAAGGTTCGCGGCGATGATGGGTTTGTCCGGCGCGCCGGCGACGAGCCTGAGCCAGTCGATTGCCAGCGCATCGCCCATGTGGATCGTGAGCCGACCCGGATAGCGTGCGCCGATCGCCTCGAGCGCGGGCCGGCAGCGATCGTCGCGTTCGATGACGATGACGCGCTCAGCGCCTTCGAGCAGCAGGGCACGGGTCAGGCCCCCGGGGCCTGGGCCGATCTCGACAACTGTGCGGCCGCTGAGCGTTCCAGCAGTTCGTGCGATGCGTCGCGTGAGATTGAGGTCGAGGATGAAGTTCTGCCCGAGCGCCTTCGAGGCCCTCAGGTCGAGCGCGGAAATCACGTCGCGCAGCGGCGGCAGGCCGTCTGGGCTCGCTCCGGCTCTCGACGCCTCGGCGGCGGTTGCGATATCGGGCTTGCTCTCGTCGCTCACGGTCAGACGGGCTCGAGTGGCGCGTGCACGGCCGGCAAGGCGACGACCTCGATGGCGTCTCCTGCTCTGACGCCGCCGCCGCTGATCACGATCGCCATGATGCCGGCCTTGCGGACGAGGCGGCCGTCGCGCGATTTCTCGAGCACGGCACCCATGAGGCCCGCTTCGAAGGCATCGAGCTGGGAGCAGGGATTGCGCAGCCCCGTCACCTCGATGATGGCTTCGCGCCCGAGCCGCAACCGCGTGCCGGCCGAAAGGCCGAGGAGATCGATGCCGCCTGTCGTCACATTCTCGCCGAGCGCACCGGGGCGCGGTTTCAGGAAGCCCTTCGCGCGGAGTTCATCGAAGAGCTCGGCATGGATGAGATGCACCTGCCGCAGGTTGGGTGCGGATGGATTGCGCGCGACCCGAGAGCGATGCTTGACGGTCTCGCCCGCATGTATGTCATCTTCGACGCCGAGGCCTGTGATCAGGCGAATGCTCTCGGCTTCAGGCTTGCTGAAGCCGTAGATGGCGTTGCGGCTGACGGCGCGAACGATCGGCGCGGGCATCTCGGTTCAGCCCCGGGTGGGCGCAGCGGCGCGCCGGGTTGCGATCTCGCTCGCGAGCTTGAGTGCGGCGATCAGGCTTTCCGGGCGCGCCGCCCCTGTCCCGGCGATGTCGAAGGCCGTGCCGTGATCCGGCGACGTACGCACGAACGGCAGGCCGAGCGTGACGTTGACGCCGTCATCGAAGGCGAGCGTCTTCAGCGGGATCAACGCCTGGTCGTGGTACATGGCGATCACGGCATCATAGGTCGCGCGCGCGGCGGCGTGGAACAGCGCGTCCGCCGAATGCGGTCCGGTGACGTGGAGACCACCCGCCTTCAGCTCGCCGATCGCCGGCCCGATCGTCTCGATCTCCTCGCGGCCGAGCGTGCCGCTCTCGCCGGCATGCGGATTGAGGCCGGTGATGGCGATGCGAGGTGATGCGAGGCCAAAATCGCGGCGGAGCGCGTCGGCCGTGATGCGCGTCGTCTCGATGATGAGCGGGCGGGAGATCGCCCGTGGCACGTCGGCGAGCGGGATATGGATCGTCAGCGGCACGACGCGCAGATCAGGGCCGGCGAGCATCATCACCGGCCGAATGGTAGTGCCCCGCCGTCGCGTCTCGGCGAGATGCGCCAGGAATTCCGTATGACCTGGGTGCTTGAAGCCCGCCGACTGCAGCACGCTCTTGGCGATCGGACAGGTGACGACGGCCGCGGCTTCACCGGCCTCGGCGAACGCGACGGCACGCTCGATCGAGCGGACGATAGCCTCCGCGTTCGTGCTGGTCGGCCGCCCTGCCTCGACACGTACATCAGTCGGGATAT
>DAORNH010000036.1:0-1202 GCA_035440865.1 Hyphomicrobiaceae bacterium | reverse complement strand
GACCGGCAGCGACCGATCAAAGCAGGCGAGGGCCGCGCCGGGGTCTGTCACGGCTTCGATCGGGATCGCCAGTCCCAAGGCGCCCGCACGCTCGACGAGCGCCTGCCGTGCGCCGATGGCGACAAAGGGCGCAATTCCGTGTGTGTGGCGCTGCTGCCAGGCGGCGATCGTGATGTCCGGCCCAAGGCCCGACGGATCACCGAGCGTCAGGGCCAGGGCTCGGCGCGATCGGCTCACGACTTCCCCGGCGCCACCGGCGTCTGCCGATGGATCTGGGCTTCATGCAGCAGGAAGCGGAGATGGCGCTTCGAATAGGTCTCGAATTCGCGCATCATTAGCTCTTCCTGGGCCTTCTCGCGCTTGGCATCAGTGCCACTCGTCACGCGCCGCGCACAGACTGCGAAGAGTTCGATGCCTGCGGCGGTGATCGAGGGCGGCACCATCTCGCCGTCACGCGCGGTGAGCAGGAACGTGCGCGTCTCTTCCTTCACCGGAAGGGCTCCGGTCGGCTTGAAGCCAAGATCCTCGAAACGCGCTCCGGCCGCGGCCTTGACGAGCCCCGGCGACGATTTGCAGCCCGCGAACGCCTTCTGCATGCGCTGGGCTTCCGCGAATCTTTGGGCGAGAGCCGCCTGGTTCGCGCCGGAGACCGGCAGGATGAAGCGGTGCACGTGCAGGAGGATGCTATCGGCGCCCGCGGCACCGGCGCCCGCACCTGCGAGATGCGCGTCGATCTCCTTGTTCGAGATGGCAATCTGCGGACCGAAGCGGCGGCGGATGACCTCGCGCCAGGCGAGCGTCGCGCGGAAGCGTGAGCGCATGACGGCAATGTCGGCGCCCATGGATTTCATGTGCTCGGCGAACTTCGGCACCGTCATCTTGTTCTTGTCGGCGATCTGCTTAATGACGCGGTCGACATCGTCGTCTGTAACGACGACTCCGAGTCGCTTCGCCTCCTGCAGCTTGAGGCGCTCCTCG
Source organism: Hyphomicrobiaceae bacterium (assembly GCA_035440865.1). Classification (GTDB taxonomy): domain Bacteria; phylum Pseudomonadota; class Alphaproteobacteria; order Rhizobiales; family Hyphomicrobiaceae; genus DAORNH01. The sequence continues at coordinate 224 of DAORNH010000036.1, read as the reverse complement.
ATGATCTCGTTCTCGGCTTCCTTGCGCTTCGTCGGAACGACGCCGGCGCGGGCGCTGGCGATGGCCTGCTTCTGCAGCTCCATCACGAACGCCTTCTTGCGCTCCTCGAAGAGGGCGATGATCTGGTCGCGCGTCTTCCCGGGATTGCTCTTGATCACGTCCTCGAGGATGCCCTTGAGGCGTGTCGTCGTGCTCTCCATCTGGCCGACGCGCTGCAGGTAGGC
>DAORNH010000035.1:21626-21947 GCA_035440865.1 Hyphomicrobiaceae bacterium | reverse complement strand
GCCTGGCCCTCGACGCCCGCGCGGCGCAACCGTGGCCTCCGGCCCGCTCGCACCGGAGCTGCCGGCGGAGCATCGCCCTGGCGGTGCCGCTCCTGGCCGAGCGGCTGTAGCGGCGGCATCGACTGCATGACGCGCCCTTTCGGGAAGCAGGCGATCGCCTCCGTGCCCTTGCGAAGCTCAGAGTGGAGCTCGAAGCTGCCGCCGTGCAGCTCGATCAGGTTCTGCACGATCGGCAGGCCGAGACCCGTTCCGCCCTCGGCCGTCTCGTGCGCGAGTGAGCCCTGCCCGAAGGCCTGCATGACCTTCGGAATCTCCTCCTTC
>DAORNH010000035.1:0-21580 GCA_035440865.1 Hyphomicrobiaceae bacterium | reverse complement strand
CATCGGCAGAGGGCGCGACGCGCAGCGTGACCTTGCCACCTTTCGGCGTGAACTTGAGCGCATTCGACATCAGGTTCAGGATCACCTGCCGGACGGCGCGCTCGTCCGACCACAGCTGCGGCAGGCTCTGGTCCAGATCGAGGATGACCTGCAGGCCCTTCCCGTCGGCGCGGAGTTTCAGCAGCCGGTAGCAATCTTCGGCGACGTCGGCGAGCCGCGTCGGCTGTTCGTGCAGCTCGTAACGGCCAGCCTCGATGCGCGAGAGATCGAGGATCTCGTTGATGAGATGGAGAAGGTGGCGGCCGCTGTCGTGGATGCTGCCGCAGTAGTCCTTGTAGGTTGCGTTGTCGAGCTTCCCGAGCAGTTCGAGCTTCATGACCTCGGAGAAGCCCAGGATCGCGTTGAGCGGCGTGCGCAGCTCGTGGCTCATGGTTGCGAGGAAGCGCGACTTGGCGACGTTCGCGCCTTCTGCGCGCCGGCGCGCCTCGTCGGAGATCGACTTCTCCTCCTCGAGCTCGGCAATCAGGGCATCCTTTTCGGCGCGGAACTCGAGCATGGCGAGCGAGGTCGAGTTGAGCCCTTTCGCGAGGAAGATGAAATAGACATGCACACCAATCGCCATCGACGCCATGGCCCAATAGAACGGGTGATTGAGCAGCACGAGTCGCGTCACGACAGCGAGCGTCATCGGGATCGTGCCGACATAGAGGATCGGCATCACGCTCGAGGCGAACGTCATGCGGATCGCCAGCACGACGATCAGCGAGGCAAAGATGAAGACGTGGCTCGACGGATCCTTTGCGGTCATGCCGACAAGGGCGATCCCGGCCCAGGCGACACCTGACAGCAGCTCGAACAGGATGAGGCGGCGCCGCCAGACATCGATGATGATCTCTTCCCGGGCAGCCGCGACGAACCGCCGGCAGCACTCGAGCAGCATCACCTTGGCCGCGATCACCGCGAGCAGCCAGAAAATAGCCTGGCCGACCGGCGCCCAGAACATGGAGGCGAGGCAGAACACCATCGCGAGCAGCGGGATCGTGACTAGTGCACCGAGCTCATTGCGTACGAACATCGAAAGGAGCTCGTACTCGAACTCGGGCTTGATCGTCGTGCCCTGGGCAAGCTTCGCCCGCGCCTCGCGGATGCGTTCGCTCGAACGGTCGCGGCGGCTCGCCGCGGGTCGCGCCCGCGCTGCCTCGTCGCTCGCCGCTCGTGAGGTCAAATGCGCTATCCTCTTCGGACCCGAAAGAGTTCGGGCGTTGTGTCGGCAAGCCAACGAGCTCCATGCCGTGCAGCTTACTAATCACGAATATTCGCTAACGGACGGTTGAACGGCTGCCCGCAATTGTACTGGTCGCGTGAACCGATTAGGGCTCGAACGCGGCCTTCACGAGGGCCTGCGTGTAGGCCTCACGCGGACGGGCGACGACGTCGTCCGCCGCGCCCTCCTCCACCACCTCGCCCCCGCGCATCACCATGATCCGGTCGGAAATCGCCCGCACCACGGCGAGGTCATGGCTGATGAACAGGTAGGCCAGGCCGTGCTCGCGTTGCAGGCGCACCAGGAGATCGACAATGGTTGCCTGAACCGTGCGGTCGAGCGCGCTCGTCGGCTCGTCGAGCACAACGAGGCGCGGCCGCAGGATCATCGCCCGCGCGATGGCGATGCGCTGACGCTGGCCACCGGAGAATTCGTGCGGGTAGCGGTTGCGTAAGGCGGCATCGAGCGCGACACTCTCGAGCGCCGCTGCCGCCCGCCGGTCCCGCTCCACCTCGCTGAGCTGGGGCTCGTGCACGAGCAGCCCCTCGGTGACGATGCGCCCGACGGTCATGCGCGGTGAGAGCGAGCCGAACGGGTCCTGGAAGACGAGCTGCATGGACCGCCGCAGCGGGCGGAGCTCCGCCCGGGTGAGCGCGGCAAGCTCGCGATCCTCGAAGCGGACCAAGCCTGACCCGGGAACGAGCCGCAGCAGCGCGCGCCCGAGCGTCGACTTCCCCGAACCTGACTCTCCGACGACGCCGAGCGTCTCGCCGCGCCTGATGTCAATATCCACGCCGCAGACCGCATGCACCTTGCGTGCACTCCGACCCAGCCAGCCGCGACGGACGGGAAAGCGGACATCGATACCCCGCGCCTCGACGACGACCGGACCAACCCCCGCGCGCGAGCGATCCTTCCGTCGCGGCTCGGCCGCCAGCAGCGTCCGCGTATAGTCGTGCTTCGGCATCTCCAGGACGTCCGCCGTTGCCCCGCGCTCGACGGCTTTGCCGCCCCGCATCACCACGACCCGCCCCGCGCGCCGGCGTACCAGCGTGAGGTCGTGCGTGATGAACAGGAGCCCCATGCCGAGATCGCGCTGCAACTCGGCGATGAGGTCGAGGATCCCGGCCTGCGTCGTCACGTCGAGCGCGGTCGTCGGCTCGTCAGCGATGAGGAGCGCCGGCCCGTTGGCGATCGCGAGCGCGATCATGACGCGCTGGCGCTCGCCGCCCGAAAGCTCGTGCGGATAGGCATCGACGCGCTCGGCGGGGCGGCGGATGCGCACGCGATCCAGCAGCGAGACCGCGCGGTCGCGCGCGGCGTCACGCGTCATTCCCTGATGATGACGGAGTGAGGCTCCGATCTGCTGGCCGACACGCGTCAGCGGATCGAGCGAGGTCATCGGCTCCTGAAAGATCATCGAGAGGCGCCGGCCGCGGAGTCGGTTGAGATCGCGAGCCGGCAGCGCGAGCAGATCGACCGGCGCGGCGCCACTTTCCACGATGAACTGCGCCGAGCCCTGCGCGCTCCCGTTCGCGGCAAGCAGACCCATGACCGCGAGCGCCGTCTGGCTCTTCCCCGAGCCCGATTCGCCGACGATCGCGACCGTCTCCCCGCGCTCAACATCGAGCGAGAGGCCGCGCACTGCGGCAACAGCGCCGTCGCCCGTTTCGAACGTGACGGCGAGATCGCGCACCGAGAGCAGCGGAGCCATCAGCGCTCCTTCGGATCGAGCGCATCGCGCAGGCCGTCACCGAGCGCATTGAGCGCGAACAGCGTGGCGACGAGCGCCGTCGCGGGGCCGGCGAGCATGTATGCCGCGCCCTGAATGTTGCGCGCCCCTTCCGCGATCAGCACGCCCCAGCTCGTCATCGGCTCCTGAACGCCGAGGCCAAGGAAGGAGAGGAAGCTCTCGAGCAGGATCACGCGTGGGACGAGCATCGTCACCGTGACGATCACCGGCCCGATTGCGTTCGGAATGATGTGACGCCAGAGGATGCCGCGGGTCGTCGCTCCGAGCGCCTCGGCGGCCTGCACATACTCCTGCGCGCGGATCGTCAACGTTTGACCGCGCACGATGCGCGCCATGTCGAGCCACTCGATGGCGCCGACCGCGATGAACATCAGGGCGACGCTCCTCCCGAAGAACACGACGAGCAGGATGACGAAGAACATGAACGGGAGCGCATAGAGGATGTCGACGATCCGCATCATGACGAGATCGACGCGGCCGCCGAGATAGCCGGCCGTCGCCCCCCAGGCGACACCGATCACGAGGGCAACGAGCGACGCGAGGAGGCCGATCGCCAGTGACACGCGCCCCGCGATCAGCGTTCGCGAGAGAAGATCGCGGCCGTTCGTGTCGGTGCCGAGCAGGAAGCGCTCGTAGGCAATCGGGGCCGCCACTACCACGCGGGCACCGTCCTCGCCGCGCTCGAGGACGCGGGCCGCCCCGAAAAGCCCGGAGCGCTCGAAGTAGGCGAGGTTGCGATCGTCGATCGGCCGCGGCGCCTCGAGTATGGCAACGACCTCGCCCGCCCGCGCGCCCGAGTGAGCCCGCACCAGCTCGGCCTTCACCCGCATGCGAATCGCGATGCGCTCCAGCGCGCCCTCGATCCGCGCGTGGTCTGGATGTGCAGCAATCCCGGCTGGCACGCGCACGTACTCGGCATAGACGCGGTCGTGCGCATGCCCTGTCAGGAACGGGCCGATGATCACGGCGATCGCGACGACTGCAAGAAGCGTGAGGCTCCCCATGGCAAGGCGATTGCGCGCGAGCCGGCGGGCCGCATCCTGCCAGAGCGAGCGCCCGGGAGTTGCCGCGACGTCAGCCATAGCGCACCCGCGGGTCGATCACGGCATAGAGGATATCGACGATCAGATTGAAGGTGATGACAAACACGGCAACCAGCACCACCGTCGCCATGACAAGGGTGTAGTCGCGGTTGAGCGCCCCCTCGACGAAGTACCGCCCGACGCCCGGCAGCCCGAAGATGGTCTCGACCACGACCGAGCCCGTCAGCAGCGCCGCCGCCGCCGGACCGAGATACGAGACCACGGGAAGCGCGGAGGCGCGGATCGCGGAGAGTGCGACCAGCCGCGGCGGCAGGCCGGTCGCCCTCAGAGTGCGGATCGGATTTGAGCGCAGCGTCTCGATCATCGTCGCGCGGGTGAGGCGCGCAATTATGGCGACCTGCGGCAGCGCCAGCACGAGCACCGGCAGGACGAGATTGCGCACCGCGCCGTCGTTCCAGCCCCCGACCGGCAGCCAGGCGAGCATCAGCCCGAAGACGATCTGGAGGAGGGGCGCCACGACGAAGCCCGGCACCGTGAGCCCGAGCGTTGCAAGGCTCATCACGGCGTAGTCGGCGAGCCCGTTCTGGCGGAAGGCTGCGAGCGCGCCGAGTGCCGTCCCGATAACCAGCGCGAGGGCGAGGGCGAGCGCGCCGAGCAGCATCGACACGGGGAGCCCGCGACGAAGCAGCTCGGCGATGGTGAAGTCGCGGTAGTAGAACGAGGGCCCGAAATCGCCTCGGAGCAGTGCCGCGAGATAGCGCCCGTACTGCTCGATCAGCGGCCGGTCCAGCTGATAGATGCGGCGCAGATTCTCCATCACCTTGGCCTCGAGCGGCTGCTCGAGGTCGAAGGGCCCGCCAGGGGCGACGCGGATCAGAAAGAACGAGATGGTCACGACGATGAACAGCGTTGGGATCGCTGTCAGCAGCCTGCGGAGCACATAGGCAAGCATGTCTCCCCCGGACCGGATGTGGCCGCAATCGCCGGCTCACCCGTCCTTCATCGCATGGGCGATGAGCTTGGTCATCACGCTCGGCAGCGCCTGCTCGCCGAGCGCGCGCCGTGAGACCCAGCGGCAGCGCGGCGCATTCGCCCAGAACGTGAGTTGCGCATCGACTGGAACGATCGCCCGGTAGACAAGCAATTCGAGCCGGAAGTGCGTGAACACGTGTGTTACGACGCCCGGGACGCGCCACCAGCTCGCATTGACCGGCGCCGCCTGCAGCGCCTCATCCTCGGCCGGCCAGGTATCGACCCAGGATGTCGAAGGTACCTCGATCATCGAGGCGAGCAGCCCTTTGCCGTCGCGCTGGCGGAGCAATAGGCGCCCATCCTCCCGGAGCGCCAGGAAGGCGATCCCGAACCGTGTCGGCCGCTCGGCCTTGGCGGCGCGGGCGGGAAGCCGCTCTGCCAACCCTGCCTCTCGCGCCTTGCAGCCGGTGGCCAGAGGACACATCAGGCAACTCGGCCGCCGCGGCGTGCAAACGGTGGCGCCAAGGTCCATCATGGCCTGCGCGAAATCGCCCGCCCGGCGCTGCGGCGTGAGCGTGCTGGCAAGGGCCGCGAGCTCCGTCTTTGCAGCAGGCAGCGGCCGTTCGATTGCGAACAGCCGTGCCACCACCCGCTCGACGTTGCCGTCGACCGGGGTTGCGCGCCGTCCGAAAGCGATCGAGGCGATGGCCGCCGCCGTGTAGGGGCCGATCCCGGGGAGCTCTGCGAGCGCGGCCTCCCGCGACGGGAATACGCCGCCATGGTCTGCAGTCACGACCTTGGCGCAAGCATGCAGATTGCGCGCACGCGAGTAGTAGCCAAGCCCCGCCCAAGCCGTCAGCACGTCATCGAGGTGTGCTGCGGCGAGCGCACCGACCGTCGGCCAGCGGCGCGTGAAGGCCTCGAAATAGGGGGCAACCGCCTTTACCGTCGTCTGCTGCAGCATCACCTCGGATAGCCAGACCCTATATGGATCGGCCGTTTGCCCCGGCGGGTAGCGCCAGGGCAGCTCGCGTCGCTCGAGGTCGTACCAGGCGAGCAGGCGCCTGCCGACGCTCGCTGCGCCTCTCTCGGGCGCTTGCCGGCGGCTCGGTCGCGGCTTCTCTGCCGCGCCGATCGATGCATCCACAGCCATATGTCCCTCCCTGAGGTGGGGAGTGGGCGACGTCACCCGAATCATCGCATTGAGGATAGCAGGTTCGCCCGTCCGTCCGGTGGCTCAGTCGAGAGGCACTGTCGGGAAACCCCAGCCGGATTGCCGCAGCACGGAGAGGTCGATCGTGTCGCAAGCTGATCGAGCGTCGAGGAGCGCCACCGTGCGTCAGGTCGCGGCCAAGGCTGCCGGCCCACGCGCCGTCGGCAGCTATGTGCCTCGTTTGACACGGCCGTCGTTCGAGAAGTTTGGTTTCTCGGCCGCGACCCTAATCACCGATTGGTGCGCGATCGTCGGCCCGACACTCGCGGGCTACACGACACCGGACCGGCTGCGCTGGCCGCGCCTTCCCGCCAAGATCGCGGGCAGCGACGACGAGGCGACTGGTCGTCCCGGCGCTACGCTCTTCATCGCCGTCGATCCGGCCCGCGCGCTCGACGTCGAATATCAGCGCGCCCAGATCATCGACCGCGTAAACCGCTATTTCGGCTACTCGGCCATCGCCGAGGTCCGCATCGAGCAGCGCTACGCGAAGACGTCTCCTCCTCAGCGTGCCGCTCCCGTGCGTCCGCAAAAGCCCATCGATATCCTGCCGCTGTCGACAGTCGCCGATGATGGCTTGCGTGCCGCGCTCCAGCGTCTCGCCGAGGGCCTGACGAACCGTCTGATCGTCAAGACCTGAGGCGCGGCAGCAGCCGTCCACGCATTCTTTTTTCGCGCGTTGTCCGCGCCCGTGACGCACGTTACGGTGTCGGCCAACGGCGATCACAGGAGTGCACCATGAAGGCGCAGATCAACGGCATCCGTATGAACTTCGAGGTCGCCGGACCGGAGCGCGGGCCTGTCGTCGTGCTCCATCACCCGCTCGCCACCAATCTCACCACCTGGGACGAGCTGACGGCGGCGCTCACGCACAAGTACCGCGTGATCCGCATGGATGCGCGCGGCCATGGCGTCACCGAGGCCTCGCCGGCTCCCTACGCCTTCGAGACGCTCGCCAAGGATGTCGTCGCGCTGATGGATCATGTCGGCGCCAGGAAGGCGCGCTTCCTTGGCCTCTCCATGGGCGGCATGGTCGGCCAGTACCTCGGGCTTCTCCATCCCGAGCGCTTTGCCTGCCTCCTGCTCGTTTCGACCTCGAGCCGCGTGCCGCCGGAAGCCCGGGCGCTGTGGGACGAGCGGATCGCGGCCGTGCGCGCCTCCGGCATGAAATCGCAGGTGCAGGGCGCCTTGCAGCGCTGGGTCTCGCCCGAGGCGCTCAAGTCGAACAAGCCGCTCGTCGCCCGCTTCACGCGCATGATCGAGGCGACACCGGCGGAAGGTTACTGCGGCTGGGGCGGCGCCATCCGAGAACTCGACATCACGGGACGCCTTGGCGAGATCCGCCTGCCGACCCGCATCATCGTCGGCGCGCTCGATCCCTCGACGCCGGTCGCTGCCGCCGAGGCGATCCACAAGGCCATCCCAGGCTCCGACCTCGTCGTCATGCCGGGCGTCTCGCATATGCTGCACGGCGAGGCGCCGGCTGAGTTCCACAAGCAGGTCATCCCGTTCCTCGACCGTCACACGCGCGATTGATTCCGGAGCCGCTCGTCCATGACCTCGCTTCCCGACCGCATGACCGCCATCGTCATCGACGGCAAGGGTGGACCCGATGTCCTCGTGCCGAGGGAGATGGCCGTTCCCGAGCCGGGACCGGGGCAACTCCTCGTCAAGGTCGCAGCGGCAGGTGTCAACCGGCCGGATGTCCAGCAGCGCCTTGGCGCCTATCCGCCACCCAAGGGGCATTCGCCGCTGCCAGGCCTCGAGATCGCGGGCGAGGTGGTGGCGGTCGGCCCCGAGTGCACGCGCTGGCGCGTTGCCGACAAGGTCTCCGCCCTCGTCAACGGCGGCGGTTACGCGCAATACTGCATTGCCGAGGAGACGTCGGCGCTGCCTATCCCTGCTGGCCTCGGCATGATCGAGGCGGCGGCGCTCCCCGAAACGCACTTCACCGTCTGGAACAACGTCTTCGAGCGCGGCGGCCTCAAGGCTGGTGAGTGGTTCATGGTGCACGGCGGCACGAGCGGCATCGGCACCACCGCGATCCAGCTCGCCAAGGCCTTCGGCGCCAACGTCATCGCGACGGCCGGCAGTGAAGAGAAGTGCGCCGCCTGCCGCGCGCTCGGCGCCGATCGCGCCGTCAACTACCGCACTGAGGATTTTGTCGCTGTCGTGAAGGAGGTGACCGGCGGCCGCGGCGTCGACGTCACGCTTGACATGGTCGGCGGCAGCTATACGGAAAAGAACCTTGTTTGCGCCGCAGAGGACGGCCGCATCGTCCAGATCGCGACGCTCGAGGGCGCCGTCGTCGAGCTCAACGTCGCCCGACTGATGATGAAGCGCGTGACGCTCACCGGCTCCACGCTTCGTCCGCGAACGCGCGCCGTGAAAGCCGGCTTTGCGCGCGCCCTCGAGGAGCGGGTCTGGCCGCTGATCGCTGCCGGCCGCGTCAAGGTCGTCATGGATCAGATTTTCCCGCTGGCCCACGCCGCCGACGCCCACCGGCGCATGGAATCGAGCGGCCACATCGGCAAGATCGTGCTAACGGTCGGCTGATCCTCCCCGGCTCTACAGCGCGAGCACGATGCGGCTCCGGGCGCGCGACACGCACGGGCAGAACATCGTCTTGCGCTCCTCGTCGTTGAGGCAGGCGTCCTTGTGGATGACGTCGCCCTCGACATAGCGCGTCACGCACTGGCCGCAGCCGCCGACGGAGCAGCCGGGCTCGATCGGCACACCGGCTTGCACCAGCACGTCGATTGCGGCCTGCTCGCCGCGGACCGTCAGCGTCACGTCCTGCCAGGCAAGGTAGATCTCGAAGCTGCCGTCCGTGTTCGACGGCGCCTCTGTCGCGGCAATCTCCGTCTCCATGCCCTCGCCCTCTCGGCCAGCGCTGATCGAGTGATCCGAGTGCCGCCCATCTCAACGCCGGGCCTTGACCCTGATCAAGCGCGGGGCATGTGGTCGCAGCCCGCGACGCGCCCGGCCATGACGGATACTGGCGGATCCTTACCGCATCGCCGTGAGTCGGTCGATCGCCTGCTCGAACTCGTTCGCGCCCCGCGTCGCGCCGACCTCGGTGCCGCGCCAATTCGTGATGCGGCCGAGCGGCCCGTGCCGACGCTCGGGTAAAGCCGCTCTATGATCATGGCGAGCGCGGCCTGCGCTGCCCGCGGTGTGCCATCCTCCACCTTGAGCGCGAGCCCGAGCCCGCGATCGACGAGCGCCGCGCAGTAGACGCCCTCGGCCCCGGTCTTCGAGAACACCTGGCCCTTGAGGCGGCCGAGGATCGCCGTATCGAGCCGGCCGGGTCCCGCCACCATCTCGGGCGCCTCCCAGCACGACGCCATGATGCGCTCCACCGTCGCGCGGCGCGTTGGCCCGAGCCCCTCGCCGCTGCCGAGACGCGCGAAGGCGGTCGCGAGCGTCTGAAGCGACATCGCCCAGGTCGGCACCGAGCAACCGTCGATGCCTCGGACGTCGTCGGCGAGTGCGGCGCCCGTCACCTCGCGCATGTTCTTCAGGATGCGCTGCTGCACAGGATGGTCCGGCGCGAGATAGCTGGCAACCGCCTCCTTCATGTGGACGGCCGTTGCCAGCATGCCCGAGTGCTTGCCCGAACAGTTGTTGTCGAGGGGGCCCGGCGCGCGGCCAGCTTTGATTTTCCCATGCGCGGTCGCCTCGTGGCCTGGCATGTGCGCGCCGCAGCCGAGGGCCGCATCCGTCAGACCGGCGCGGGCCAGCATGTCGGCCGCAAGCGAGGAGTGTGCCTCGGTCCCCGAGTGGGACGCGCACGCAAGCGCTATTTCGTGGGCACCAAAGCCATAGCGATCGGCAGCACCCGTCTCGATGAGGCTCAGCGCCTGCAGCGACTTCACGGCCGAGCGCGGAAAGACGGGGCGCGCCACATCTCCCATTGCGACGACCAGATCGCCGTTCGGCCGCGCAACGGCAACCGCACCCCGATGCTGGCTTTCGACCAGTGCACCGCGTGTGAGTTCGACAAGGACGGGATTGGTCATGGTCGTGCGGTTCCCTTGTGGGTTGTGGCAGCGGCAATCGGCGCGAGCGTCTCCGAGATCGCCGGAATGACGCGATTGAGGACGAGCCGGCCGGCCGACGTCGCGCGGATGAGGGAGGCGCGCGCGTCACGTCCGCTATCTATCGTGATTAAGCCATGGCGCGCGAGGGCTTCGAGCTGGCGGCGATCGGCCGCGAGCCCCGCGAGATCGGCGAGGCGTGCGAGGTCGATCCCTTCGGTCAGTCGCATGCCCATCAGAAGGCATTCGTCCGCCTGCTCCTCGGGCGTGAGCGCCGTCGCCTCGGTCCAGCCGAGCCCCGCCTCCACGACGCGCGCGAGCCAGCGCTCCGGATTGCGCTCGCCGACCGTTGCAATGCGACCCGGTCCGCGCATGAGCCGGCCATGCGCGCCTGGGCCGATCCCGGCGTAGGTGCCGTAGCGCCAATAGAGCAGGTTGTGCCGGCACTCTTCGCCGGGCGCCGCATGGTTCGAGACCTCGTAGGCGGGGAGGCCGTGCCGTTCCATCACTTCCTGCGTCGCCTCGTAGAGGGTGAGTGACGTCTCGCCGTCCGGCACCGGCAGCTTGCCCGCGGCATGGAGCGCGGCAAACGGCGTCTCGGGCTCGATCGTCAACTGATAGAGCGAGAGGTGGCTCCCCGCGATGGTAAGCGCCTCGGCGAGCTCCTCGCGCCAGGCCGCCACCGTCTGTCCGACACGGGCGTAGATGAGGTCGAACGACATGCGCTCGAACGTGGCGGCGGCGACGGCGATGGCGCGGCGCGCCTCGGCGACGTCGTGGCGGCGGCCGAGCGACTTCAGGTCGGCATCGCGGAGCGACTGGATCCCGAGCGAGACGCGGTTGACACCCGCCGCCCGGTAGCCCGCAAATCTCGAGGCATCCACGCTCCCCGGATTGGCCTCGATCGTCACCTCGGCAGCGGAGGCAACAGACCATGCCCGTCCGATCGCCTCGAGGATCGCGCCGGTCGTCGACGGCGACATGAGCGAGGGCGTTCCCCCGCCGAAAAAGATGCTCTCGACGACGGGGCGCGCGCCCGCTGGACCGGTTTCCGCAGCACTCGCCTCGATCTCGCGGAGATAGGCCCGCAGATACCGCGCCTCGTCGATCCCGCCCGCACGGACATGCGAGTTGAAATCGCAATACGGGCACTTGGAGGCGCAGAACGGCCAGTGCACGTAGACGCCGAAGCCGGCACTCCCCTCGCTGCTCGCCCTCATGCCGGCACTGCCAGCCTCAGCGCGCGTCGCAGGAACGCATACTCGAGCGCCACCCGGGTTGCGACCGCCTCGTGATCGGCTGCTCCCGCGTGGCCGCCGTCCTCGTTCTCGTAGAATACGGGCTCGTAGCCGAGCGCACGCAACCTCGCCGTGAACTTGCGCGCGTGGCCCGGATGCACGCGATCATCGCGCGTCGAGGTGTGGAGGAGGATCGGCGGATAGGGCCGGCCGGCGGCGAGCTGCTGATAGGGCGAGAATGCCTGCATGAAGGCCCAGTCCTCGGGCTTGTCCGGATCACCGTATTCCGCGATCCAACTCGCGCCGGGTGGCAGTTTCGTATAGCGGCGCATGTCGAGGAGGGGGACGCCGCACACGATCGCGCCGAAGCGCTCGGGATAACGCGTCAGCATCGATCCGACGAGTAGGCCACCATTGCTGCCGCCGACCGCGGCGATGCGCTCTGGCCGCGATACGCCGCGCCGGGCGATGTCGGCGGCAACGGCTGCAAGATCATCGTGGCTCTGCTTCTTGCCCGCAAGCCGCCCTGCCTCGTGCCAGCGCGGACCGAACTCGCCGCCGCCGCGCAGGTTGGCGACGACGAGCACGCCGCCCCGCTCGAGCCAGAGCCGGCCCGTGGTCGCCTGATAGCCCGGCAGCATCGACAGATCGAATCCGCCGTAGGCTTGGATGAGTGTGGCACTCGAGCCGTCGGGCGCGAGCCCATCGCGGGCAACCTCGAAATAGGGAATGCGCTCGCCGTCGCTCGAGACGGCCTCGTGCTGGCGAACGGTGAGACCGCTCGGATCGAAACGCGCCGACGCTTCCTTGAGCCTGACCGGCAGCGTGCCCGCCTCGGCAAGATAAAGTGTTGCGGGCGTGAGGAAACCGTTCGCGACGACGAAGAAGCGGTCCGTGCTTGCCGCGTCATCGGCCTCGAAGGCCATGGTCGATGTGGTGGTGCCGGCGGGCAGTCCGGCCAGCGGTTCAACCCTCCAGCGGTCGCCAGCCTCTCTTGCAATCTCGATGCGGCTCTGCACGTTGTCGAGGACCGTCAGCACGATGCCTGAGCGGATCCAGAGCAGCGCCTGCACGCTCGAGCGCGGTGTCGGCTCGAAGAGCACGGCGAACTCACGGTCCCCCGCGAGAAACCGGGCGAGCGATATCGCGATGACGGAGCCCTTGGCAAAGCTCCAGCCACCCGCCGCCCAATCGCTCTTCAGCGTGATGACGAGCCGGTCGGCGCGGATCAACGGCTCGGCATCGCGCGGCAGATCGAGCCGTACGAGCGGCGCTCCCTCGCGCCAGAGAAAGACCTCACGACTGAAGAAGTCGATCACGCGGTGGATGGCAACGAGCGTCGGCCCGGGACCGCGCTCGACCATCACCCACGTGCCCATGTCCGTCTCGTCGCACGCGTAGATCACCTCCGAGCGCTCGAACGGATCGCCGCGCCGCCAGCGCCGGACCTCGCGCGGATAACCCGACGTCGTCTGTTTGGCTGGCGCGAGGTTCGTTGCGACGAGCACCGTGTCGGGATCGAGCCAGTCGAGCGACGACTTCGCCTCGGCGAGCGCAAAGCCCCCCGGCACGAATGCTTTCGCCTCGAGATCGAACTCGCGGACGACTGCCGCGTCCGAGCCGCCGTTCGAGAGCGAGACCAGGCCCCTCTCGAATTGTGGCCCGAGCGCGTGGCAGCCCGCCCAGACCCAGTTCGCACCCTCGGTCTTGTTGAGGACGTCGATATCGAGAATCGTTTCCCAGTCGGGGCTCGGCGAGCGATAGGACTCGAGCGTTGTCCGCCGCCAGAGGCCGCGCACATGATCGGCGTCGGTCCAGAAGTTATACATCCGGTCGCCGCGCGCGCTGACGAAGGGGATCTTGTCCGGCGCGGTCATGATGGCACGGACGATCTCGCGGTCGCGCGCGAACGCCTCGTCCATGAGTGCGGCCTTGGTCGCCGCGGTCTCGGCCCGTGCGAAAGCGAGCGCGCGCTCGCCCTCGACCTCCTCGAGCCACAGGAACGGATCGTCGTCCGGCGGAATGTGCGACTCGGGCATGACAACCTCTCAGCGCTCAGTAATTCGGTTCATGCGCCACTTGCCCCTCGCGGGGACGGACACGGTGGAGCCCCATCCATCGGGGCTGGCCCTGGCCCCGAACCGCCTCCCATCGCGGACGCACGGCGAGGCGGGAGGACAGTCGATCAGCGGTTGGCGCGCTCGAGAACGGCATCGAGGAGAACGGAGGCGCCGGGCACGGCCTCCGCCAGCGTCATGTCCTCCTCCTCGTTGTGCGAGATGCCACCCTTGCAGGGTGTGAAGATCATCGCCGCCGGAGAGATCGAGGCCATGTGGTAGGCGTCGTGACCCGCCTCCGACTTGAGGTCGAGAGTTGCGACGCCGCGCCGCGCTGCGGAGGCCCGGATGAGCGCAATCAGATCGCGATCGAATGAAAAGCCGCCGAAGCCCCAGCGCTCGGCGATCTCGATCTCGCAGCGTCCGCGTCGCGCGCAATCCGGAATGGCGGTCGCGACCTCGGCCAGCATGCGCTCGAGGGCGCTCGCGTCAGGGTGGCGGAGATCGCAGTAGAGTGTCGCGCGCTCCGAGAGGATGCCGGGGAGGTTCGGCCAGAGGTCGAGGCGGGCAGCGGTCGTCTTGCCCTCGCCCGCCGCATAGCGCCAGCCGATTTCGTCGACGGCGACCGCGACGTGGGCGGCGGCGACGAGGGCGTTGCGGCGATGCTCCATCGGCGTCGGCCCGACATGCGAGGTGCGGCCCCTGATCTCGATGCGCATGCCGGCGGTTGGAAATCCGCCGACCACGACGCCGAGCGGGACCTTGGCGGCATCGAGCTTGGGGCCCTGCTCTATGTGGAGCTCGAAATAGGCGTCGATCGCGCGGCCGCCGACCGCGGCACTCCCCGCATAGCCGATGCGCGCGAGCTCGTCGCCGAAGCGGCGGCCCTCCTTGTCGATCCGGTCGAGAACCCAGTCGGCCGCAGCCTTGCCGGCGAAGGCGAGCGAGCAGAGCATCGGCGGCTGGAAACGGGCGCCCTCCTCGTTCGTCCAGTTGACGACCTCGATGGTGCGCCGTGTCTCGAGGCCGAGATCGTCCAGGGTTCGCAGGACCTCGATGCCCGCCATGACGCCGAGGATGCCGTCGAAGCGGCCGCCTGCCGCCTGCGTGTCGAGATGGCTGCCGATGAGGACCGGCGGCAGGCTCGGCTCGCGGCCCCGTCGCGCGATGAACATGCTGCCGAGTCGGTCGACGGTGAGTGACCAGCCGGCGACGTTGGCCCAGCCAGCGACGAGATCGCGGACCGTGCGGTCATCGTCGCTGAGCGTCAGGCGGCAGAGGCCGCCGCGCGGACCCTTGCCGATCTCGGCGGAGGCCATGATGGTCGACCAGAGCCGGTCGGCGTTGATCTGCAGGTTGCTTGCCATGGCTCGGCTCACACGATGACTTTGGCGGCGCGGAGCTTGGCGATTTCGGCATCAGCGAGGCCGCTCTCGCGCAGCGCCTCGTCGGTGTGGCCGCCGAGCTCAGGGACCGGCAAGCGGACAGCGCAGGGTGTGCCGGAGAGTTTCACCGGAAAGCCCACCGTGCGGACGACGCCGTGACCCGGATGATCGATCTCGAGCACCATCTGCTGCGCCTTGATCTGCGGATCGGCGAACACCTCTTTCAGCGTCATGATCTTGCCGCAGGGGACGCCGGCGGCATTGAGACGAGTGATCCATGTGTCCTGTGTCTCGACGGCGAGGGCTGCATTGATCGGCGCGCGGAAGTCGTGGCGGCGGGCGTGGCGGAGCTGCGGGGTCCTGTACTCCGGCCGCTCCAGCATCTCGGAGAGACCGAGGGTGCGCATCAGCTTCTCGAGCGATTCGTTCGTGCTCGGCGCGATGGCGATCTCGCCGTCCTTGGCGCGATAGAGGCCATAAGGTGCCGCGATCGGATGATCGTTGCCCGTGCGCTGCGGATTGCGCCCCGTCGCCAGGTGCTCGGAAGCGAGGTAGGCGAGCATCGAGACGATGCCGTTCACCATCGCCGCCTCGACACGCTGGCCGCGCCCGTTGAGATCGCGCGCGCGGAGTGCGTTGACGATGCCGAAGGCGCAATAGAGGCCGGCGACGAGATCGGTGATGGGGAGTGCCGTCCGCATGGGCGCACCCTCGGGCTCGCCGGAGGTCGCCATGAGCCCGCTCATGGCCTGGGCAATGAAGTCGAAGGAGGGGCGGTCCACGTAGGGGCCGACGGAGCCGTAACCATTTATGCTCGCCACAATCAGCCGCGGGTTGAGCACATCGAGGCGCGCCTGATCGAAGCCCATTTCGGTGAGCACGCCGGGCCTGAAATTCTCGACCAGCACGTCGGCCTTGGCGAGGAGGCGGGCGAGCACCTCCTTGCCCTCTGGCTTGCGGAGATCGATGACGACGGAGCGCTTGTTGCGGTTGAACGCTGCAAAGTACCAGGAGAGGCCTTCGACGATGTCGCCGTGTCCGCGCACGGGGTCGCCTCCTGGGGTCTCGATCTTCAGGACGTCGGCACCCATGTCGCCGAGCATCATCGTGCAGAAGGGTCCGGACAGGATGCGCGTCAGGTCGATGACGCGGATGCCGGAAAGTGGTTGGCGCATTGCGGGTCGTCCATCTCGTGAGTGGCCGTACTTTGCCGAATGTCGGGATGGCTTCCAAGTGTTGATTGCAGGGTGAAGCCGAGCGCGGCCACGGCAACTCGCCCGCGTCGCTCGCGCGAGCGAGGCTGCCGCCTCGCGCTCCGCCCTGAGGAGACCCATCGGACCTCCCCCTTGCTCTGATGTCAGAACGGGCCAGGTTCGGGGCGGCCTCAGCGCCGAGCGGGAGTGGGCGGCAGCCCGCTTGCGAAGCGAATTGGCGGACTTTCTGGAGGCAGCCGTTGTGCCATTGGGGCAACGTCACAGACCGGTCACACCTGCTATAAGGCCGCAGCGACGCGTGGCAGCAACAGGGAGGGAAGCGTGCAGCTCGGGATGATCGGCCTCGGCCGGATGGGGGCCAATATCGTCCGCCGGCTCATGCGAGGCGGGCACACGGCAGTCGTCTACGACCGCGACCCGAAGCTCGGAACGGTGCTCGCTGCCGAGGGTGCGGTCGCGGCAGATGGCCTCGCCGACGTCGTACAGCGGCTTGCAGCCCCGCGCACCGTCTGGGTAATGCTGCCGGCGGGGAGTGCGACGGAGGCCGCCATCGGCGAGCTCGCAGCCCTGCTCTCGGCGGGTGACACGATCATCGACGGCGGCAACACGAACTGGAAGGACGACATCCGTCTCGCCGCCATGCTGTCGGGGAAGGGCCTCCACTACCTCGATGTCGGCACAAGCGGCGGTGTGTGGGGCCTCGAGCGGGGCTATTGCCTGATGATCGGCGGCGCCAAGGAGGTATTCGAGCGCCATGATCCGATCTTTGCGACTCTGGCCCCGGGCGCCGGCTCCATTCCCGCGACGCCAAATCGCGAGGCGCGCGATCCGCGGCCCGCCCATGGCTATGTGCACGCCGGACCGAACGGGGCCGGACATTTCGCCAAGATGGTCCACAACGGCATCGAGTACGGCATGATGCAGGCGATTGCGGAGGGCTTCGACATCATGCGCGGCGCCGCAGGCCCGACGCTGCCGGCGGAGCACCGGCTTGCGCTCGATGTCGCCGACATCGCAGAGGTGTGGCGGCGCGGCAGCGTGATCACGTCGTGGCTGCTCGATCTCTCGGCAGCGGCGCTAGCAGAGGAGCCGGGGCTCGAGAGCTACTCGGGGCATGTGGAGGATTCGGGCGAGGGGCGCTGGTGCGTCGAGGCGGCGGTGCAGGAGGCGGTGCCCGCGGAGGTGCTGACCGCGGCGCTCTACGCCCGCTTCCGTTCTCGCCAGGGCCACACGTTCGCGGAAAAAATGCTCTCGGCGATGCGCAAGGGCTTTGGCGGGCACGTCGAGCCGAAACGGCCTGCGGCTCAGAAATCGGCGACGTGAGAGCATGCCCATGCGATCGTCGCGACAGCTGCCGCCGACCGTCATCCTGCTGATGGGCGTCTCCGGGGCTGGAAAGAGCACCACGGGTAAGAATCTCGGCCGTGCGCTCGGTTGGCCGTTCCGCGATGCCGACGAGTTCCACCCGGCGGCCAACGTCGCCAAGATGCGCTCGGGCCATCCGCTCGACGATGTCGACCGCGCTCCCTGGCTCGCGGCCATCGCTGCGTACATCGACGAGCGGCGCGCGAAGGAAGAGCCGGCGATCGTCTCGTGCTCCGCGCTGAAGCGGCGGTACCGCGACGTTCTGCTCGACGGCCGCCCGGACGTGGCGCTCGTCTATCTGTTCGGCACGCGCCAGATGATCGGCGAGCGCTTGCAGCGCCGGCGCGGGCACTTCATGCCGGCAACGCTGCTGGAAAGCCAGTTCGCGGCCCTCGAGGAGCCGCAGCCGGACGAGCGGCCGCTCGTCGTGTCCGTCGGCCTCTCGCCGCGCCGCGTCGTCGGCAGCATCGCGAGAGGGCTCGGCCTGGATCTCGGCGCGGGGTCAAGGCGCTGACGCGCCTCGCCCGGCGCGGCCGGAACCATGGCCTTCAGACGCGCTCCGGTCCGGGCAGGGATCACGCCGTGGTCAATCCCTGCACGATGCGGTCGACCGTGTCATCGGCGAGTCGCTGCAGCTCGAGGTCGGTACGATCCTGCACGGGGTGCGGAACCCACGTGATGGTTGGCGTGTAGCCGAGAGCCTTCGATTGCACATCCGCGGCTTGGACGAATGCCGTCGTCGCCACGATCAGTGCCGGAATGCCAGTGCCGTCGAGATAGGATCCGTCGTGCAAACTGCACGTTGTGCAAGAGCCTCAATCGGCGAGGCCGATGATCGCCGCCTGCACCTCGCTTTTCATGCGCGCCCGCGTTTCGCCCGAGGCCAGACGGCTCGGCGTCGGCTTGGCGTAGCGCTTCACGGCGATGCCGCGCTCGCCGAGCCGCAGGGCGAGCTGGTTCAGGTAGACGTCGCCCCGCGCCTTGCCGATATCGAGGATGCCGACCGTCACGCCGTCCAGCGACCTCGGCCGGGCCGCGAGCTTCTTCGCAACGGCCTCGTGCTCGCCGGTCGGATCGAGAAGTGTGCGGTGGTCCATGTGTGGCCTCCTTGGCTGATGCCGCTCAGACTAGCGCAGCCCGAGGCGCAGGCAAGCCCGTTGGTCGGCAGATGGTCGTTGATGCCCAATGGTCGTCAGTACGATTGCCTCGGCCGCCTGGCAGCTAGCCCGAACTATTCACCAGCACGTGGTCGCGAGGAAGGTAAAATTGACGAATGGCCAGGAGTGCCGCGCAGCCCGATGCGGGGACATCGGTCGAGCGGCGAGACATTCCGGAGGCTTGCTTCCAGCCAGGCGCCATTCGTCAATTGCGCGCCGCCCTGCGGGTCGCTCAGGGCGGGCCGCCCGGTGCGTCGGAAGGCTCAAGTGCAAGCAAGAGCGACGCTTTTCGCCATCCTTCTGCAGGATCTGCCCCGCCCTGAGCAATCCGCGCGGTGGTGAATAGTTCGGGCTAGTTGACCCGGCTCAGAAATGCGCGGCGACGCATTTTGCATTGCGAGATTGCATTTGACGGAGCGCTTGACAATTCGGCAATGACGGCGCCAGAATAAGACCGTCCGCACTCCAGAATTGGAGGTCTAGAAAAATGCTTCCACCGGACCAGATCTAGCCGTCCCGCATGTCGCCATTTGAGCGGCGGGCCTGGATGGCTATCACCCTCAAAAATTCGATATCCGAACGATCTCAGCCAGCAGTCGAATGAGGCCGAGTTGTCAGCAGTCGTCTGCCGGAGTACGCCAAAGGCTACTATCGCAGCGTCGATGCGAGGCGACGAGGGTTCAGGCGAGACGTGGTCCTGGATCGTTGACGCGGGCTGGCCCCGCAGTCGCGGCAATCGAGGCAGCACGACACATGGCACGCCGAGCAAGCGCCTATATTTGGCGTTGGATAGCACCGGCTCCGGCAGAGGCAGCATCGTCAGACGGCTCGCCAGTACGTGGCAAGACCGAGAGGCGATGACTCTGGTAGCGAGATTGGTGCTTGCATGACGGCCTGGCCAAGATCCGGCAATGAGGAATTGCCCTGATGCCATGGATCCGGAGTGTGATCGGCTAACGCTTCGAGCTTGACCGCGAGATTTGGAGCCCGATTGGCCACAAGGCTGATCGGGCTTTATTTCGCGATCTGAAAATGCAAGTCATACAGTAATGGTTTGGAGGCTTTTCGATAGTGGCGCTTCGGCATCTTGGCGCGCCCCTCGTCGGGTTCCGGGCCAATTACATTTGAATTTCCCGAAGAGCAGCAGGGCTCCCAATCAGAGGTCGGGTAATTGCATGGGGAGCGGCCGGTTGCCGTTCTCCAAGCCTTCGGTGCGGAGAGCGCGGGCTGTCGCGTGGGAGTGGCCCAGGGTGGCCATCCGGAGTCACTCTGGCGGCAGACGCCAATAGCCCGAACGGCTGTCGCTCGGGCCGATGCGCGTCATCGTGGCGGACGAGCGGCTTGGAGGCGCATCGTCCGTGCGCAGCAGCGCGGTGAGGTCGTCGAGCAGCTTTTGCCGGTCGGCAAAATAGGCATGGTTGCACGAGAAGTAGTTCCTGAGCCTGCCCCAGTTCACAACCGTGCTGAAGCGCTCGAGCAGGCCGGATGGCCGCACATCGGAGGCATCGATCGTTTCGACACCATCGATGACCAGCGGCTTGCCATTCTCGAGATCGCCCGCGCGACCGCGACCGAGCCGGAGGAGGCGCGAGGCGTACATGGCGCAGTCCGTCGACGAGGCATAGAGCGTCACGCGCTTGGCGAGCGGCACGATCTCGCGAACCTTTTCCTTGAATACCTCCGCGCCGACGTCGGGGGCCGCAAAGATCACCTGGCCGAAGCGGATGCGTCGGCCGCGCCGGTTCGGCTGGTCGAAGGAGCGGGCAACGCCGCGCACCACACGCAGGAAGGGCTGCGAGCCCATGCTGTGGGCGATGACGTCGAGCGTCTGGACGTTGCGATCCGTGAGGATGAGGCGGATGAAGCTCTCGAGATAGGCCTCCGATTGCTCGGCCGTGTCGAGGTCAGCGGTATAGCGTGTGCGCTGGCCGAGCGAGGGCCAGCTGAACACGTATATCTTGCCCTTGTAGCCCGTATCGCTTGCGATCTGCGCCATGCGGCGGACGGCGTCGCCGAAGCCGACGTTGTAGCCGTGGATGAAGATCAGCGCCCGCTCTCCGCCCTCGGCGTAAGTATCGTCGACGAGCACGATGCGCCGGCCGGGGTCGCCGACGGCGCTCGAGGTGATCGGTCGGAAGCGCTTCAGGATGTAGTGGGCTGTCGGATTGGCCGACGCGAGCCCAGGGGAGGGGGTGAGGGCGCGTCGCGCTTCGATGTCGGTCGGCACCGAGACGTGGGCGCACCCGAGATGAAGCTGCCCCGCCGGAATCGGCGCAAAAAGGCCGTCGATGTCGACGCCGTCAGCGGCAACGGTCGCCGGCGTCAACTGCGCGCGGTTCGTGCCGTAGAAGATGCGCGCCTCACCCGGCTGCTTGCTGCCGCAGTTGGAGAGGTAGATGGTGCGCCAGCCGTTGTTGCGCTGAAAGCGGGAGGCATTGGCGTTGACGACCCGCTCCATGTCGTCGGCGACGGCCGGTGGGTAGTGCGCGAGCATTCCGACGATGTGGTCGCCGACCTGGTAGGCCCGCACCTGGTAGCTGTAGGGGCCTTTGGGGCCGACCGACTCACCCTCGATGACGAAGCTCTCGGAGGTGAGATCGATGTGGGCAATACGCGAGTTCGGCCGGCCGCCGAGCATCGTCCGGAAGTAGGAGTTTATCGTGTATTTGGATAGCGGATGCTTGAAGGTGGTAATGAGCGTCTGCCCATCCTCGCTCTGCCACTGGTGGCCGTTCCAGCTGCGCGACTCGGGCACCTCCTTCACGAGAGCGAACGGCACGCCGATCCTGAGCCCGCTCAGCGTGTCGTCCACCCACTTGAACTTGAGCCGCTCCTGCGCAGCAGCGGCGCCAGGTCGGCGCATCGGCATGAACCATGGG
>DAORNH010000034.1:18759-22261 GCA_035440865.1 Hyphomicrobiaceae bacterium | reverse complement strand
GGGCGGAGGTGCCTCGCCGTTGGCAAGCGGGATCGATGCCGCGTGCCAACTCGCGAGCCTTGAAAGGCGGAGTGGACATGATTGCTTGATCGTCATTCTGACGGATGGTCGCGCGAACATGAGCCGGCGTGGCGCTCCCGGAAGGAAGCTGGCCCTCCTCGATGCCGAGAGCGCTGCTAGCCAATTGCGGGCCGAAGGCCACGCGAGCCTCATCATAGATACCTCACCGCGCGGCAACGCCGACGCCGCGGGGCTGGCCCGACTGATGGGCGCGTCGTACAATCCGCTGCCCCATGCCGAAGCGCGCGCCATCGCCGAGGAGATCCAGAAGAAAAGCGCTCACGCATGATGCGGGCCGAGGCACACTCGCAGGACGGCGACGTCATGGCGATCACGACCGATGCTCGGGTGGATGATTTTGTGAACTCGACCCGGTTCAGCCTCGATGGCGTGATCTGGCCGAACGCGACCATGAGCCGTCTCGTCGACATCGAAGGCCGCGTGGTCCATATCCAGCAGATGGGGCGTGGCCCGCCAGCTCTGCTCATCCATGGCACCGGCGCTTCGACCCATTCCTGGGAAGGTCTTGTCGACGAGCTCGCGGCCGATCTCCACCTCACGCTCGTCGATCTTCCTGGGCACGGCTTCAGCGCGCCGGCAGCTTCGAGCGACATGTCACTGGAGGGGTACGCGCGCAGCCTCGCACGCCTGGTGTCTGTCCTCGGCATTGCACCTCAGCTGGTGATTGCGCATTCGGCTGGAGCAGCTGTCGCCGTGCGGATGGCGCTCGACGGCTCGCTCGCGCGCTCCTGCCGGATCATTGCCATCAACGGCGCATTCCTGCCGTTCGGCGGCCTTGGCCGATGGCTTTTTCCGCCCATGGCGAGGCTCCTCGCTGCGGGCCCGTTCACGGCGCGCCTCTTCGCACGGCACGCCGAGCGGGCTGGAGCCGTCGAGCGTCTGCTGATCGGCACAGGCGGAAAGCCGCCGCAGCGAAGCATCGGGTTCTATCGGCTGCTCCTGAAGCAGCCCGCGCACGTTCAGTCAGCTCTCGACATGATGGCCAACTGGTCACTGGAGCGTCTTTCGGCCGAGCTGCCCCGGCTTCGTGCGCCGCTCGATCTGGTCGCGTGCGGTGATGACCGGGCCGTGCCGGCCGAGACGGCGTGGACCGTCAAGAGCCTCGTTGCCGGGGCAAGTGTGCACTATCTGCGCGATGCCGGGCACCTCGCGCACGAGGAGCAGCCCGCAGCAGTTGCCGCCATTGTGCGCGGCGCCATCGCGGGCCTTGCAAGCTGCGGCCGTGAAGAACCCCTCAGATCGACAACAGGGAGGCACAGCGACCTTTGAGCCCGCTGCCCCAGGAGTTCCCGCTACGGCGCGCCCTGAACGAGGAGGCGCATGCCCGCCCGCCCGAGGCGTTGCGGGCACCGCAGCGCATCACCTTTCTCGCGCTCTATGATGCCGGCATCGAGCGGGTGAAGCACGAAGCGCCGCTCCGCGAGCTCTGCAAGCGCTACATGATCGAGCCGCCGCCGGCGGGTGTCAGCCACTTCAGCGGCGATTGCGGCAAGTTCCGCGTCAAGTGGGAGAAGCATACCGAGTTCACACGCTACAAGTTTATCATCGGCGGGACGAGCCCTTCACCGTTCGCTGAGCCGGCGCTGCAGTCTGTGCCGCAGGAATGGCTGAGTAGCTTGCCGGGCGAGATCATCTCCGCCACGCATGTCGCGCTTCTCCCATTCGGCCGCGAGACACCGGACGTGGAGAAACTTGCCGGCGAGCACTTCATCGGCAACACGATCGTCGGCTCCCTCGTCGCTGACGGTGGCGCGCTGGCGATTACGGACTATCGGATACGCGATGACGGCTTCAGCCGCCTCCTCGTGCTCGATCGCAACCTGACGCCGCGCCAGGCGGGGCGGACGGTCCAACGGCTGCTGGAGATGGAAGCCTACCGCATCCTGGCGATGCTGGCGCTGCCGATCGCGCGGGAGCTATCGCCCTCTCTGACGACGGCCGAGCGCGATCTCGTCGATATCACTGCAGCCATGGCAGATGTTGCGGCCGTGGACGAGCCAGCATTGCTCGACCGCCTGACCAGGCTCGAAGCGCAGATCCAGAAGCGGCACTTTGAGACGGCGTCCCGCTTCAGCGCCGCGGAGGCTTACTACCGGCTGATCCAGCGACGCACGGAGGAGCTCCGCGAGAAGCGCGTCGAGGGTCTCCAGACGTTTCGTGAGTTCGTCGAACGTCGGCTCAGTCCGGCCATGAGTACGATCACGGCGACATCTGCGCGGCACGAGAAGCTGGCACTGCGCATCGCGCAGGCGACGCAGTTGCTCTCAACTCGGGTCGACGTCTCGCGTCAGCAGCACAATCAACGTGTCCTTGAATCGATGAACCAACGCGTGCTGCTACAGCTGCGGCTGCAACAGACGGTCGAGGGGCTCTCGGTTGCGGCGATAACGTACTATCTGGTCGGTCTCCTGAGCTACTTGTTCAAGGGTGCTGCGGTCGCCGGCCTTGTTGGCCGCGCGGACCTGTTGATTGCCATCAGCGTTCCGCTGGTCGCAGCACTGGTCGCGATCGGTGTCAGGGGCGCGCGCCGGTTCCTCGGCGGCGGATCGGACCATTCCAAGAGCGCTTGACATCCTTCGATGCTGTCGCGACCTGCAGGCCGCTCGTCGGCGAACCCGACCAGGAGACTCCCATGACATTCGAAAGCATGGCTGGCCTGATCGAGTTCGTCTTTGTAGGGGCGCTGTCGATCGGTGTCGGCATCTGGCAGGTGATCAAGATGCGGCGGGAGCTGAAGCGAGACCGGGAAGCGGCCGCGACCGCGGTCGCCGATCCAGGCACGTCGCGTGAGCGGGAGTGATCGGCCGGGCTTCCGGCAGGCGGCCTCTCGGTGCCGTGCCGCATGAGGTCTCGAGTTGACAGTAAATGAAAATAGACAATAATTGGTGCATGATTGTTTTGACCAACGAGAAGGTTCCTTCGATAGCCGCGGTCATCGAGCTCTTGAAGCCGGTGACGTGGTTCCCGCCCATGTGGGCATTCGCCTGCGGCGTCGTCTCGTCCGGGATGCCCGCCAGCGGATCGTGGAGCAGAATTCTCCTGGGAATAGTCCTGGTCGGCCCGCTCGTCTGTGCAGCTAGTCAGGCCATCAATGATTGGCATGACCGCCACGTCGACGCGATCAATGAGCCGAAGCGCCCTATCCCATCGGGGCGGATCCCCGGTCGATGGGGCCTCTACATCGCCGCTGGCTGGTGCCTTCTGTCCCTCGGAGCGGCGAGTGTGCTTGGGCGCGTCGTGCTGGGCGCGACGGTCCTCGGCCTCGTCATGGCCTGGGCCTACAGCGCTCCGCCACTGCGCCTCAAGAGAAACGGCTGGTGGGGTAATGCAGCCTGCGGCCTCTGCTACGAAGGGCTCGCCTGGGTGACGGGCGCAGCGTTGATGCTCGACCAGATGCCGTCGACTTCCATCCTGGCCATGG
>DAORNH010000034.1:15151-18671 GCA_035440865.1 Hyphomicrobiaceae bacterium | reverse complement strand
CGGCTCGCTTCCCGTCATGCTCGGTCCGGAGTTCGCTGCCCGCACTGCCTCAGTCGTCATGATCGTGCCGCAGCTGGTCGTGGCGGCGCTTCTCATGGCGTGGGGGCGGGCCGGGCACGGCATCGCGATCGTCGTGATCTGTCTGCTGCAAGTGATCCTGATGCGCCGCCTGCTCAGCGATCCGCGGAGGTACGCACCTTGGTACAATTCGACCGGCATTGGACTGCTGGTCCTCGGCATGATGATTGCGGCGGCGGCGATCCGATCGCTCCCGGCATCTTGACAGGGGGATGGCAATGACGGAACGAGCAGTGGTCGGACTTGGCTGGCTCGGAATAGTGCGGCTTGGTCTCGTGCAGTCGGCCCTCGGCGCAATCGTCGTGCTGACGACCTCGACACTCAATCGCCTGATGGTGATCGAGCTTGCCCTTCCGGCGATGATCCCGGGGGCGCTGGTTGCGCTCCACTATGCTGTGCAGATCCTCCGACCACGCATGGGCTACGGCTCGGATGTCGGCGGACGGCGTACGCCGTGGATCGTTGGCGGCATGATGGTGCTCGCGCTCGGCGCCGTTCTGGCCGCGGCTGCGACCTCGGTGATGTCCGTGAGCTTCGTCCCGGGCCTGGTCCTCGCGGTGATTGCCTTCCTGGTGATCGGCCTCGGCGTCAGCGCGGCCGGAACGAACCTGCTGGTGCTGCTCGCCAAGCAGACGGCGAAGGATCGTCGCGCCGCAGCGGCCACCATCGTCTGGCTGATGATGATCGCAGGCTTCGCCGTGACGGCGATCGTGGTCGGCCGGCTCCTCGAGCCGTTTTCGTTCGGCCGCCTGATCGTCGTTACGTCCGGTGTCGGTGTCGCCGCCGTCCTGGTCGCGATAGCGGCACTTGCCGGCATCGAACCACGTGCCCTGGCCACGACGACAGGCGACGCCGAAGCAAAGCCCGCGATGCCTGAATTCCGCGCGGCTCTCGCCGAGGTCTGGGTCGACAGCCAGGCGCGGCGGCTGACGATCTTCATCTTCGTCTCGATGCTCGCCTACAGCACGCAAGACCTCATTCTCGAACCGTTCGCGGGGCTGTTGTTCGGCTACACGCCGGGCCAGTCCACGATGCTGTCTGGCGTGCATCACGGCGGCGTCTTCGCCGGCATGGTGCTGGTTGCGGTCTGCGCGACTGCCATCGGTGGCCGTTGGCTCGGTTCCTTGCGTTTGTGGACGATCGGCGGTTGCCTCGCCTCGGCAGCAGCGCTGATAGCGGTCATTGCCGCGGGGTTTGCGGGTCCCGCGGGTCCACTCAAGGCGGCGGTCGTCGTGCTCGGCATTGCCAATGGCGCCTTTGCCATCGCAGCGATCGGCACCATGATGCGCATGGCAGGCGAGGGCAGGGCCGGCCGGGAAGGCACGCGCATGGGTCTCTGGGGTGCCGCGCAGGGAATTGCATTCGGCCTCGGCGGCTTCGGCGGTACGGTCATGATCGATGTGGCGCGCGGCCTGGTCAGCTCGCCATCGCACGCTTACGCCCTCGTCTTCGGGATCGAGGCCGCGCTCTTCGTGACGTCGGCGGTGCTCGCGTTCGGGCTCACCGAGTACGGCGCCCGAGGCCGCCCCCGGGATTGGATCTGGACCTCCGGGACCCGGGCAGGCCCAACAGTCGCAGATGTTCCCCGTGCAGGTGCAGCATCATGACGATCGACACTGCATTCGACGTCGTCGTTGTCGGCGGTGGCCCTTCTGGCGCGACGGCGGCTCACGATCTCGCGAGCGCCGGCTGCCGGGTGGCGCTCCTCGATCGCATGGGCCGCATCAAGCCGTGTGGCGGCGCAATCCCGCCGAAGCTCATTGAGGAGTTCGAGATCCCTGAGCAGCTGCTCGTGGCTCGGATTACATCGGCGCGCATGGTGGCGCCGAGTGAGGCGCATGTCGATATCCCGATTGAGAACGGCTTTGTCGGCATGGTCGATCGCGAGGTTTTCGACGACTGGCTCAGACAGCGCGCGGCCAGCGCCGGGGCGGTTCTCCTCGGAGGGATATT
The DNA here is from genome assembly GCA_035440865.1 of Hyphomicrobiaceae bacterium. Lineage (GTDB taxonomy): Bacteria > Pseudomonadota > Alphaproteobacteria > Rhizobiales > Hyphomicrobiaceae > DAORNH01. The sequence continues at coordinate 16,640 of DAORNH010000034.1, read as the reverse complement.
CGAGGATCTCGTGCGCGAGGCAGACGGTGACGTGACCGTGCTCTATCGCGCTGCAGGCGACGATGCAGGCGGCTCGCTCCGCCGGCTGCGCGCCCGAGCGGTCATTGGTGCAGACGGCGCAATCTCGCGCGTCGCACGGGTTGCGATGCCGGACGTCGAGCGAGCACGGTGCGTCTTCGCCTATCACGAGATCATTGAGTCTCCCGAAAACACCGAAAACCACGTCAAGGAGCCCGCGCGAGGGTTCGACAGCGCGCGCTGCGACGTCATCTATCGCGGGACGACGTCGCCGGATTTCTATTGCTGGATCTTTCCACACGGCCGCACGACGAGCGTCGGCACAGGGAGCGCGTCGAAAGGGTTCGCATTGCGCGAGGCCGTCGCCGATGTGCGTCGCCACTATGGCCTTGCCGGGCAGCGCACCGTACGCCGCGAGGGAGCACCGATCCCCATGCGGCCGCTGAGGCGCTGGGACGACGGACGAAATGTCGTGCTTGCCGGAGATGCCGCGGGGGTGGTCGCGCCGGCTTCGGGCGAAGGCATCTACTACGCCATGCTCGGCGGACGGTTCGCGGCCGAGGCAGCGGCACAGTTCGTCACCACGGGGGATGCGCGCGCGCTCAGATCGGCGCGGCGGCAGTTCATGCGCCTGCACGGCCGCGTCTTCTGGGTCCTGGGCGTGATGCAGTACTTCTGGTATCGATCAGATCGCCGTCGAGAGCGGTTTGTCACCATCTGCCGCGATCCCGACGTGCAGAGGCTGACCTTCGAGGCCTACATGCGCAAGCGTCTCGTCCGGGCAAAGCCCTTTGCCCATGTTCGAATCTTCTTCAAGGACCTCGCTCATCTGCTGGGTCTCGTGCGTGCATGATCGTGGTGATCGGGCGCTCTGGAAGCCGCTGCTCGCCTCGGCCGCCGGCTGGTCAGGGGTTGCGGTTCTCGGTGGCATCGCGACCACGATCGGCCCTTGGTACTGGGCTCTCAAAAAGCCCTGGTTCCAGCCGCCGGACTGGGCCTTTGGTCCGGCTTGGACCCTGATCTTTGCGCTCACGGCCATCGCGAGCGCGATGGCCTGGCGAGCCGGCCCGGACAACGCGGGCCGCCGTCGCTGGGTGTCGGCCCTGGTCCTCAACGGTCTGCTGAATGTCGCCTGGAGCGTGCTCTTCTTTTACCTGCGCAGGCCTGATCTGGCGCTGATCGAGGTCGGCTTATTGTGGCTCTCGATTGCAGTTCTCGTCTGGATGGCACGAAGCCGCTCCAGTCCGGCGGCGCTGTTGCTGGTTCCGTATCTGGTCTGGGTCTCGTTTGCGGCCGTGCTCAACGCCGCAGTGGTGCGTCTGAACGCGCCATTCTGAGTGAATGCGAGCTGAGAAGGCTGAGGAGCAAGCATGGGCGACCTGTTCCGATCGACCGTGATCGCGGATATCGCGCTTGCCGTCCTCGCCATCGAGGCTCTCCTGGTCGTGTCGGGTGCTCGCCGGTGGAGGCC
>DAORNH010000034.1:13976-15022 GCA_035440865.1 Hyphomicrobiaceae bacterium | reverse complement strand
GTCGATCTCTATCGCAGATTGAACCAATCGTCCGATGGGCAGTGACCTTGGGGTGCGTGGAAGCAGGCATTGCGCGAGCAGTTCAGCTTCGGCGCGGCATGCGGAAAGGCAGCAGCATCTGCACCGTGCGTCTCTTGAACCGGTCCAGCGACAGTGCCTCGTGGATCGACGTCACCGGCGTGCCCCCGACAAGGTGTCGGACGAGCGTGCGGGCATAGAACGGTCCATCCTCCCACGTTGCGATTCGCTCTGGTGTCGAACCAGCGTCGGTGCGGACCTCGACGGGCAGCCGCCACAGGCTCTGGCCAAGCGACGCCATGGGCGGTGCGGCAAGCGGCGTCGGCGCTCCGTCTGCCCCGACGGCGATATGGTGCTCCTTCGAAGCACCTGAGCGCATTTTGGCATCATAGAAGATGACCGTCCGATCGGTCTCCACGGAGCGTGACCATGACCATCGACTGAAAGCCGCCTCGAGCGGCTCCGTTCCCCGGTTGTGGTCCACATAGGCAGGTCCGGACCAGGTGAGACGCGGGTCCTCCAGCATGACCGTCATGCGCGCGCGAGGTGCAAGTGGCCGCCACATGTGCCGGCCGCAATCGTCGAGCATGTACGTTTGCCGGCCATACGCCAGGGGCTCGACCGTGAATGAGCCTCGGATGCGGCGCGGCACGGGCACGCAGATCTCGTCGAGCTGCGCATGCCAGGCGCTGCCGCTGCGGAGGAGCCGGCTCGGGCCGATCTGGAGCAGGTTGGGAGTGCGCGAAAGGGATCGACGGCCCCTTTCCGTCATTGCCCACCGGTAGCCCCCCTCGCCATAGAGCGCGATGTTGATTGCGACGTGGTTCTCCGGGTCGGCTCGTCCGCGTCGCCGGCCATGCGCGTAGTAGGGCGAGAACACACTGCCGACGAAGGCGATGAGGCTGAGCCCGAAGCGGCCGTCGTCGCTCAGTGCATCGACGTACCACCACGCGTAGCCACCGGACGCTACCGGCGTGTCGAGGTCAGATCCGCGATCAGGTTCAGCGCAGCCGCTCGCCCCGAAAGTG
>DAORNH010000034.1:13585-13960 GCA_035440865.1 Hyphomicrobiaceae bacterium | reverse complement strand
CCAGGATGCACGCTCCCTCCGGCGAGATAGAGGCCGTGGATGCGTGAGCGGGTCCCCGGACGTCTGAAGGATGCCGCCCAGCCGTGGGACGCCATCCCGTAGATCGCTCCTTGCGTGCCCGGAAAGAGCGCCCCGAACTCCGCAGGCCCCGTGTGGACCATGCCGTCGATCATGAGCGTCAGTCCGCAGCGCGCCAGCGTGCCCATCATCCGTGTCTCGCATGCCTCTCGCTCCTCGGGTGTGCCGAGCGACCGGCCGCCGTCGGCCGGAGCGTTGGTGATGATGAAGATCCGCTCGGCATCGGCGCGGCGCTCGCCTGAATCCGAGCGATCCTGCGCACAGATATAGACCGTCGGGTCCGAGGGCGGCACGCCG
>DAORNH010000034.1:8560-13575 GCA_035440865.1 Hyphomicrobiaceae bacterium | reverse complement strand
CCTGAGGCGAGGAGCGCGAGAAGAGCACCGTGTGATGCGCGAGCGTCAGGCCCGAGACGCGCGCGACGAGGCCCCAGGTCGCGGCGGAGAGAGAGCGGGGCGTCGAGGCGCCCCCATCTACCGCCGAGCGCGCGTCGGCACCGAGCAGGCCGTCCGCAAGCGCGCCGACATCGACGGCGGAGACGACGGCTGCCGTCTCGATCGTCTCACCGGTCGCGAGCCGGAGGCCACGGGCGCGCCCATCCTTGATGAGGATCTCGGCGACACTGGTGCCCGTGCGGATTTCGACGCCTTTCGTACGGGCGGCCACGGCGAGGGCATCGGCGAAAGCGCGCATGCCGCCTTCGACCAGCCAGACCCCGTCCTGCTCGACGTGTGCAATGAGAGCGAGTGTCGCCGGCGCGAGGAACGGTGACGATCCGCAGTAGGTAGCATATCGCCCGAAGAGCTGGCGAAGGCGTGGATCGGGAAAGTAGCGGCCGAGCAGATCCCAGAGCGTCGTGAAGGGGGCAGAGGAGATGAGGCCGCCGAGCCCGCTGAGGCCGACCGCCTTCACCATGCCGATCGGCGTCGGGCGCTCGCTCCGCATGAAGATCGGGTCCATGGTCTCATAGATGCGCCGGGAGTGCGCGCAGAAGTCGAGATAGCCGCGCCGCGCTGCCGCGCCGGCAAACGAGCCGATGGCATCCGCTGATCTCAGGCGATCGGCGAAGAGGTCCAGGCGCTCTTCGGGGCTCCAGGCGTGGCGCGCGAGGACGTCGGCGCGGGTCAGGCGGACAAGGCCGGCGAGGTCGAGGCCGCAGGCCGTCATGATCCCATCGAAAACGTGGCGAAGCGTGAGCACCGTCGGCCCCGCATCGATCGATCGGCCCGCCACAGTCAACTCGCGGATCCGTCCGCCGACGGTTGTCTGCTTCTCGACAAGAACAGTTTCGACGCCGCGGGCCGCGAGCATCATGGCGGCGACAAGGCCACCGACGCCTGCTCCGACAACGACGACCCTATCCCGGCTCATTCCGCGATCCTGCTGAGCGACGCACCATATTGTCGTAGATTTCGGACATAAAGAAGAGCAAAATGAAATTTACACGATGTCGTCACTTGGCGGCTTTCAAGGAGTGCGTGAGGACGACGACAGCACTCGCCGTCCCGCAGCGGCGCAGGAGCGATCAGTGCAAGGGAATTCGGTCGACCGGCATCAATTGCCCGCCGCCGCGCGGTCCGGTCTCGTCGATCGCCTGCTCGAACTCAGGGATCGCCTGCTGATGAGCACGCGGTTCCAGAGATGGGCCGCCCGCATGCCGCTGGTTCGAGGCAAGGCCGCGCGCGAGGCGCAGGCGGCTTTCGACCTCTGTGCGGGATTCGTCTATTCGCAGACGCTCTTTGCCAGTGTGAAACTCGGTGTCCTGAAGGCGGTGGCAGACGGACCGATCGGGCTCGAGGCGCTCGTCGCGCGTACAGGATTGCCGCAGCAGTCGGCGCGGACCCTCATCAATGCGGCGATCGCCCTCGGCCTGCTTTCGAGGCGCAGTCACGGGCGGATCGGGCTCGGGATGCGCGGCGCCGCCATCTCTGCCAATCCTGGCATCGCGGCGATGGTGGAGCATCACGCCATGCTTTATGCCGACCTCGCCGACCCCGTTGCCCTGCTCGCACGCCCAAAGGCCGACACAAGGCTCGCCGGCTACTGGCCATACGCGGCGAGCGCAGCGCCGCATGGCATCAAGCCCGATTGTGCAAAGCCCTATTCGGGGCTCATGACGACGTCGCAGAGTCTGCTCGCCGACAACATCATCGATGCCTATCCTTTCCATCGCCACCGTCGCGTGCTCGACGTCGGGGGCGGGGAGGGCGCCTTTCTTGCGACTCTTTCTGCACGTCATCCGGGCCTGGCGCTTCACCTGTTCGATTTGCCGGCCGTGGTAGAGCTGGCCGAGTCGCGTTTGGCCTCGCTCGGTCTCGGAGGCCGGATTTCAACCACCGGAGGCGACTTCGCGCGAGATCCGCTTCCCACCGGCTTCGACGCTGCGACCTTGATCCGCGTAGCGCACGACCATGATGATGATCGCGCTGTCGAAATTTTCGCAAACATCCGCCGCGCCCTGGTGCCAGGTGGTGCGCTCGTGATCGCCGAGCCCATGTCGGGCATCCGGGGCGCAGAGCGCGTTTCAGATGTCTATTTCGCCTTTTATCTCCTGGCGATGGGCAGCGGCCGTCCACGATCGCCAGGGCAGTTGGAGGAGTTGCTGCGAGCGGCTGGCTTTGCCTCATTTCGGAAAGCCGCGACGGCGCAGCCGATGATCGCGAGCGTGCTCGTGGCCTCGGCTTGATGAGAAATGACGCCCAAACGTAAAAAATATTTGACATAACGTAAAGTCAACATCATGCTACGTGATGTCGCCTGGACCTTAGGCGATCCAGTCATTGAATCGGCAGAGCGAGCGACACGATGCAGACCGCCGCCGTCATCATGAAAGGGCCCGGCGCGCTTTCGGTCGATCGAGCCGAGCTGCGCACGCCCGGTGACGGCGACCTCCTGATCGATGTCGAGTGGAGTGGGATCAGCGCTGGAACGGAGCGCCTGTTCTGGTCCGGTCGTATGCCGCAGTTTCCCGGGATGGGATATCCGCTGGTGCCGGGCTACGAGACCGTGGGGCGGGTGGCCTCCGCTCCGGACAGCGCCGGAATTGCGGTCGGTGCTCGCGTGTTCGTGCCGGGCGCCCGGGCATTCACCGACGTTCGCAATCTCTTCGGCGGCTCAGCTCAACGGCTCGTTGTCGAGAGCAGCCGTGTCGTGCAGGTGCCGGAGCCGCTCGCCGAGCAGTCGGCGCTCCTTGCGCTCGCAGCAACCGCGCATCATGCGGCCCCGCTCGGGCAGCCCGCGCCGGAGCTGATCGTTGGCCATGGCGCTCTCGGCCGTCTTCTCGCCCGTCTTGCGATGCTCGCCGGGGGGCCGCCACCGGTCGTATGGGAGCGGCATGCCGGTCGCCGCGAGGGCGCCAGCGGATATTCGGTCATCGATCCGAGCGAGGACGGCTGCCGCAGCTACAATCGCATCTGCGACGTCAGCGGCTCGACCGGCGTGCTCGACGAGCTGGTCGGCCGGCTCGCCCCCGGCGGCGAGATCGTGCTCGCCGGGTTCTACGAGGAGCCGCTGAGCTTCGCATTTCCGCCGGCGTTCATGCGCGAGCTGCGTCTGCGGGTTGCCGCCCAGTGGCAGGCAGCCGACCTCGCCGCGGTCGCCGGGCTCGTTGCAAACGGCCGGCTGTCGCTCGACGGCATCATCACTCACGTCACCGCGGCACGCGATGCGGCCACGGCCTACAGGCAGGCATTCGAGGATCCCGGATGCCTCAAGATGGTTCTCGATTGGAGGGCGTTCCCATGACGGCATCGTGCGGCGGGGCTGTGGCGATGCTCGACGAGCAGGTGCGCGTCGATCGACTGCGTCGCGAGGCGGCGACGGCTCCGGCGCCGGTCGTGATTGCGCCCCCGACGAAGGCCACCCAGATCATCGCGATCTACGGCAAGGGCGGGATCGGCAAGAGCTTCACGCTTGCGAACCTGTCGTACATGATGGCCCAGCAAGGCAAGCGCGTCCTGCTGATCGGCTGCGACCCGAAGAGCGACACGACCTCACTGCTCTTTGGCGGACGCGCCTGCCCGACCATTCTGGAGACGTCCGCCAAGAAGAAGCTCGCCGGCGACCAGGTCGCGATCGGCGACGTGTGCTTCAAGCGAGACGGCGTGTTCGCGATGGAGCTCGGAGGACCCGAGGTCGGTCGCGGCTGCGGCGGTCGCGGCATCATCCATGGCTTCGAGCTGCTCGAGAAGCTCGGCTTCCATGACTGGGGGTTCGACTACGTCCTGCTCGACTTCCTCGGCGACGTGGTCTGCGGCGGCTTCGGCCTGCCGATCGCGCGCGACATGTGCCAGAAGGTCATCGTCGTCGGCTCGAACGATCTCCAGTCGCTCTACGTCGCCAATAACGTCTGCTCCGCAGTCGAGTACTTCCGCAAGCTCGGCGGCAACGTCGGCGTTGCGGGTCTCGTCGTGAACAAGGACGACGGCACCGGCGAGGCTCAAGCCTTTGCCGAGGCGGCCGGCATTCCCATCCTTGCAGCGATCCCCGCCAACGAGGATATCCGCCGCAAGAGCGCAAGCTACGAGATCATCGGCCGGCCGGGCGGACCCTGGTCTCAGGTGTTCGAGGGGCTGGCGACGAACGTGGCGGACGCCCCGCCACTGCGCCCGAAGCCGCTCAGCCCCGATGCCCTGCTCGGCCTTTTCAAGAGTGAGGCCGTCGGCCGCGGCGTGGTTCTTGAGCCGGCGTCCATTGCGGACATGCGAGGCGCGGCAGCCAACGAGAAGAAGTCGCTCGAGGTCATCTACGACTCGGTTTGATCCAGCCGCGGTTCGGTCTGGGAGGCAAGCTATGACGAACGGTGACGTCAGCACCGGCAGAGGATCCGAGGTGGTCGCACCCGAGAGCGGCGAAACGCCGTCTGCGGAGCAGCCAGGCGCGGCGCGCACGGCCAACCTGTCGTGCCACGCCGGTAAGGACGAGCTCAGGCGGGCCGCCGAGGCCTCTGGTAAGAGCGAGATGCTCGACCGCTACGCGGCCGACTATCCGGTCGGCCCCCACGACAAGCCGCAGAGCATGTGCCCCGCCTTCGGCTCGCTGCGCGTCGGGCTGCGCATGCGACGGACGGCGACCGTGCTGTCGGGCTCCGCCTGCTGCGTCTACGGGCTCACCTTCACCTCGCACTTCTACGGAGCGCGGCGGACCGTCGGCTACGTCCCGTTCGACAGCGAGACGCTGGTCACGGGGAAGCTCTTCGAGGACATCCGCGAGGCCGTCTTCAAGCTCGCCGATCCCGCCAGCAATGACGCGGTCGTGGTCATCAATCTCTGCGTGCCGACCGCCTCCGGCGTGCCGCTCCAATTGCTCCCGAAGCAGATCAACGGCGTACGGATCGTATGTATCGACGTGCCGGGTTTTGGTGTGCCGACGC
>DAORNH010000034.1:0-8550 GCA_035440865.1 Hyphomicrobiaceae bacterium | reverse complement strand
AGAGCGCCCTCAAGACGCTTGCCGAGGCGAAGGACGTGCTCGCCGGCGCCATGCTGGCCTATGCCCGGAACGAGGTCAGCCAGGGACCCGTTCAGGCGCCGCGCGGCGGACGCGCGGAGCGTCCCGGCGTGGCGCTCCTCGGCGAAATGTTCCCCGCCGACCCGATCGTGATCGGTCGGCTACTCGAGCCGCTCGGTCTTGCTGCCGGCCCGGTCGTGCCGACACGCGAATGGCGCGAGCTGTATGCCGCGCTCGACTGCGGCGTGGCCGCTGCCATTCATCCATTCTATACGGCCTCGATCCGCGAGTTCGAGACGGCCGGACGCAAGATCGTAGGCTCGGCGCCCGTCGGTCATGCCGGCACGGCGGCCTGGATCGCGGCCATCGGTGATGCCTACGGCGTGCCGCGCGCCGTCGTCGGGCGCGCGTCGAACGCGATCCTTCCCGCCATCCGAGGCGTGCTCGCGGCTCACCCGATCAAGGGCCGCATCACGCTTTCGGGCTACGAGGGCTCGGAGCTGCTCGTCGCACGGCTCCTCGTCGAGAGCGGCGCTGACGTCCGCTACGTGGGCACTGCATGCCCGCGCACACCGTATTCCGAGCCGGACCGGGCCTGGCTCGAGTCGAAAGGTGTCCCCGTCACCTACCGCGCCTCCCTCGAGCAGGACATTGCGGCGGTCGATGCCTTCGATCCCGATCTCGCCATCGGCACGACACCGGTGGTGCAGCACGCCAAGCAGCGCGCGATTCCTGCGCTCTATTTCACGAACCTGATCTCGGCGCGACCGCTCATGGGACCCGCCGGTGCCGGTTCGCTCGCCCAGGTCGTCAACACCGCTATCGCGAACCGCGCACGCTTCGATGCCATGACATCGTTCTTCACCGGTGTCGGCCAAGGGGACGCCGCAGGCATCTGGACCGATGTTCCCGCCGACCGCCGCGACTTCAAGGAGACCTATCGGCGCAAGCTCGCCAAGCAGGCGGCCGCTCGCAAGTCCGAGGAGATGGTCTGATGCTGATCAGCGATCACGACCGGGCTGGCGGCTACTGGGGGGCGATCTACGTCTTCACGGCCATCAAGGGGCTGCAGGTCGTCATCGACGGCCCCGTCGGCTGTGAGAACCTCCCGGTGACGTCGGTCCTCCACTACACCGATGCGCTGCCGCCGCACGAGCTGCCGATCGTGGTCACGGGCCTCGGCGAGGATGAGCTCGGCCAGCACGGCACGGAGGGCGCAATGCGGCGTGCCCACCGGAGCCTCGACCCGGATCTGCCGAGCGTCGTCGTGACGGGCTCGATCGCTGAAATGATCGGCGGCGGAGTCACGCCGGAGGGCACCAACATCCAGCGCTTCCTGCCGCGCACCATCGACGAGGATCAGTGGCAGTGCGCCAACCGCGCCATGAGCTGGCTCTGGAGCGAGTACGGACTGAAGCGCGTGCCGGCGAAAAAGCCGCGCAAAGCGGGCGAGAAGCCTCGCGTGAACATCATTGGCCCGAGCTACGGCACCTTCAACATGCCGAGCGACCTTGCGGAAGTGCGCCGCCTGATCGAGGGCATCGGCGCCGAGGTCAATCTCGTCTTCCCTCTCGGGTCGCATCTGGCCGACGTGCCGAAGCTCGCCAACGCCGACGTCAACGTCTGCCTCTATCGCGAGTTTGGCCGCATGCTCTGCGAGGCCCTCGACCGGCCGTATCTGCAGGCGCCGATCGGCCTTCACAGCACTACCGCGTTCCTGCGCAGCCTCGGCGAGCATCTGGGTCTCGATCCCGAGCCCTTCATCGCGCGCGAGAAGCACACCACGATCAAGCCGTTGTGGGATCTGTGGCGGTCGGTGACGCAGGATTTCTTCTGCACGGCGAGCTACGGAATCGTCGCCGGCGAGACGTATGCGCGGGGCGTGCGCAATTTCCTGACAGAGGAACTCGGGCTGCCGTGCACGCTCGCCGTCTCGCGGCGGCCGGGCGTCAAGCCCGACAACGAGCTGGTACGCAAGGCGCTCAAGGAGACGCCGCCGCTCGTGCTGTTCGGAAGCTACAACGAGCGCATGTATCTCGCCGAGGCCGGCGGGCGGTCGATCTACATCCCCGCCTCGTTCCCGGGCGCGGTCATCCGGCGGCATACGGGCACGCCGTTCATGGGCTACGCGGGCGCCGTCTACATCGTCCAGGAAGTATGCAACGCGATGTTCGATGCCTTGTTCAACATCCTGCCACTCGGCACCAAGCTCGACGAGATCGAGCCGACGCCGGCGCGCCTGGCGGCGACCATTTCCTGGGACGAGGACGCCCAGGTCGAGCTTGAGCGACACCTCGATCGCGAGCCCGTGCTCATTCGAATCTCAGCCGCCAAGCAGCTTCGCGAACGGATTGAGCGGCACGCTCGCAGCACCAGTGGCTCGCACGTCTCGCTCGATCACGTGCGGCAGAACATCGGCAGCACCTAGGGGAGAGGACGCATGCAGCTCAATTGGCAATTGCCCGCTTCCGCCCATCCAGCGCCCGGATCGGCCATCCTCGCCGCGGACGACGCTCCCTCGCGGGCGGCCGGCGGACACAAGGTCCGCAGACGCACAGGCTTCCAGTACTGGCTGATTTTCAGCGTCTGCCTGTTCGTCCTCCTGTGGGCCGGACTTGTCGAGCGGTTGAACCCGCTGTTCTGGGTCGCACGCAGGCCCGACGGAAACGTGCAGCCGCTCTGGGCAGCCTCCAAGGAGACTGCACACCGCTGCACGAGCCTGGCATTCGGAGGTTGACTCCATCGGAGCCGGCGTTGAGCCGCACTGGCACGCCGGCCTCCGGGAAGCTCGCCGCGGCAGTCCTGCCACGACGAACCTGGCTGCGCAGGGACAACGCAGCACTGGCAGTTAGCCGCAACTTGAGGAGAAACAGCATGGCTGACCGACCTACCGGTTCAATGTCCGGATTGACCGAACAAGAGGCGAAGGAGTTCCACGGCCTCTTCATGTTCGGCTTTACGGTGTTCACGGCTGTTGCCGTCGTCGCGCACATCCTCGTGTGGATGTGGCGGCCGTGGCTGCCGACCGTACGCGGCTACACGAGCCTCAGTGACGGCTCGGTGCAGACGCTCGCTGCCCTGAGCCAGCAGCTCCAGCAGTTCATCGGCTAACGGAGGGATCCATGTGGAAAGTCTGGCTCCTTTTCGATCCGCGCCGGGTTCTGGTCGCGCTGTTCACCTTCCTGTTCAGCCTGGCCGTACTCATTCACTTCATCCTTCTGAGCACGGATCGGTTCAATTGGCTGGAAGGTCCGCGGGCCACGCGGCCGAAGGCCTCGATCGAGCACATCATGCCGACCGATCCGATTGCGCCAGTTCGCACGACGATTGGATGACGTGACTACGAACCTCGCGGAAGGCGGCCCCTTCGGATCGCCTTCCGCCACGGCGGCGGGCGTCTCGCCTGTCACAGCAAGCCCTGCCGGGCAGTCAACTCTGGATGGATCGCGGCGGTACGGTCCGGGAGCCTCAAATGTCGATGCTGAGCTTCGAGCGGAAATACCGGGTAAGGGGTGGCACGCTGATTGGCGGCGATCTGTTCGACTTCTGGGTCGGCCCCTTCTATGTCGGCTTCTTCGGCGTGACGACAGTGTTCTTCGTCTTCGTCGGCGTCGGCCTCATTCTCTGGGGAGCCGCCCTCGGGCCTACCTGGAACATCTGGAAGATCAGCATAAATCCGCCTCCGGCGGCCTACGGTCTCGGGCTCGCACCGTTGCAGGAGGGCGGCATCTGGCAGCTCGTGACGATCTGTGCGATCGGGGCCTTCGTCTCATGGGCGCTGCGAGAAGTTGAGATCTGCCGCAAGCTCGGAATTGGATTTCATGTGCCGTTCGCATTCAGCTTCGCGATTCTCGCCTACGTGACGCTGGTCGTCGTCCGTCCGGTTCTGATGGGGTCGTGGTCCTACGGATTCCCCTACGGCATCATCAGTCATCTCGACTGGGTGTCGGCAACGGGTTATCAGTACGGGAATTTCCATTACAATCCGGCGCACATGATCGCCATCACGTTCTTCTTTACGACATGTCTCGCACTTGCACTCCACGGTGGCCTGATCCTGTCGGCGACCAATCCGGCCGCGGGCGAGAAAGTGAAATCCCCCGAGCACGAGAACACCTTTTTCCGTGACGCGATCGGCTACTCGATCGGCACCCTCGGCATCCACCGGCTCCTTGCTCTGAGCGCCGGATTCTGGAGCGCCGTCTGCATCGTGATCAGCGGGCCATTCTGGCCTGAGAACAAGCCGTGGGTCGACTGGTGGAACTGGTGGCTCACATTGCCGATCTGGGGGCGCTGATCTCGCGCACCTCGAAAGCCGCAACGCATTCCCTCAAGCCGGATGACAGGCCATGGCCGAGTACCAGAACATCTTCACCCGCGTTCAAGTCCACGGACCGATCGACATGGGTATCGCGTTGCCCAAGGGCGACAGTCAGCGCTCTGGCAAGCCCTTCATGTCCTATTGGGCGGGGCGCATCGGCGACGCCCAGATCGGTCCGATCTACCTTGGCACAACGGGATTTCTGTCGATCGTCTGCGGGATCATCGCGATCGAGATCATTGGCCTCAACATGTGGGCATCGGTGAATTGGGATCCTGTCCAATTCGTCCGCCGGCTCTTCTATTTGTCGCTCGATCCGCCGCCGCGGCGATATGGCCTGACCTTCCCGCCCCTCAATCAGGGCGGCTGGTGGCTGATCGCGGGGTTTTTTCTGACCGCATCGATCCTGCTCTGGTGGGTGCGCATGTATCGCCGAGCTCGGGCGCTCGGTCTTGGAACGCACGTCCCTTGGGCATTCGCGGCGGCCATATGGCTGTTCCTCGTTCTCGGCTTCATCCGGCCGGTCCTGATGGGCAACTTCAGCGAGGCTGTGCCATTCGGCATTTTCCCGCACCTCGACTGGACCAACTCGTTCTCGCTCAATTATGGGAACCTCTTCTACAATCCATTCCATATGCTCTCGATCGCCTTCCTTTACGGTTCTGCACTGCTCTTCGCGATGCATGCCGCGACAATTCTCGCCGTGAGCCGTTATGGCGGCGAGAGGGAGATCGAGCAGATCACCGATCGCGGGACTGCGTCGGAACGGGCGGCACTCTTTTGGCGCTGGACGATGGGCTTCAATGCCACGATGGAGTCGATACATCGCTGGGCCTGGTGGTTCGCGGTCTGACAGGCGGCATCGGCATCCTGCTCACCGGGACGGCTGTCGACAATTGGTACGACTGGGCCGTGAAGCACAGTGTTGCGCCCGCTGCCTACTCACCGAAGTGACAGAGCGGGAAATCGATCCTCACGGTTTCCCGAACGCCGGCACTCGCCGGAGGGCCGTATGCCCGCGACCAGCCGCCGACCGCTAGACCAATGGAGCAGTCTTTATGAAGCGTCTTGTTCCCGTCCTCGCCTCGATCGCCTGTCTTGCCCTAAGCGCACTTCCTGCCCTGTCTCAGGAGGGCAACGCCGAGGAAGGAGAGGCGGTTTTCCGAAAATGCGCGACCTGCCACAAAGTCGGACCGGATGCCCGCAACTTCACCGGTCCCGTGCTGAACGGAGTGATCGGCAGGCCGGCGGGGACCGTTCCCGAGTTTGCCTACTCCGACCTGAACAAGGCTGCCGGTGCCAATGGGCTCGTCTGGACCGAGCAGCTGATCTTCGAATACCTCGAAGACCCGGCAGAGTTTCTGAAGAAGTTTCTGACCTCGAAAGGCAAACAGGACCTGGCCGAGGGGACCACCCGGATGGTCTTCAAGCTGACCGACGAGACCGACCGGCGCGATGTCATAGCGTATCTCAAGAGATTTTCGCCGGCCAAATGAGCGAAACGGAATGACGCTGGTTCGTGGATAGACCGCATGGACGTGCTGTTGCAGGGTGCGGTGCACCGTATCAGTGTGGGCTCCAAGAGCTTTGCAGCCGCTGCTCGGCTGCTCCCACCGGACAAAAGGGCCAGCGTCCGGCTGCTCTACACATGGTGCCGCCATTGCGATGATGCGATCGACGGTGAGACGCTCGGGTTCCGGGCAGCCCCGGATCACATTCCTCCCGGCGAGCACCTCGCCCGCCTTGTTGCGGGCACCGATCTCGCCCTCAACGGTCGCTCGACGGAGCCCGAGTTCCGGGCGCTCGAGCGTGTCGTGGCGGAGCATGCCATCCCGGCCCGGTATCCGAGAGAACTGCTTGCCGGGATGGAGATGGATGTCCGCGGCGACCGGTTTCAGTCGATCGAGGATACGCTCAGCTACTGCTATCACGTTGCGGGCGTCGTCGGCGTGATGATCGCTATCATCCTGGATGCCCGCGATGGCGCGACGCTGGAGCGCGCGTCCGACCTCGGCATTGCCTTCCAGCTGACGAACATTGCCCGCGACATTGTGGCGGACGCGGAGCGAGGGCGGGTCTACCTCCCGTCCACTTGGCTTGCCGTCGAAGGCCTCACGACCGAGACGATACTGGACCAGGAACGCCGCGGCGGGCTCTTCAAGGTGGCACAGCGGCTGCTTTCACTTTCGGACGGATATTATGAGTCGGCGGTCGCCGGTATTGCCAGGCTGCCGTTCCGTTCGGCCTTCGCCATAGCCACCGCTCGACGGGTCTATCGGCGGATCGGCACGCGGATTCTGGAGCAGGGCGCTACGAGCTGGGATCAGCGCATCGCGACGAGCCGGCGCGAAAAGGCCGTTGCCTGCGTCCTCGCCATGGCCGACGTTGTCGCGCTAAATGCAATTCCAGACGGCTCCGCCCGGCCTCGCGACGGTCTTTGGACGCCTCAAGGTCTAATTGCCTGATGCGGAAGGCGTCGCTGCGGCCACGGCCCACCAGGCCATCCAGGCTGACCTGTGCAACGCTGGAAGCGTTTGACTTTCGCAATGCAACATGAGAGAAGCGCGCATCGCAAGCATTGCGATTCTCGGTGCTCCAGCCGCGTGAAGGGACCATTTCTGCCGGTTTCGCCTCGATGGCGATGTGCGGTGGCAGCCCGGTCTCCCTGTTGAGCGCCCCGATCCTCTCGATCGTTCGCCCAGGCCACGCGGGGCGTCCTCACCCACCCGATCCGCACGCCCCGCGCCCGTTCAAGTTTCGGCCCGGCGAGCGAGTGCGGATTCACATGAAAGTCTCCACGTGACAGATTTCCAGTCCCTCGGCCTCGCCGCGCCGCTTCTCAAGGCCCTGGTGGACGAAGGCTATACGACGCCGACGCCGATTCAGGTGCAGGCCCTGCCGCCCGTGATGGCCGGTAAGGATGTCCTCGGCATCGCCCAGACGGGCACGGGGAAGACGGCGGCCTTCGCGCTGCCGATCCTGCACCGCCTCGATGCCAACCGCCGCCAACCTCTGCGCAAGGGCTGCCGTGTCCTCGTCCTCTCGCCGACGCGCGAGCTCGCGAGCCAGATCGCCGACAGCTTCCGCACTTACGGCCGCCACGCGCGGCTCACGGTCGCCGTCATTTTCGGCGGCGTCGGCCATGCCCCGCAGACGCGAGCGATGCTGCAGGGTGTCGACGTGCTTGTCGCAACCCCGGGCCGCCTCCTCGACCACATGTCGATGCGCAACGTGACGCTGGAGGGCACCGAGATCCTGGTGCTCGACGAGGCCGACCAGATGCTCGACCTCGGCTTCGTGAAGCCGATCCGCCAGATCGTCTCGCGGCTGCCATCGCGCCGCCAGAGCCTCTTCTTCTCGGCAACGATGCCGCAGGATATCGCGAGCCTTGCGGCCGAGCTCCTGACCGAGCCGCAGCGAATTGCCGTGGCGCCGGTCGCAACCACGGCCGAGCGCGTCTCGCAGCGCGTGATCCACGTGGAACATTCTGCGAAGCGCGCACTGCTCGCCGAGCTGCTCGCGGATGAAGCCATGTCGCGGACACTGGTCTTCACGCGCACCAAACGCGGCGCCGACCGTGTTGCGCGTCACCTCGAGAGCTGCAACATCTCAGCGGCCGCTATTCACGGCAACAAGAGCCAGCGCCAGCGCGAGATCGCGCTCGAGGCCTTCAAGCGCTCGGACGTGCGCGTGCTTGTCGCGACCGATATCGCGGCGCGCGGCATCGACATCGACCAGGTGACGCACGTCATCAACTACGAGCTCCCCGAAGTGCCTGAGGCTTACGTGCACCGCATCGGCCGTACCGCGCGGGCAGGAGCAGAAGGCAGCGCGATCTCGCTCTGCGACCGCGAGGAGCGCGATCTGCTCCGTGCGATCGAGCGGCTGACGCGGCAGTCGATACCCTCTGAGACGCGCACGGTATCAGCGGCCCCGTCGACGGCGGCCACAACCGATGCCGGCGAGCCCCACGAGGCGGTCGAGCGACCGAGGCCCACGGAGCGACACGCGGAGCGGCGCCGGGATCATCGCGGTCCGGCACGCCACCGACATCGCGACGAGCGTGCGGAACGGCCTCGCAGCGGCGACGGCGATCGGCAGGAACACGACCGGCACGCCGATCAGCCTGATGATCGAGAATGTCGATCAGCGGTCCAAGGATTATGGCAACGTCGCGCTCGCCTATCGCCCCGGCCATGCCGATTATGCAT
>DAORNH010000033.1:18962-22394 GCA_035440865.1 Hyphomicrobiaceae bacterium | reverse complement strand
GGCGGCCTCTCGACCGGCGGTCTCGTGATCTGGATCGACCGCATGTCCGACTGGACCGGCCGTCAGGTGATCGCCGGTATCGCCGCCGAGCTCATGGACCGACTGCCCAAGGACGCGATCCAGGGCCCGCCCCGCGCCGACTGGGGCTCGCGCGATGCCGCAACTGCCGCCTACTGGGCGCAGCGCACCGCTGCATATCACGGCATCGTCACCTGGTCGCCGACGATCGATCCGGAAGCGCTCAAATCACTCTCCCTGCGGATGGTCCTCGAGGAGAAGGCACGCCTCCTGCTGCACTCCTGGGCATCCATGCCGATCGTCGAGGATGGCGCGCTCCGCGGCGCCATCTTCGAGACGAAGGAAGGCCGGCAGGCCGTCCTCGCCAAGGTCGTCGTCGATACTACCGGCGACGCCGATCTGCTCGCCCGCGCCGGCGCCCCCTTGGAATCCGACATCGACACGGGCGACATCCACCACTGCATCAACACCGCCTTCCTGATGGGCGGCGTCGACATGGACCGGTTCATCGCCTTCCGCACGACCGAGAAGGCGCGCTACTCCGACCTGCTCCAGCAGGGTCGCGAGGAGCTCCGCTCATTCGAGAAGCCGTTCGTCGGCTGGCGCCGCGACGTTGCCCTGTTCATGGGGCCGCGGCTCACGGGCTATAGTGCCGTCAACGTCGAGGACCTGACCGAGGTCGAGATCCGCTCACGCGAGCTCACCGACCACCACATCACCTTCTATCGCCGCAACATGCCCGGCTTCGAGCGGGCCTTCCTGATGCTTGGCGGGCCGCAGATCGGCGTCCGCCACAGCCGGCGCATCGGCGGCGTCCGCAAGGTCGTGCGTGCACAATGGGATACAGGCGAGGTCTGGCCGGACGAGATCGGCGTCTCGACGTCCTTGTCGCCGAAGTTCCCGAACATCTCGGTGCCCTACGGTGCGCTGGTGCCGGCAATTCTCGACGGCGTGATTGCTGCCGGCCGGCATGTCGCCTGCGATGCCACCTCGCACTCGTTCCTGCGCGAGATCCCGCAGTGCTGGATGACGGGACAGGCGGCGGGCATCGCCGCAGCGCTGGCGGTCGCGCGCAGCCAAGCGCCGCGACATGTCGCGCCGCGCCTCATCCAGCAGGAGCTCTTGCGTCAGGGTGCCTATCTCTCGCCGACAACCGAAACGTCTGCGCGCGTATCGGCCGCGGCCGAGTAGTGAGCACGATCGCGCGCCAATTGAAACGCCGCCGGACCCATGGCCCGGCGGCGTTTATTGGTGAGCCCGGTTGGGATCGAACCAACGACCTCTCGCTTAAAAGGCGCTTGCTCTACCGCTGAGCTACGGGCCCATCGCCGCGCCTCTGTACGGGAGTGCTGGCGGACGGGTCAAGCCTTTCACTCGGGCGTTCGCGCAGGCCTCATCTCGCGAGCTTCGCCAGGATGCGCGCCCAGCTGCGCGCGCCCTTGCGATAGCTCGACAGGTTGTACTTCTCATTCGGCGAGTGGATGCGGTCGTCCTCGAGGCCGAAACCGACGAGCAGGCTGTCCATGCCTAGCACGTCCTTGAAGCTGCCGACGATCGGGATGGAGCCGCCGCAGCCCATCATAACGGCGGGCTTGCCCCATTCCTCGGCGAGCCCCTCCGCCGCGGCGCGGATATGCGAAGCCTCAGTGTCGAAAGCGATCGCAGGGCTACCCCTCAGATAGGCAAAGTTCACCTCGCTGTCGGCGGGCGCGGCCGCGAGGACGTGCGCCTTCAGCGCCGCCAAGACCTTCTTCGGGTCCTGCCCCGGGACGAGGCGGCAGGTGATCTTCACCGAGGCCTCCGACGGGATCACCGTCTTGGTGCCGACGCCCTGGTAGCCGCCGGTGATGCCGTTGAACTCGCAGGTCGGCCGTGCCCAGAGCTGCTCGAGGACGGAGCACTTCTGCTCGCCCGCCGGCGTCTTGAGCCCGACTGCTCCGAGGAACGCCTTGTCGTCGAAGCCGAGGCTCTCCCATTGCGCGAGCTGCTTCCTCGTCGGCTTGACGATGCCATCGTAGAAGCCTGGAACGGCCACGCGCCCCTTGTCGTCGTGCAGCGAGGCGACGATGCGGGCGAGTGCACGTATCGGGTTCATCGCCGGGCCGCCGTACATGCCGGAATGCAGGTCGCGGCTCGGGCACTTCACAGTGATCTCTGTCGCCGCCATGCCGCGCAGCATGGTGGTGATCGCCGGTGTCCCCTTGTCCCATTGGCCCGTATCGCAGACGAGGGCCAGATCGCAGGACACCTCCTTGGCGTGCGTCTTGAGGAAGCCAGGGAGCGAGGGCGAGCCGCACTCCTCCTCGCCTTCGAGCAGCACCGTGACGGCGACGGGCAGCTCGCCCGCGACCTTTTTCCATGCGCGCGCCGCCTCGAAGAACGTCATAAGCTGGCCCTTGTTGTCCTCGGCACCCCGGGCAACGATCACCTTGCCGTTCCCCTTCTCGGTGGCGATGCGCGGCTCGAAGGGCGGCGATGTCCATAAATCGATCGGGTCGGCCGGTTGCACGTCGTAGTGACCGTAGAAGAGAACGTGCGGCATGCCTTTCGGCACCGACCTGCGGTCATGGCCGACGACCATGGGGTGGCCCGTCGTCGGCACCACCTTGGCCGACGCGAAACCGATCTCGGCGAGCTGGTCGCGGCACCACTCAGCAGCCTTCTGGCACTTGCCCTTGTAGGCGGGATCGGTCGAGATGCTGTCGATGCGCAGAAGCTCGAACAGCCGCTCGACGGCCTTCTCCTCGTTGGCATCAAGCGTCTTCAGCACGTCCTTCAGATGGTCTGTCATGAGCGGCCCTTTCCTGGGTGTTGGCCTCCTATACCATGAAGGCCGGGCTTAGCCTCCAGAGCCTTGACGGCCGGCCAATCCTTCGCCACCTCTCGCTGGTGATCGGAAGGACGAGCCCATGGTGACGGTGGTCGACACGACGCGGAAGTCCGAGCCGGAGCGCCCGCGCCATCCGGAGAAGCAGGCGCGGCCCGATACGGCGCTCTTGCGCAAACCCGATTGGATCCGCGTCAAGGCGCCGACGTCACCCGGCTACAGCGAGACGAAGCGCATCGTCCGCGAGCATGGCCTCCACACGGTCTGCGAGGAGGCAGGCTGCCCGAACATCGGCGAATGCTGGACGAAACGCCACGCCACCATGATGATCATGGGCAGCATCTGCACGCGCGCCTGCTCGTTCTGCAATGTCGCGACCGGGCTGCCGAAGCCGCTCGATCCCGCCGAGCCGGAGAACGTCGCGACCGCGGTCGAGAAGCTCGGCCTCGGCCACGTCGTCATCACCTCGGTCGATCGCGACGATCTCGCCGACGGCGGGGCTGCCCACTTCGCTTCGGTCATCACGGCGATCCGTGCGCGGAGCCCCAGGGTCACGATCGAGGTGCTGACGCCGGATTTCCTGAGGA
>DAORNH010000033.1:14704-18875 GCA_035440865.1 Hyphomicrobiaceae bacterium | reverse complement strand
GGCGATCCGCCCGGGTGCGCGATACTTCCATTCCCTCCGCCTCCTCCAGCGCGTGAAGGAGCTCGATCCTGCCATGTTCACGAAATCGGGGATCATGGTCGGGCTCGGCGAGCGGCGCGAAGAGGTCTTGCAGGTGATGGACGATCTGCGCTCGGCGGACGTCGATTTCCTGACCATCGGCCAGTATCTCCAGCCGACGCGCAAGCACGCTGAGGTGAAGGAGTTCGTGACGCCGGAGGCCTTCGCCGGTTACGAGAGGACGGCGCGCGCGAAAGGGTTTCTCCTCGTCTCGGCGAGCCCGCTCACGCGCTCGAGCTATCACGCCGACGCCGACTTTGCGAAGCTGAAGGCGGCTCGCCTTGGGCGCGGTTGAGGCGGTGTCCCCGCTTCAGTCGACCGAATGCCGGCGCATCCTCATTCTCGGCTCGTCGGGAGCCGGCAAATCGACGCTCGCCGACGAGATCGGCCGCAAGCTCACCCTCCCAGTGATCCACCTCGACAAGGAGTTCTGGCTGCCCGGCTGGGTAGAGCCCGAGAAGCCCGTCTGGCGGGTGAAGGTCGCCGAGCTTGTCCAGCGCGACGCGTGGGTCATGGACGGCAACTACTCGGCCACCTTGGACATCCGCCTTCCGCGTGCAGATGCGATCATCTGGCTGGACCTTTCGCGACGCGTCTGTCTCTCGAGTGCCATCTGGCGCACGCTCGCGAGCTTCGGCCGAACGCGCCCTGACATGGCGCCGGGCTGCCCGGAGCGCATCGACATTCCGTTCTTCACCGATTGGATCTGGAATTACCCGACGCGCAGCCGGCCTGGGACGCTCGCGCTGATCGAGCGAGAGCGGTCGCTCGGCGAGCGGCGCACGATCGTGCTCGGCTCCCGCGCCGAGGTGCGACGCTTCGTGGCGGGCCTCCCCTCCTCCCTCTCGGCCTGAGCTGATGTAGAGAGACGCATGCCGACCTACTCGACTAAGCGCCACGTGCCCCACTCCGCTCGCGAGATGTTCGATCTCGTGGCCGACGTCGAACGCTATCCCGAGTTCTTGCCGCTCTGCGAGGCGCTGAAGGTGAAGAGCCGCGGCGGCTCGGTCGAGAAGCCCAATTTGATAGCCGACATGACCTGCGGCTATGGCGCCATCCGGGAGACGTTCACGAGCCGCGTGACGCTCGAGCGCGGCGCGGCAACTCCGCAGATCCTGGTCGAATATCTCGATGGCCCCTTCCGCCGCCTCGTCAACCAGTGGCGTTTCGTCGAGCGGCCGGGCGGCTCGACGGTCGACTTCTTCATCGACTACGAGTTCAAGTCGATTGTCCTCCAGCTGCTCATGGGCGCGATGTTCGACCGCGCCTTCCAGAAATTCGCCGAGGCCTTCGAGACACGCGCTGTGAAGGTCTATGGCGCAAGGCCGGCGACGGGATGATGGGGCGGCGGGGCGGTAGCGGTAGCGTGGAGCTGAATGGCGGATCGTGCCCGCTCGACGAGTTGAGGGCTGACCCAGCGGCCAAATCCGAGCGCGACCAACCCAACCCCGGAGCAGAGCACTTTCCGCGTCGGTTTTGACCCATCTCTGCCGTCGTGCGGGGGTTCAACACTCATGTGGCCTTTCGACCGTCGCCCGTTCCCACGGCTTGGTGCGCCGCAAAAATCATAGGCCTGCCCGGGCTTCGCATACGTTACGGCCCGTCGGATCGCCAGACGGCCCAAGGCCGTCCTTTGCGCGAGGCTCCGGCCCGATCAGTTGACCGACCGAGCCGCTCTCTTGCTCCCAGGTCAATCGACAATTGTCTGTGTGAGATCCTTCCTCACTGATAGTTCGCGCCCTTGAGGCGCACGGCCAATTGCCGCCGTCTTGAGATACTGAAGATCAGGGAACGTGTGCTTTCTATGCGCTCAATCTGGCCCGGCAGAATGGCCATCGCTGCTAGACTGTCAGGTGCTGTAGGCAGGCAGACGAGACCAGCTGCGTGCGCAGTCCTCGCCATTCAATCGGCGGGGATCGAGCTGCTTGCCCCAATTTACTGGCCATCGATATCATTCGACCGCGCCTCCTCGATCAGCCAGTCTATGAATGCAGAGACGGCGGCAGCCCGCGCGGGGCTCCGATTGCGGGCCGGAGCACGTACGACGAAGAATGCGCGATCGCCGGGGACACCCGAACCGAACGGGGCAACGAGCACACCGCTTCTGACCATTTCGTCGACGATCCGGGCTTGGGCGAGCGCGATGCCTTGTCCTGCGGCGGCGGCCTGTACCGCCTGGTCGGCCTGATTGAATGTCAGAGTTGCTGCCGGCCTCAGATCCCCGAGCGCGAGTGCGCTTAGCCATGTGCTCCAGTCCATGAACGAGCCTCGCAACTCAGGAAGGTCGCAGCGGAGCAGCGTGTGATTGACGATGTCCTTCGGACTCGTCAGCGGCCGTGTCGGATCCTTGAGCAAGCGCGGACTGCACACCGCGATGACATCGGCATGGAACAGTCGCGGACTGTCCGGCGGCGCCATGTGCGGTGCGCAGATGCGGATCGCGAGGTCGAGTCGATCACGGCCAAGATCGAGCAATGTCGTCGTTGCCGAGATCCGGACATCGACATCCGGGTGCCGGGCCGTGAATCTATCCAAGCGGGGGATGAGCCACATGGCGGCGAAGGTGGTCGTCATCGTGACGGCTATCTCGGTTCCCTTTGTTCCGCGCTGCAATAGGTCGACTGCCGCCTGCAGGCGATCCAGGGCGTCAACCGCCGCTTGCCGGAACTGATACCCCGCATCGGTCAAGGCCAATGCACGTGGCCGCCGCTCGAAGAGTGCCACGCCGAGCTGGTCCTCAAGCTGTTTGACCTGCTTGCTGACGGCCGACTGGGTGATGGAGAGTTCGCCCGCAGACGTGGTGAAACTGAGTGTGCGTGCCGCGGCCTCGAAGGTCGCGAGCCCATCGAGCGATGGCAGGCGATAACGCGTCTTCGCATTCCATTTCGTCATGCGTCGATGCCAAACATTCGTTTGCTTCTGTTCAGTCGAGACATGAGGTTACCGTGAGTTCATGCGGCAACGCAATTCGATCGGTCGTGCCATTCATGACGGAATGGCAAGCGACGGCTACTGTTCAGAAGTCGGGGTTCACCATGCAGAGACCCGCCGGAATGACCCGTGCTCCCTCCCAGACAGCCAATCAGATGACTTCAACATGACCGCAACAACCGCTCCCGCCTGCCCTGCGCAAGCCAATCCGCTGCTTGCTGGCGCCGTACTCCCGACGCTGCTGCGCCTCAGTCTCCCGAATGTGGCTGCCATGCTGGCCATGGCGCTCGTCGCAATCGGCGAGACGATCTACGTGGGCAGTCTCGGCACCGCGGCGCTTGCCGGCTTCGCCCTCGTCTTTCCCCTCGTCATGCTGCAGCAGATGATGTCGGCGGGTGCCATGGGGGGCGGCGTCTCCTCGGCGATCGCGCGTGCGATTGGTGCCGGTGACGATCGGCGAGCCGCGGCGATTGCGCTGCATGCGGCCATCATCGGCACTCTAGCGGGCCTCGCTTTCACGGCGATCATGATCAGTTGGGGCGCCGCCATCTTCCGCCTGCTCGGCGGCTCGGGCGAAGCCTTGGAGCAGGCGCTCGCCTACGCCAACGTCGCGTTTCTCGGCTCGATCGGCGTATGGCTCACGAACACATTCGCGTCCGTCGTTCGCGGCAGCGGCAACATGCGCGTGCCGTCGACGACATTACTGCTGGTCAACGGCGCGCAGGTCGTCCTCGGTGGAGGGCTCGGCCTCGGTCTCGGCGTCCTGCCGCGGCTCGGCATGCCGGGTGTGGCGCTCGGCCAAGTGATCGCCTACGTCGGCGGCGCGGCGTTCCTGCTCGCGTACCTCGCTTCGGGCGGCGCACGGGTCCGGCTGGCGCTCCGTGGCGTTACAATCGAACGGTCGATCTTCGCCGATATCCTCCGCGTCGGCGCACTGTCATGCATCTCGCCAATTCAGACTGTAATGACGTCGTTGATTGCTACGCGCATCGTGGCCACAGGCGGGGCGGTGGCGCTGGCCGGCTATGGCATCGGCTCGCGGCTCGAGTTCCTGCTGGTGCCGATAACCTTCGGTATCGGTGTCGCCTCCATACCGCTGATCGGGATGGCGATCGGCAGCGGCGACGTCGCACGGGCACGCGAAGTCGCCTGGACCGGCGGG
>DAORNH010000033.1:9794-14677 GCA_035440865.1 Hyphomicrobiaceae bacterium | reverse complement strand
GTCACCGGTCTGATCGGGGTGATCGTGGCGGTCGTGCCCGATCTGTGGGCTGGGCTCTTTACCACCGATCCGGCTGTGCTGGCCGTCTCGCGAACCTATTTCCACTGGGTCGGCCCCTGCTATGGCTTTTTCGGGCTGGGCCTTTGTCTCTACTTCGCTTCGCAAGGCGCGGGCCGGGTACTCGGTCCGGTGCTCACCGGTACCCTGCGTCTCTTCATCGTTGGTGTCGGCGGCGTCTGGCTTGCAAGCGAGGGCAGCGGGACATCGACACTCTTCGCCGTGATCGCGGCCGGAATGGCTGTCTATGGCATCAGTACTGCCGCAGCCGTCGCGGCAAGCCGTTGGGGTCCGATGCGATGAACCAGAGGCCATTCGTGTTTCCGACGAGATACTCGTCCCACACCGGGGGCGGCTTCAATCACTCTTCGAGACTGTGACAATCCCCGCTTCGACGTTTCCAGCACGTGTGGAGGTCATGAGATGTCCATTTCCAAAGCCATCCTTGTCGTTGGTGCGGGAGACGCGACCGGCGGCGCCATCGCGCGTCGTTTCGCCCGCGAAGGCTACACAGCGTGCGTGACGCGGCGCACGGTCGAGAAGCTTGCGCCGCTTGTGGCGCGAATTGAAGCCGAAGGTGGCAAAGCCCGGGCGTTCGGGAGCGATGCGCGCGACGAAGACCAGGTCGTCGATCTCATCGCCACGATCGAGCGTGAGGTCGGTCCGATAGAGATCGTCGTTTTCAACGTCGGCGGCAACGTGCGGTTTCCAATCCGCGAGACGACATCACGCGTCTACCGCAAGGTGTGGGAGATGTGCGCGTTCGGCGGCTTTCTGGTCGGCCGCGAGGCAGCCAAAGTGATGGTCCCGCGCGGGCGTGGCACGATCCTGTTTACCGGCGCCACGGCAAGTGTGCGCGGAGGCGTCGGCTTTAGTGCATTCTCCGGCGGCAAGCATGCGCTCCGGGCACTCGCCCAGAGCATGTCCCGCGAGCTTGGCCCAGAAGGCATTCACGTTGGGCACGTCGTCATTGACGGCGGCATCGACACGGCCTTCACGCGCGAGCGGCGCGGCGATGCCTACGATGACGTCAAGGCGAAGGGTGGCATCCTCGATCCCGAGCACATCGCGGAGAACTACTGGAACCTGCACATGCAGGGCCGCACAGCCTGGACACACGAACTCGATCTACGTCCCTGGGTCGAGAAGTGGTGACGCGATGGTCCTCCGTTTCGTTCGCATCGCTCGATGAAAGGTTGCACAGATGCCAGGTCCTCTTGCCGGTGTCCGCGTCATCGACCTCACGACGGTCATTTCTGGCCCCGTCTGCACCATGCTGCTGGCCGACCAGGGTGCCGATGTAATCAAGGTCGAGGCTCCCACAGGCGACATCGGGAGGCGCACGGCCGGCAGCACGGGCATCTCCGCGATGTTCGCGTCGTCGAACCGTGGCAAGCGATCAATCGCGCTCGATCTGAAACAGCCGGCCGCGCTCGATATCGTGCGCCAGCTCATCGCCAAGGCCGATGTTCTCGTGCAGAATTTCCGGCCTGGCACCATGGAGCGGCTCGGCCTCGACGAACCTGCTCTCCGGCGTCTTAACCCGCGTCTCATTACAGTCTCGATCAGCGGTGTTGGCGACTCCGGCCCCTACGTCCAGAAGCGCGTTTACGATCCGATCATCCAGTCGCTCTCGGGACTCGCCGACATCCAGGCGGATCAGGCGACCGGACGTCCGCGCATGGTGCGCACCATCATCGCCGACAAGACGACCGCGATCCATGCCGCGCAGGCGGTCTGCGCTGCACTCTTCGCACGCGAACGTACCGGCGAGGGCCAGCATGTGCGCCTTTCAATGCTCGACACGATGGTCGCGTTCGTCTGGCCCGAAGGCATGACGCAATACACGGTCGTCGGTCAGGAGGGAGCGACCCCAAGTTCAACCAATCGGCCGGACCTGATCTTTGAGACGACCGACGGCTACATCACGGTCGGTTCGCTCTCAGACGATGAATGGCGGGGCCTCTGCCGCGTGCTCGATAAGCCGGATTGGATCGACGATCCACGTTTTCGCACGCCCGCGCTCCGGTCTACCAATGCGACCGAGCGGCTGACGCTGGTCGGCAAGATCTTAAAGACAAATCGGAGCGGCTACTGGCTTGAGCGCCTCGACGCCGCGGATGTTCCGTGCGCTCCGGTCCTGCGCCGCGCGGACGTGATGGACAACGAGCAGGTCGTGCATAACGGCCTCTTGGAGCCCGTGCACCAACCAGGGCTCGGTCTCTTGCGTCAGCCAAGGCCAGCCGCACGGTTCGAGCGGACGCCCGCGAGCATCCAAGGACCGGCACCGAGGCTCGGCGAGCACACGGACGATGTCCTGCGCGAAGCGGGACTGTCCGACGATGAGATTTCAGCGCTACATGCGTCTGGTGCAGCGCGGAGCTGGCGACCGGCGTGAGGGGGACGGCCATGGACAAGCACGCGAACGCGCCCGAGCACGGTCTCGTCGTCTGGGGCGTTGGAACGGCGCGCACCATTCGCGTGCACTGGGCGCTCGCCGAGCTCGGCTTGAGCTACGAAACCAAACCCATTGGACCCCGCACAGGTGAGACGAAAACGCCAGAATTTACTGCGATCACGGCGCGCCAGAAGATCCCCGTAATGCAGCACGGCGATACAATCCTTACGGAAAGCCTGGCCATCATTGCCTATCTCTCGGACCGCTTCGCCAGTAGCAGCAATCGTCTCCTGCCACTTGATCCGCTCGGGCGCGCGCGCTGCCTCGAATGGTGCGCCTTCGCGCTCTCCGAGCTTGATGCGACATCGCTCTATGTGATCCGCCGTCACCGCGATCTGGCAGCGACCTATGGAGCCGCGCCCGCCGCTTGCGAGGCAGCCGCCGCGTACTTCGGCCAGCAGATGCGCTCGGTTGACCGGGCACTCGATGACGGACGGCACTGCGTCATGGGCGAGACGTTCTCGGCCGCGGACATTTTATTGTCGACGTGCCTCACGTGGGCCACGCGCTATGGCGTGCCCATCTCCGATACGGCTCAGACGTACAACGACCGTATGACGCGTCGCCCGGCTCTTGCCGTGGCAAGCATCCGAAATACCAATCCCTCATCACCTCAGTCTCTAGGAGCCGGTGTATGACGACCAGCGTGGAGTTTCATTTCGATTTTGGCAGTCCGAACGCCTACCTCGCACACCGCGTGATTCCATCGATCACCGCGCGGACGGGGGTTCGGTTCGTCTACCACCCGGTGCTCCTCGGTGGAATCTTTAAGCTGACGAACAACCAACCCCCGATGGTGCAGTTCAAGGGTATCCGGAACAAGGCGGAATATGCGCGGCTCGAGACCGCGCGCTTCATCAAGCGACACGGCATTGCGGCCTTTCGACCCAATCCTCACTTCCCTGTCAATACCGTCCAGATCATGCGCGGTGCCGTGCTTGCAGGGCGTGACGGCTTCTTCGATCTCTACGTCGAGACAGCTTTCCGCGCGATGTGGGAAGAAGGCCGGAAGATGGACGATCCACAAGTGATCAAGGCGACGCTGATAGACGCGGGGATCGATGGCGACCGCGTGCTGGAGGGCATTCAAGAGCAATCGATCAAGGACAAGCTCTTGGCCGATACGGAAGCCTCCGTCGAGCGCGGTAACTTCGGGAGTCCGACGTTCTTCGTCGATGGCGAAATGTATTTCGGCAAGGATCGACTCGATGATGTCGAGCGGGTCATCGGCAAAGCAGGATAGGTAATTCCACGGAGCAGAATAATCGGTGCCTCCAGTTCCATGCCGCCCCAGAGCAAGCAAATGTGACATTGCGGCTGGTCGTGCCAGCGATGGCATGAAAGTGACATACCGTTTGGGCCGAGAAACCTCATGACCACGTCTCCCGCGAAGTCGGCATTACCGCTTTGGCTCCTGATCCTGATCGTTGGCCTCATCGTTGGCTTGTCGATGGGGCGCACTCAATCAATGGGTCTGTACCTGCCCCACGTCACGAACGCGCTGAGTGTTGGCCGCGAGCCGTTCGGTCTCGCTATGGCGCTGACCCAACTGACGATGGGGATCGGGGCGCCCCTATCGGGCGGTTTGATTGACAAATTTGGAGCCGGCCGCATCGTCGCCATCTGCGTTCTCGCAGCTCTCGGTGGTCTGTACCTCATGTACGCGGCGACGACCGCAGTGGACCTTTTGCTTAGTGGCGTCCTCATGGGGATCGGCGTCAGTGGCACCGGTATGACATCGCTGGTTGGTACGGTCGGACGGCTGGCGCCGCCGGAGAAGCGCTTGAGCGCGATCGCATCCATCGGTATGGCAGCCGGCATTGGCGGCTTCGTCGCGTTGCCGGTGATGCATTTTCTGATCGAGGTGACGGGCTGGCGGCAAAGCCTCCTCTGGCTGATGGCGATTACCGCGCTGCTCATTCCCTTGGCTTGGCCTATCGGTGGCAAGCCTCAGGTGCAGCCAGGAGCGATCAAGGTTCAGACGTTCCAAGAAGCACTCGCCGAGGCGTTCCGGCATCGGGGGTACTTGCTGCTGACCGCGGGGTTCTTCGTTTGCGGGTTCCATGTCGCCTTCATCATGGTGCACTTGCCAGCATTCACCATCGATCAGGGGCTACCGACTTGGGTTGGTCCCTTCGCACTCTCCGTCGTCGGGATCGCCAATATCGTAGGCACATACCTTGCTGGGCAATCAGGGCGGTTCATCGAAAAGCGGCAGGGCTTGACCCTGATTTACATCGGTCGTGCCGTCCTGTTCCTCGGTTTCCTGTACCTCCCGATGACGCCTGTAACGGTCATTGGCATCTGTGGCCTGCTGGGGCTTCTCTGGCTCGCGACGATACCTTTGACCAGTGGTCTCGTCGCGACG
>DAORNH010000033.1:0-9784 GCA_035440865.1 Hyphomicrobiaceae bacterium | reverse complement strand
TGTTCTGGTTGTCGACCATCCCGCTCACGAGCGGCCTCGTGGCGACCTTCTTCGGCACGACCTGGATGTCGATGCTGTTCGGGTTTGTGTTTCTGTCGCATCAGATCGGTGCGTTTCTCGGTGTCTGGCTCGGCGGCAGGCTATTCGATCTTACCAAGTCCTACGACGCTATGTGGTGGATCTCGATCGCGCTCGGACTGTCGGCCGCTCTGCTGAACTGGCCGATCCAGGAAAGGCCGGTCGCTCGCTTGAAAGCGGAGGTAGCGAAGGCGTAAGCCGCCTGCGAGCGCCGAGACTTGTTGGAGGTCTCGGCTCGCTTCGTCTGGCGGATGCACCGAGCTCGGATCGGCGGCCACGCATTTCACATTGGTCCCATCGTTGACGACCATCAACGGCTCGAAGCGAGAACCATGACTCGAGGGCTCGACATTGATCGTCACGGCCTTGCGTCCTTCGGGCCGGACTTTGCCGGCGCCTCCGCTCTGACTAACAGCAGCGTCCCGATCCGTTGCGAACGCTGGACGGCTCAGCTCAACTGGTTCGCCGCAACGATGTCCTCGTTCCAATCGAGGCCGACACCGGGGACGTCCGGAATGTGTAGCTGCCCGCCCTTCATCTCGTAGGGTCGCTGCAGCACCGGGTCTGCCCAGTCCTGCCATTCGAGCCAGTGCGCTGTCTCGGTCGCCCGCATGACGTGTGCCGCCACCTCCGGATAGAGATGGGTCGACATCGGGATACCCGCAGCCCCCGCGATTGCTGCTGCGCGCATCCAACCGGATACGCCACCGATGCGCATGAAGTCCGGCATTACCAGATCGCTTGCCTTCTTCTGCAAGGCTTTCAGCATCTCGCGCGGGCCATAGAAGTTCTCGCCGATCTGAAGCGGCGTCTTCAGCTCCGCCGTGAGCTGCGCAAGGCCGTCCAGATTGTCATAGACGATCGGCTCTTCGATCCATTCGAGATCATAGGAGTCGATCGCGTGGCATCGATGCAAGGCCTCCGCGAGGTTGAGCCCTTGGTTGAAGTCAACCATCAGGCGCATTTCGTCGCCAACGGCCTTCCTGACGGCCGCGATCGTCGCGAGGTCGTCGGCGGGCCTATCGCGACCCAGACGCAGCTTCAGGCCGGCGAAGCCGCCTTCGTCGCGCAACTCGACCGCCTCCTCGGCAACGGCTTCCGGTGCTCGCAGCCAAAGCCCGTTGCTGTTGTAGGCCTTCACTGGTCCAACCGTGCCGCCCAGCATGACGCAGAGCGGTATGTTGGCGGCCTTGGCCAGCGCATCCCAGGCCGCCATGTCGAGGCCGGACGCGGCGATCATCGATAAGCCCTCGTAGCCGACGAAGTGCAGCGATTTGCGTGAGGCTTCGAACAGCTCCGAGGGGGCGACCTGACGGCCCTTCAGCATGGCGCCAAGATCCTGCAGTGCCGGCACCAGATATCGCATCGACTTTACGACGTAAGGCTCTAGGTAGCTGCGACCCACGATGCCTTCCTCTGTCGTGAGGTCGATCAGTATGATGGGCCACTCGGTGATGGTCGCAATGCGAGCGACGACGGGCCGCTTCAGCTTCAGGACGACGGGCCGCGCTGTTATGCCTCGAAATGTCAATCGGGGACGTGACATGGGCTATGTTTCCAAATTTGTCTGATGCCTCCCAGAATTGAAGCGGGGTCCTCGCGCGTGTAAACTCACTATTGAGTATACTTTGAGAGGGACACCGGATGCCTCGACCCGCCGAGCCGACGCGCCAGCGTATTCTCGAAGCGGCCTATCGGCTGCTCCGCCGGCAAGGCTACAGCCGGGTGACGATGGACGAGATCGCGGCGGCCGCGCGACTGACGAAGCGCACGCTCTACCACCACTTCGAAAGCAAGGATCGACTGCTGGCCGACGTTCTTGCTGCGCAGCACGAGCTGGCCCTCCGCGCCTTCCGGACGTTCGGCGACAAGCTGTCGGGTTCTCCGCAAGAGATCGTCGGGGGGATGTTCCGAGAGCTGGCCGTTTGGGCCGACAGGCCACGATGGGCAGGCTCCGGCTTCACTCGCCTCGTCATAGAGCTGGCCGACTTGCCTGGCCATCCAGCGCGTAAGATTGCGCGCAAGCACAAAATCGAGCTCGAGAATTGCTTGGCCGATCTCCTCGCGCAGTCGGGAGTCGAACGGTCGAAGGAACTCGCTCGTGCCATTTGGCTCCTGTCAGAGGGCGCAATCTCGCTCATCCTTGTTCACGGCGACCGCGGCTACTCAGCTGCTGCGTCTGATGCCGCGACCATGCTGGTGCAGCGGTACTTGAGCGTACAGACAGCTAATCCGTTCCCCCCTCAATTCTCACCGGGGCGCTGACCGTGTCGGCAAATTCTGGTGGGTACCGAACTTCATGTGCGGACGTAGGTGCTCTGTTGGCGTTTCGATCAGGCGTCAAACCGCCTTTTTCGTGGCGCGCAGGATAGCATC
Source organism: Hyphomicrobiaceae bacterium (assembly GCA_035440865.1). GTDB lineage: Bacteria > Pseudomonadota > Alphaproteobacteria > Rhizobiales > Hyphomicrobiaceae > DAORNH01. Next base: position 7,330 of record DAORNH010000033.1, on the reverse strand, counting down.
AGACAGCTCCTGATCATTGACGGCTCTCGCAAGCACGACCGCTCCGACCAGCGACGCAACGATTGCCAACGCCTGTTCATCACGCTGTTGCGACTTCAGCCCGGCATCCATTCTACTGCTCAGGTGCTTGAGCATGCCTCGCAACCCGGTGGTGAACTTGTCTCTCACGCCGGCACTCTGTCGTGGCATCTCGCAGGCCAAAGCCGCGAGGGGACAGCCTTGACCGATCTGATCCCGGTGATCGGCTGACAGGTAGTTCGCAATGGACTGCTTCAGCGTATCGCTCCCAGATGCAGCCTCGCCACCTGCAGCTAGGGCATATTCCAAAGCCTCTTCGACAAGCCGCTCCTTCGAGCCGAACTGACTGTAAAGGCTACCGTGGGTCATCCCGGCAGCTTGCGTCAGTGCGTCCACACCGGCCCCTGCGATGCCGCGCTCGCGAATGAGTTGCGCCGCGACTTTGAGAATCCGCTCGCGATTTTCAGCTGCCTTCTCCTTCGAGACGCGCATGCCGCAAGTCCTCCTGAAATTGGCTCTTGACTTTTATAGTGACGCTCGTCATCTATGTCAATCATTGCGGTCGTAATGAATAAGTAATCCACGATGCAACTACGACCGGCCACACACCCAGGAGACGTACGTGACCAAAGCCAACAGCAAAATTGCGATCGTAACCGGGGCTTCATCGGGGATCGGCGAGGCCACTGCCGCGCGCCTCGCTACGGCGGGTTACAAGGTTTACGGCACCAGCCGACGTGGAGCGAAGTCAGGTCGGCCGCCTTTCGAGATGCTGCCCCTCGATGTGACCAGCGATGAGTCCGTCATGGCGCTCGTCGGCGACGTGATTCTGCGCGATGGCCGCATCGATCTGCTCGTGAACAACGCTGGCTTCGGCATCGCACCTGCCGGAGCTGAAGAGAGTTCTCTTGAACAGGCCCGCGCGATCTTCGAAACTAATTTCTTTGGCCTGGTCCGGATGACGCGCGCCGTGGTGCCGCACATGCGCAAGCAGGCCAGCGGACGCATCATCAATATCGGCTCCGTGCTCGGCTTTCTGCCGATGCCATATGGCGCGCTCTATTCGGCGACCAAACACGCCGTGGAAGGCTATTCGGAGTCACTCGACCACGAGCTTCGCACCAGGGGCATCCGGGTCTCAGTCATTCAGCCCGCGTACACGAAGACGCCGTTTGATGCGAACTTGTTGGAACCTGACGCCAAGGTCGACGAGTATCGGGGAGATCGGGCCGGAATGGTCAAGAGAGTGGCTGAGGTTATGGCGACTGCCGAGCCGCCGAGCGTCGTAGCCGACACTGTGTTGAAGGCGGCTAACGCGGCCAAACCGCAGGTACGATACACGGCCGGTCGTCTTGCGAACCGTCTGCGACTTCTCCGCAAATTTGCGCCCGCTGGCGTAATGGACGCCGGCATCCGGCGGGATCTGCGGCTTGCGCCATAGGTCGCGAACAACCAGCCGTGCGGACTTCAACGTCAATTTGGATTGAAAATATGCGAGCCCTCACCTTTGACCGATATGCCAAGCGTGACAACATCGCGTTTGCGGATATTCCTCGGCCAACTCCGAAGCCAGATGAGATCCTCGTACAAGTTCATGCGGTCGGACTGAATCCCGTCGATCTCATGATCCCAAAAGGCACCTTCAAGCCATTCTTGAAATTCGACCTGCCGGCTACGCTGGGCAGTGATCTGGCGGGCGTCGTGATCGACGTCGGCAGCCATGTCACACGCTTCAAGCCAGGCGATGCCGTTTACGCGAGTATCTTCGACACCGGACTCGGTTCTCTCGCCGAATTTGCTGTCGTCCCGGAAAGTGCGGCGGCGCCCAAGCCTGCCACCCTCGACTTTGTCCAAGCGGCATCCATCCCGATGGTCGGCTTGACGTCATGGCAAGCGCTAAAGGTGCGTGCGAACCTCAAGTCCGGCCAGCGGGTATTTATTCCGGCCGGATCAGGCGGCATTGGTACGTTCGCAATCCAGTTAGCGAAGCACCTCGGCGGAAAGGTTGGAACGACGACCAGCACCGCCAATGTCGATCTGGTACGCAGTCTCGGCGCCGACGAAGTGGTCGACTATAAAAAGCAACAGTTCGAGAACGTACTCCGCGACTACGATGCAGTCCTCGGCACGGTCAGAGGCGATGCGCTCAAAAAGTCGGTACGTATTCTGAAGCCGAAGAGCACCATCGTCTCGCTCGTCGGGCCACCTGATGCGGCCTTCGCTGGAAATCGAGGCATGAACTTTGTCTTGAAGGCGTTATTCGGCGTCCTGAGCCGCAAGATCAATCGCCTCGCCAGGAAGCAAGGCGCCACATACTCATTCCTGTTCGTGCATCCGGACGGCGGTCAGCTTGCAGAGATCGGCGCGCTGCTCGATGCGGGGCGCATCAAGCCGGTTATCGATCGAATCTTTCCGTTCGAGCAGGCCAAGGAAGCGCTTGCATATCTCGAACAGGGGCGAGCCAAGGGCAAGGTCGTGGTCAGGCTGCTATAGTTGCTATCTCATGATGCTCAGCGGTGTCGCACGACGGTTTCAAGGACAATCTGCAACACCTGTGTTGAGCGCGTGCACTTCTTCGGCTTGGGATCCGCCTCGCCCGGCGACGGGTTGAAGTCGACCTATGCGACGATGGTCGGTGATCGCCCTGTACTGACCGTTTGCCGCCATGAAAGCGACAATCCAGTTGCATCGCCGCAAAACTTGGCACACGAGCATCTCGGTTGGCGAGCAAGAAAAGCACACGCGGTCAGATCATTCGTGTCTTCGTTGGTCTGCACCTGGCCCCAAGCCGCCAACTCACGGCCGACGCGCCAACGCAAGACGGCCCGGAGGTGCTCCGGGCCGGTGCATGCATTACCTTGTATCGGACCCGCTCAACTCCTCACGGGCGCGTACTTGATCGAGCAGCCGTAAGCGCGGGTCGAGCGCACGGCGGGAGTGCTGCCGGCGAGGACGGCGGTCATGGCGGCGCGCACGTAGTTGTTGGCGCCCTTGATGTCGGCGGGGTTGGTCGACGGCTTGTCGTCGATGGCGCCCATGTAGATGAGCATGCCGGCCTTATCGATCACGTACATGTTCGGCGTCGCCGTCGCGCCGTAGCGGCGGCCGACCACGCCCGTCGGATCGAACAGCACGGCCTTCGGCGCCGCCTTGCGGGTAGCGGTCAGCTGGTCGGCCTCGAGGCCGTCGACATGGCCCTGCGTACCGGGTGCTGAGGAAATCACCGTCAGCCACGCGAAGCCCTTGGCCGCCGCCTCGCGCTGCAGCTCCTGCATGTTGCCGGCACCATAGTGCTTGCGCACGTACGGGCACTCGTGGTTCGTCCACTCGAGGATCACGGGCGTGCCCTTGAAGCTCGCGAGCGTCACGGGCTTCCCCGTGCTGTCATTCAGCGTGAACTCTGGAGCGGCTGCACCAGGCTTCGGCACGTCGAGCGCCTGCGCGGGGACGCCCGACATGGCTGCCATCACGCCCGCACCAGTGGTTGCAAGCATGGCGCGGCGAGACAAGGTAGATGCTGACATCGCTGGTCACTCCTCGAGTGGTCGCGCCCGCAATTCGCTGTCGGCCGAGCGCTGTTGCCGCATTAAACGCAAGCGGCGCCGACCCGCCTCATCACAACGGCGTGAGCCCCAGGTGATCGACCTCAGCTGTCGCTCACTGAGAACTGGATGCGCAGCTGCCGCTCCGCCTTGTAGAGCCGGTAGCGCAGGGCGTACTCCTTGCCGTCGGTGAGGCGCACGCGACCCTCGCAGTGCGCCTCGGTCGAGGAATGCCGCGTGAGCTTTGGCGCCTCGATCGCGCGCACCTTCACGCGCTCCGGCTTCTTGGCGTAGTAGTCGTCCATGATGCGACGCAGATCGCTGACGGCCGCTGGCTCGGCGCAGCTTGGCACCGCAAGATCGACGCCCGAGTAGCGCTCGAGACTGTCGCCGAAGGCCATGAAAGCGCCACCGGCAACGCCCACGGCGGCGCCGGCCATGGCGAGCGTCCGGGCTCTCGGCGTCGAACGCCGGCCGAACTCGATCGGATTGCGCATGAAAATGTCTCCGCGGGAACCGTCAGCGCAATCCGCGCCGCCGAGGACTCAGATGTCCTGACCCTCGACCTCCTTCTTCAGTTCCTCGAGCACCTGCTTGGCGCCCGCCCAGAAGGGGTGCACGTCGACGAGCTGTTTCAGCACGTAATAGGCGCCGCGCTTGTTACCCACCTCGCGCCAGATCTGCACGAGGCCGTCCATCGCCTTGTAGTGATTGGGATCGAGCGCCAGAGCCCGGCGCAGATCACCGACCGCGCCTGCGAAATTGTTCTCAGTGAAATGGACGAAGGCCCGCCGGTTGAAAGCCTCGGGATAGTCGGGCGCGAGCTTCACGGCGCGGTCGAGCAACTCGAGTGCCAGCTCGGCCTTCTTGTTGCTCATCGCGGCGTTGGCCCGCTCCATCAGCAGCGTGACCGTGTCGCTCCCCGAGTGCGACCACAGCCGCTCGATGCGCGAGGAAATTCGGTTCGCACTCTCGGCGTCCTCGGCCGTCGCCAGCAGCGCGTAAAGCTCGCGCAGCAGCTTCACCTTGGCCTCGGACGTCTCGGGGATCTGGTTGAGCTTCAACGGATCGGCGGCATTCGGCGCGGTGGCTCCCTTGCCGGTCGGCGGCGTTGCGGGTGCCCCCTTGCCCGGCGGGGGCTCGGATTTCTTCGGCTGCTCGGACCGAGGCGGCTCACCGGTGGACTGGCTCGCCGCAGGCCCGGCAAGTGCCAGCACGAAAAGCACGGCGATCGGCAGCACTACGGCGCGTCGCGCCCGAGGAACGCAGCCCGAGGCTGCACATGTCGAACCGAGAATGCTCATACGATGGAGAATAGCGCAAGGATCAAGGCAGCGCAAAGGCACGCGAGCGGCACCCTTGAGCAGCCTTGGCGGCACACCGGCGACGCAGTAGAAGGGCGGGGCGATCCCGGATGGACACCACCCCGCGATGGAGCCGCCCTTGCAGACCTATACGGTTCACGAAAGACCAAACCCGCCGGGAGATAGGCTCGAGCGCGCCGAGAAGCTCGAGTTCGTCAAGGAAGGATTCGACTGGCTCGCAGCAGCCCTCACGCCGCTCTGGCTGGTCGTGCAGCGCCTCTGGCTCGTGCTCATCGCTTATATCGTCATCGTCGGTGGACTCCGCCTGGGCCTCAGCGCCACGGACGCCGATCCGCGCATATGGCAGATCCTGACAGTCGCGATGCACCTCATCATCGGCCTCGAGGCGGACACACTTCGCCGCTGGACGCTCGATCGCAATGGCTACACCCAGATCGGATCGGTCGTCGGCCGTACCGTCGATGAGTGCGAGCGCCGTTTCCTCGATGTCTGGCTGCCCGAGCAGCCGTCAGGCCCGCTTCCGACCCGCCCACTCGGCGCCGCCGCCGCCTCGTTCGCAACGACTGTCGGAGCCGAGCGGGCTGGCCGCGCGACCACTCTTGCCGGCTGGAGGCGCTGAGGTTCCATGCAGCGTATCGCCATTGTCGACTACGGGTCCGGCAATCTCCACTCCGCCGCCAAGGCCTTCGAGCGCGCGGCACGCGATTGCGCCCGACCGACCCGCATCGAGGTGACGAGCGACCCAGTGGCCGTTGCCGGCGCGGACCGGATCGTCCTCCCCGGTGTCGGCGCCTTTGCCGACTGCCGCCGCGGTCTCGACGCTGTGCCGGGCATGGTCGAGGCACTGCAGCGCAATGTCGTCGAGGCCGGACGACCATTTCTCGGCATCTGTGTCGGTATGCAGCTTCTAGCAGCCCGCGGGCTCGAGCACGGCGTCCACCCTGGTCTCAGCTGGATCGGCGGCGACGTCGACCTCATCCGCCCAGCAGATCCCGGCCTCAAGATCCCGCATATGGGCTGGAACACAATCCGCCCCGAGCGCCCGCACGCGCTCCTTGCCAACCTGGCCACCGGCGAGCAGGGCTTGCACGCCTACTTCGTCCACTCCTATCACCTCACCAACGCACCGGCCGGCACCTTGGTCGCCGAGACCGAATATGGTGGTCCCGTCACCGCGATCGTCGGCCGTGACAACATCGCCGGCACGCAATTTCACCCTGAAAAGAGCCAGCGCCTGGGCCTCGGGCTGATCACCAACTTTCTCAGCTGGCGGCCCTGACGGCATTCTCGCGGGCAACCTGCAGCCACGGGCTCGGCGCGACGCGGAGCGTCACGACGTTGGACGGCGCGCGGACGCCGCCTTCCCGTCCAGGCGCATGCCCGGTTGCCCGCTCGGCGCGCTCTGCTGCGTCGACGTCGACCCGCCTTCGAAACCATCGGAGGCTGGCGTTCACGAGGGCACCCTGCTCGGCAATCGGCTGCACGAGCAGGCCGTCATCCGGACCGAGACATTGGCTGAGCTCGGCCTCTACAGCGGCCGCCGAGCGTTCGGTCCTCACGACCCACACCGTTTCAAGTGGGCGCGCCCAAGCCTCGCCCAGCCGCATGAGGCTGTCGACAATGCAAGCCTTGCCCTGATGCGGGTCGGCAAGATCGAGGGCAATGAGGAGCTCGGCCATGGGTCACCTGCTGGGGGTCGCTTGGATTTGGGCTTGGAACTTAAATAGAACATACCGTGAGTCCGCGCTGCTGTCGAGTAATGTTTTTGTTTTGTTCTCGGCTCGCTGCTGAGGGGGCCTGGAGCGCTGGTTTTGCGAGCCAGGCAGCCAGCGAGCGGCTGAATTCCAAAGCCACGTTGGCCGGTGAACCGTTGCCACTTGCAGCCGTTGGTACGAGCTTCCGGGCCCGACCAGGTCCGCGATCGCGCGTTAGTGACCAGCAGTTTCTGAGGCATGTCGGCACGTCCGCGTCCGGGCGGCTGACAGAGCGGCGAGCCCACGCCCCCTGCCGCTCGACCTGATCGGGTCGCCCTTGGCCTCGCACGCTCACGTGACCTGGTCATCGCCGTCTGCTTCGTCGTTATCTCTTAGTTGCCGCCGGCCGCTCCGCGTGCTGCACTCGGCGTGCTCATCATTGCGAGGGACCTCTCATGACTTTTTCCCGGGATCGTTTGCGAGCCGTCGTCCGCCTGATTGCAGCGGGTCTCCTTCTTGCGCTGACGGCAGCGGCCGCATCGGCGCAGCGCAATGCTCCAGCGTGGTTGCCGCACGGGACGCTCCTCGAGATGCACGAGGCGCTGATCTGGGCTGCCAACCTCAATGCGGAGGCGGGCCAGGTGCCGCGCGGCGAGCTCGACGACGCCATCAAGCGTTTCCGCGCGCGGATCGGCAGCCCGCAGTCAGGTCCGATCACCATTTCCGAGCACGAAGAGCTTCTCGCTCAATC
>DAORNH010000032.1:21573-22598 GCA_035440865.1 Hyphomicrobiaceae bacterium | reverse complement strand
CGAATTTGAAACCGAGGCCGGGCACGCCCTTCGCGGCGCCGGCGCCCATCAGCGAGAACGGGCTGATGCCGGAGAAGAACCAGCCGCCGAGACCGATGGTCTCGACGATTGCGGAATCACCCATGTCGGGATTGGCGTCTGCCGCCGTGAACCCCGGGAAATAAAGCCCTTGCGGCATCTCGACGGGCGCCGTGAACCATTTGTCACCCGTGCCCGAGACGTGGATGCCGAAATCCGTGCCGTTGCGGCACATGGCGGTGACGATCGAGGAGCCCGCGATGTTGCGCGCGGGATCCGTCATGGCCTTCCCCATGGCCATGGCGATGTTCAGGAAGAACTGGTCATTGCGCGCGATGAAGGCGAGGCACGTGGCGAGCGCCTTGGCGTCGCGAGCGACCTCGGCCATGGCGGGGGCGACCTCGCGCATCATCAGGCTCGAGCAGGCAACGTTGCGCTGGTGCATCTCGTCCCCCATGCCGAGGCCGCGCGCGATGATCGGCTTCAATGGAATGCCGCCCTTCGCGCGGATCGCCGCTCCGAGGAGCGGGCCGAACTCGTCACGCAACCAGGCGAGCCGGGCGAGCACCTCCTCGTCGTTGCCGCCAAAGCGCATCACCTTGCCGAGACCCTCATTGATCGCGCAGAAGGCACGATTGCCAAAAGCGCGGTTCTCGACCACCAGCACAGGCTGAGAGCGCGTCGTCATGCCGGTCATCGGCCCGACGGCGCCGAAGTGATGGTTCGGGTGGAATGCGAAGGCGCCGGCCTCGGCCATCGCCTCGGCCTCGGCGAGCGACTTTGCCCAGCCCTCGAACACGGCGATACCCTGCACGGCACCCTGCATCGGCCCGCACATGCGCGACCAGCCGATCGGCGGGCCGGAATGGAGGATGGTGCGCTCGTCAAGCTCCGGCATGGCCTGGTCGGCCGGAATGACGTCGACCAGCACCGGCTCGGCGGCGAGGATGCGCCAATAGCCGCCGTGGAAGAAGATCAACACCGGCGCGTCGGGCCGCGCGGCGGGG
>DAORNH010000032.1:8443-21563 GCA_035440865.1 Hyphomicrobiaceae bacterium | reverse complement strand
TTTCCTCCGGGCCTCAGGCGCCGAGCTTGGCGAGCAGCGCCGCAATCCGCGCATTGCCTGCCGCGGGCGGGGACCAATGGATGTGCACGACCTCGGCGCCCGCCGTCCGCAGATCGGTGGCGAATGCGGCGAGACCGACGTTCACGACGCGCGGCGGACGCGACAACAAGGGCGCGGGCTTTGGCGGTGTCATTCAGGCCTCCTCAGGCGAGCCGAGCGGAGTGTCACGAAGAGGTCGGCGAGGTTGATCGAGCCGCCGAGCGCTGCGAGTTCGATCTGTGCATCGAGAGCTGTCAGCCGCGTCGCCTGCCAGCCCGAGGCGAGATCGTGACGCACGACGTCGACCTTGCGCTGCGACACGGTCACGTAGTGGCGAGGTACGGATTGCTCCCCGAAACCTTGCGACGCCAAGCCTGATCGGACAGCATGTTGCTGGGCGACAGCACCTCGAATAGGACCAGCGCCTCGTCCGTGACCGGGCGCCCCGACGCCGACTGCTGCTTCACGACGACGTCGGGTTTCGGCAGGCTGCGTGGCGACAGCGGAACCCGCGTGCCGACACCAGACATCGGCCGCCGCGCCGGTCTCGCGTCGCAATTCGCTCAACGCGATCAGAGTGTCGAACACAATGATCTGATGGACGTCGGTCGGCGAGACGTTCAAGATCGGCACTCCGTCGACCAGCTCCCAGCGCTCATCATGGGGGCGCTCCGTCGTGAAGGCGAGGAACTCCTCGATCGTCATCTGGTCGGCTTCGGCAACGGTCGCGCGCATCGGCTGATCCATTTCCCGCTACTCGAAATGCGGCCATCAGGCCGCCGCGGCATCATAGGCCTTGTAGGCCGCTTCGATAACGGCGCCCGGCTTCGAGGCATGCCCATTCCGGCGCAACACCGCATCAAGCGAGGCGAGGCAGCGCAGCACGTTGGCCTTGCGGGCCACGTACCCCATCGTGCCGATCCGCCAGATCTTCCCGGCGAGCGGCCCGAACGACGTGCCGATCTCGATACCGAAATCGGCAAGCATGTCGGCCCGCACTTTCTCACCATCCTTGATGGATGGCGGAATGATCACGCCGGTTACATTTGCCATCCGGAACGCCGGATTGCCGAAGAGGCTCAACCCCATCGCCTCGAGGCCGGCGCGCAACGCCGACGACGCGAGGCGATGGCGTGCGATGCCCTTGTCGAGGCCTTCCTCGAGGACGACGCGGGCGCACTCGCGCGCGGCATAGAGCATCGTGGCCGCCTCGGTGTGATGGTTAAGCCGGCGCGGCGACCAGTAGTCCATGAGCATCGCGAGGTCGAAATAGTTCGACTGGATGATCGGCCCGTTGCCTTCGACGATTCCAGGGGCCTTGATGCCTTGCTCGACGTGCTTCCTGTGCTTCAGGACCTCGACGACACGCTCGTTGAAAGTGATCGGCGCGATGCCCGGCGGCCCGGACAGGCACTTCTGCAGCCCTGCCGATGTGACGTCGATCTTCCAGGCATCCGTCTCGAAGGGATTGCCACCGAGCGACGCCGTGCAATCGACATAGAGCAGCACGTCGTGGCGGCGACAGATCTCGCCGATCTCGGCGAGCGGCTGCAGCATGGTGGTCGAGGTGTCGCCCTGGCAGATGGCGACGAGCTTCGGTCGATGCTTTCGAACGGCCTCCTCAACCCGGCCAGGCTCGAAGACCGTGCCCCACTCCGCCTCGATGGCGACCACGTTTGCTCCGACGCGGCGGGCAATCTCGACCTTCAAGTGCCCGAAGCGGCCGAAGATTGGCACGAGCACCGTGTCACCTGGTTCGACGATGGATGCGAGGCAGGCCTCGATGCCGGCCCTCGCGGTACCATCGATCAGAAACGTCCACTGGTTCTCGGTACGATAGACATGGCGATAAAGGGCCATCGTCTGGTTCATGTAACTGGTGAACTGGGGATCGAATTGGCCCTGCAGTTGCGTCGACATGGCGCGCAGCACGCGCGGGTAGACATCGACCGGACCGGGGCCCATCAACAGGCGCGGCTCCGGGTCTAGCTCCTCGAACAGATCGATGGGGGGAGTTCTCATGGCTCTGCATACCGGGCTTGTGAGTGTGGCGGCGGTCAACGTCACGACTACTTGCCCCGCCCCCGCGTCGACGGCAAGCCAAGAGCGAAGGCCACGACGTTGCCGAGCCTCTGCACGGGCGGGCCTAGCCGCCGGGGCATGTCATATTCGACTTTCGTCTACATCATGCTGATTGGCGGCTAAACAACTTGACATACCCAAATCGCATAGCTCGCATGCGGCCCAACCGATTGCTCGCCCATTTCGCAGTTGCGATAGTCTTAACAGCTGTGACGGACAGCTGATGAAGGCAGTACCCTCCCTTTGACGCCTTCAGCGCGCCCAAGTGGCGCGTGAGCTAACTTTCGGCCGGGCCCTGCGCCCGGCTTTCTTTTTTTTGCGATCTTGGGAATCCGCATTCGCCTTGCTCTCTGTCGCCGCCTCCGCAACATTGGCCACGAAGCACGGGTCAGCACGCGAGCACAGAGGGTCCCATGGCTGCCAACCGACTGATCGATCTCTACAGCGATACCCAGACACGCCCGTCGGCTGCCATGCGCAAGGCCATGGCCGAGGCCGAGGTCGGCGACGAGCAGCGCGGCGAGGACCCCTCGACCAACCAGCTGCAGGAGATGACGGCCGAGCTCTTCGGCAAGGAAGCCGCCGTCTTCCTGCCCTCCGGCACGATGTGCAACCAGATCGCTGTCGCCGTTCATTGCCGTCCGGGCGACGAGATCATCGGCGCCGAGACGACGCACGTGTTCACGTCCGAAGGCGGTGGCGCCGCAGCGCTCACCGGCGCCCAGACGCTGCCGATCGCCAGCACGTTCGGCAAGTTCACCGGCGCCGATGTCGAGGCCGCATTTCGTGATGGCGATGGCCGGCACAATCCGACGAGCAGGCTCGTCGTCATCGAGCAGACGGTCAATCGTGGCGGCGGCAACATCTGGACCGAGGCCGAGATCGCCGATGTCGCCGCGGCCGCCCACCGGAAGGGCCTCGTCGTGCACATGGACGGCGCGCGCATCCTGAACGCCGTCGTCGCCTCAGGCGTTCCGGCCAAGCGCATGGCGCAGCATGTCGATTCGGTCTGGGTCGACCTCTCCAAGGGTCTCGGCTGCCCGGTCGGCGGCGTGCTCGCCGGCTCGAAAGCCTTCATCAAGGACGCCTGGCGGTGGAAGCATCGCTTCGGCGGCGCCATGCGCCAATCCGGCATCGTTGCGGCGGCCGGCGTCTACGCGTTGCGCCACAACGTCGAGCGCCTCGCCGAGGATCACGCCAATGCGCGCCTTTTCGCCGAGCGCATCGCGGCCATCCCTGGTTTCAAGGTCTACAATCCCAAGGTCGAGACCAATATCGTGTTCTTCGACGTGCGCGGCGCCGGCCTTTCGGCCAAGGGCGTCTGCGAGGCGATACTGCCCAAAGGCGTGCGCATGGGCACGACTTACGGCTCCATGATCCGGGCCGTCACCCACCACGACGTCTCGAAGGCCGACATCGAGACCGCCGCGAAGGTCCTGAAGGAGGTCGCCGGCGACGGACAGCACGCCAAGCGCTGAACGGGCGGGCCTGCGCATCAATCAGGAGGCTTGCATGTCGATCGATCAAGGCATCATCAGCCACTACACCAAGGGCCGCGTCCTCGAGCGGACGCTTGAGGCGCTCCGCACGCTCGGCAAGGACCCCACGCACCCGACCATCGACGATCTGGCGCCACTCGACGAGTTCCACATCGGCGGCCGCGAGGCGACCGAGCATTTCGTGCCGCTCCTCGGCTTCCGCGCGGGCCAGCGCCTCATCGACGTCGGCTGCGGGGTCGGCGGCCCCGCGCGCTACGTGGCGAGATCGACGCTCTGCCATGTCACCGGCATCGACCTCACCCCCGAGCACATCGAGGTCGCGACCGAGCTCTCGCGTCTCACGGGGCTTGCCGAGCGCACGCGCTTCGAAGTCGCTAGCGGGACGGCGCTCCCATTTGCCGATGGCGCCTTCGACGGCGCGATGATGCTGCACGTCGGCATGAATATCGCCGACAAGGCGGCGCTCACACGCGAAGCGCGCCGGGTCCTGAAGCCGGGCGCATCGTTCGGCATCTACGACATCATGCGGACCGGCGCGGGGGACATCACCTATCCCTGCCCTTGGTCGGGGAAGCCCGAGACGAGCTTCCCCGAGACGCCCGAGACCTACAAGCGTCATCTCGAGGCCGCGGGGTTCACGATCCGCCATGAGGCGAGCCAGCGCGAGTTCGCGCTCGACGTCGGCAGGCGCGGTCGCGAGGAGGCGGCCAAAGGAAGCCCGATGCCGGCGATCCTGCGCACACTCCGGGGCGATGATTTTTCGACCCGGATCGGCAATCTCGGGGCCGAGATCGCCGCCGGCCGGCTCGCGCCCTACGAGATCATCGCAGTCGCCGCGTGAGTCGCGCGCCATGCGCGCGCCCGCACCCGCCTCTGCGTGACACCCCCTCGTCCGCGGAGCCGCGACTGATCTATGGTGGCGCCCGAGGCAGTCAGATTGGCGAGCTGGAAGGCGCGGGACATGGATTGCGATTACATTGTCGTCGGCGCTGGCTCGGCCGGATGCGTGGTCGCGAGCCGGCTTTCCGAGACAGGCGCGAGCGTCGTGCTGCTCGAAGCGGGCCCAAAGGACTGGCACCCCTTCATCCACATTCCCGCGGGCGTGTTGAGGCTCCTCTACAATCCGGCCGTCAACTGGATGTATGCGACCGACCCGGAGCCGGGCACCGCGAACCGCTCGATCCATTGGCCGCGCGGACGCGTGCTCGGCGGCTCGTCCTCGATCAACGGCATGCTGTTCGTCCGCGGCAACCCGGCCGACTATGACGCATGGGCGCAGATGGGCTGCCGCGGCTGGAGCTACGCCGATTGCCTCCCGCACTTCAAATCGATCGAGCGCTATGCGCCGGGCGACGAAGAACATCGCGGAAAGTCGGGACCATTGCTGCTCGAGGATTATCGCACCGTTCTGCCGCTCACGCATCGCTTCGTCGAAGCGGCGCAGCAGGCGGGCTTCAAATTCACGAAGGATCTTTCGGGCGAGCAGCCCGAAGGCGTCGGCTACTCGCAGATGTCGCGCAATGGCCGCTTCCGCGGCTCCACGGCGCGCACGTTCCTCGCCGCCGCCAAGGGCCGGCCGAACTTGCGCGTCGAGACGAGTGCCTTCACGACGCGGCTCCACTTCGACGGCAAGCGCTGCACCGGCGTCGAGTTCCGCAAGGGTGGAGCCAGCGGTCCGCTGCACACGCTCCGCGCGAACCGAGAGGTGATCGTCTCGGGCGGCACGATCAACTCGCCGCACCTTCTTCAGGTCTCGGGGATCGGACCGGCGGCCCACCTGAAATCGATCGGTGTCGACGTCGTCCACGATCTGCCTGGCGTCGGCGCGAACCTCGGCGATCACTACGCGACCCGCGTCTCCGCGCGCGTCAAGGGCGCCGTCTCGATCAACCAGCTCGCGCGTGGGCTCGGCCTCGCCAAGGAGCTCGTCAAATTCGTCTTCCGCGGCAACGGCGCACTGACCTTCGGCGTCTCGAGCGCGCAGATCTTCTGTCGGAGCCGCGAGGGCCTCGCCGCCCCCGACATCCAACTTTTGTTCTCGCCGGCGACCTACGATGAAGGCAAGTTCGGCGAGCTGGAGCGCGAGCCCGGTATTACGGTCGCCGTCTCGATCGCACGGCCCGAGAGCCGCGGCACGATCATGGCGAAGTCGGCCGATCCGTTCGTCAGACCGTCGCTGAAGCCCAACTATCTATCAGCATCGAACGACATGCGCGTCGCGCTCGCCGGCATCGGCCATGTGCGCCGCATCTTCGCGCAGCCGGCACTCGCCCCGCATTTCGTGCGCGAGACGCTGCCGGGGAAGGACGTGCAGGGCGACGACGAGCTGCAGGATTTCGTGCGGCGGACGGGCACGACGATCTATCACATCGTCGGCACCTGCAAGATGGGCGAGGATCCGATGGCCGTTGTCGATCCGCGGCTCCGCGTGCGCGGCATCGCCGGCCTGCGCGTCGTCGACGCCTCGATCATGCCGGCAGTCACCACCGGCAACACCAACGCGCCGACGATCATGATCGGTGAAAAGGCCTCGCGCATGATCATCGAAGACGCGAAGGCGGTGACAGTGGCGGCTTGAGGCATATTCTTGCGCTTCCCGCGCGCTCCCCCTACACCTCACCACAAATGCCGATCCACCAGGGAAGGATTAACCAATGGCGACGCCTGCCAGCTATCTCCCCGTCCTCAATCACTACATCGACGGCGCCTGGGTGCAGCCGACCTCCGGCAAGGGCCAGGACGTCATGAACCCGGCAAAGAACACGGCCCTCGTGAAGCTCGGCTATGCCTCCAAGGCCGACCTCGACAAGGCGCTGAAGGCCGCCCAGAAGGGCTTCAACACCTGGCGCAAGGTCTCCGCCTTCGAGCGCTCGAAGATCATGCGCAAGGCGGCCGATATCCTGCGCTCGCGCATCGACGAGATCGCGCCGATCATGACCATGGAGCAGGGCAAGATCCTGGCCGAGGCCAAGGTCGAGCTCGCTGCCGCCGCCGATGTCATCGAGTGGTTCGCCGAGGAGGGCCGCCGCGCATACGGCCGCATCATCCCGGCCCGCGCCGATGGCGTGCGCAACATGGTGATCCAGGAGCCGATCGGACCGGTCGCCGGCTTCTGCCCGTGGAACTTCCCCGTGACGCAGGCAGTGCGCAAGGTCGCGGGCGCGCTCGCGGCCGGCTGCTCCATCATCGTGAAGTGCCCTGAGGAGACGCCCGGCTCGCCGATCGGCATGGTGAAGTGCTTCCACGACGCGGGCGTGCCGGCGGGAGTGCTCAACCTCGTCTACGGCGTGCCAGCCGAGATCTCGGAGTACCTGATCCCCTCGCCGATCATCCGCAAGATCTCCTTCACCGGCTCGGTTGCGATCGGCAAGCATCTCAATGCAATCGCCGCGGCGCACATGAAGCGCGCGACGATGGAGCTCGGCGGGCATGCGCCGGTCCTGGTCTTCGACGACGTCGAGACCGATCAGGTGGCGACACTTCTCACCGGCATGAAGACGCGCAACGCCGGCCAGGTCTGCGTCTCGCCGACCCGCTTCTTCGTGCAGGAGAAGGTCTACGAAAAGTTCGTCGCGAAGTTCACCGACCTCTATAAGTCGAACAAGGTCGGCGATGGTCTGGACGCCACGACGACCATGGGCCCGCTCGCCAATCCGCGCCGCGTCAACGCCATGGAGACGCTGGTTCGTGACGCCGAGGAGAAGGGCGCCAAGATCGCGACCGGCGGCAAGCGCATCGGCAACCAGGGGAACTTCTTCGAGCCGACCGTCCTGACGGACGTCCCCGAGACGGCGCGCGTCCTCAACGAGGAGCCGTTCGGGCCGATGGCGATTATGCTGCGCTTCAAGGACACCGACGAGGTGCTGGAGCGGGCGAACAAGCTGCCGTTCGGCCTCGCGAGCTACGCCTTCACCAAGAACGCCAAGACCGCGACCAGGGTCGCCGACGCGCTCGATCACGGCATGGTGTCGATCAACCACTTCGGCATCGCGCTCCCCGAGACACCCTTCGGCGGTGTCAAGGATTCAGGCTTCGGCCACGAGGGCGGCATCGAAGGCCTCAACGTCTACATGCAGACGAAGTTCGTGACGCACATGGGTTGAGGGGGACGCCGCGATCTGGATCGCGCGGGGGGGCGGGCCGTTGGCTCGCCCTTTGCGCTTGGCGCGAGCGATGGTGTAGCCTCGTGCCACGAACATGCGATCGAGCAACCTGCCGCGCCTTGCTCCCCTCCCGGCCGACGCCGAGCGTCGGAGGCTCACTGCCAGCGATCTTCAGGGGATGCTCGAAGCGAACATCTTCACCGAGAACGACCGGATCGAGCTGAGCGACGGGGAGATGGTGCGGATGTCGCCGCAGAGCGTGCGCCATGAGGCGGTGAAGAGCGAGTTGCTGGACGCGTGGAGCGACCGGCGTCCGCGGCATGTGAAGCTCGCCGTCGAGTCCCCGCTCCGGCTGTCGGCATTGCTCGAGCCCGCTCCGGACCTCTTCGCATTTCCGCGCGGCATGCGCCTCGCCGCAGTCGGCGGGGCCGAAGTGTTGCACGTCGTGGAGGCGGCGGACACGAGCCTCTCCTACGATCTCTAGGTGAAGGCACCGCGATACGGCGCACACGCCGTGCGTGAGACTTGGGTGATCGATGCAAAGTCGCTCTCGACGGCAGTGTACCGCGATCCCTCGCCCGAGGGATATCGGAGCCGCGTCGATATCGCGGCCGGTGATCGCCTCATCCCGCTGCTCGTCCCGGAGCTCGCCGCTCGCCTCAGCGATCTCGATCTCGGCTGAGATCCGCGCGGCATTTCGGGTCAGCCCTTCCGCCCGATTGCCTTGTTGTCCACCAGCGCCCGGATCTCCTCCGCTGCAAACCCCCATGCCGCCAGCACCGCCTCGGTCTGCGCGCCGAATGCTGGCGGCCCGCCCTTGACGCTCGACGGCGTACGGCTGAAGCGCGGCGCGGGCGCGGGCTGCACGATGCCATCGACGGTGACGAAGCTGCCGCGCGCCTTGGCGTGCGGATGCTCGGCCGCCTCGGCGAAACTCAGCACCGGCGCGAAACAGATGTCGCTTCCCTCCATGAGGCGACACCACTCCTCGCGCGTCTTCTCCTTGAACCTCCGCTCGAAGAGTTCGCGCGTCGCCGGCCATGTGGCCTTGTCGAACTGCGTCTCGAGCATGCCGCGATCGAGGCCGAGCTTGTCGAGGAGGATCGCGTAGAACTTGGCTTCCACGGCGCCGATCGAGACGAATCTCCCGTCCCGCGTCTCGTAGCAGCGCCAGAACGGCGCGCCGCCGTCGATGAAATTGTCCTCGCGGCTCTCTGACCAGTGGCCGCGCGCCTGAAGGCCGAAGCAGGCGAGCGCCAGGTAGGCGGCGCCTTCCGTCATGGCGACGTCGACCACCTGCCCCTTCCCTGAGGTCTTCGCCTCGATGAGTGCGGCGAGCAGTCCCGAGAGCAGGAACATCGCGCCGCCACCCATGTCGCCGATCACGTTGAGCGGTGGCACGGGGCGCTCGCGCGTGCCGATGGCGTGCAAGACGCCGCTGAGCGAGATGTAGTTGATGTCGTGGCCGGCCGCGTTCGCGAGCGGCCCCGTCTGCCCCCAGCCGGTCATGCGGCCGTAGACGAGGCGCGGATTGCGTGGCCGACAGATCTCCGGGCCGAGGCCGAGCCGCTCCATGACGCCCGGCCGGAACGGATCGATCAGCGCATCGGCCTTGTCGATCAGCCGCAGCACCGTGGCAACGCCGTCCGGATGTTTGAGATCGATCGCGACGGAGGGACGCCCGCGCCGGCGGATGTCGGCCTCCGGCCCCGCGAACTCGAAGCCGAGGCCCGTCGCGCCCGGCCGGTCGATGCGGATGATGTCGGCACCCATGTCGGCGAGCAGCGCGGAGCAGAGCGGCGCGGGGCCTATCCCCGCCATCTCGACGATCCTGATGCCTCTGAGCGGTCCGCCGCTCGCGCTCGCCTTTTGCATGGTCTGCTGCTCCGCATGGTTCTGCGCGCGAGCCTAACGGCTCTTATCGCTATGCGTCATGCGAAGACCGCCGTGCAGTCATCGGTCAACGGAATTGGCACGATCGCTCGTTCCTGTTGCGACCGCCATGGCGCGACCAGGGTCCGACGTTCGCGCGCGCCTCCGCCAATGACCGCTGAGGGAGCTTAGTCATGAAGCCACTGCTACTGCGCCTGCACCGCTGGATCGCACTTGCTTCGGCGCTGCCCCTCGCGGTGGTCGTGCTGACGGCCCTCGTGCTGTCCTTCGAGCCGATGCTCAACGACCGCGACTGGAACGGCCGGTCGATCTCGCTCGCTGATGTGGAAGCCGTGATCGCCAAGCACGATCCCGCTGGAAAAGCCTCGACGCTGAACGTGCGCGCCTATGAGAACGTCGTCATGCTCGCGTCCGGCAAAGGCGGCGAGATGAAGCGGATCGATCTCGCGACCAACCAGGTCATTCCGGCCGACCGGCGACTGTGGTCCGATTTTCTGACGCTCAACCGGCGCCTCCACGAATCCCTGCTGCTCGATCTGCGCTGGCTGGTCGATGCCTCGACCATCGCCATGGTGGTGCTGATGCTGATCGGGCTCGGCATGGGGCTGCCGTTCTTGCGCAATACGCTCGGCGGCTGGCATCGCGCCACGGCCTGGGGGTTGGCGCCGCTCCTGCTGCTCTCGCCGCTGACGGGCCTCGCGATCGCCTACGGCATCACGCTTGCCCCGCCCGGCCCGCGCATCGAGGGCCCGCCGGTGGCACTCCGCGAGGCGGTCCAGACCGTTGCCAAGACACATGACCTCGCCAACGTGATCTGGATCAGGCCAGCGGGCGGGGCGACGCGTGTCCGCGTCTACGACCGCGGCCAGGCGAAGGTGCTGGCCGTTACCAAAACGGGCCTCGTCGCCGGGCCGCAGTCGTGGCCGCGCCTGCTGCACGAGGGCGTGTGGGCCGGCGCCTGGTCCGGCCTCCTCAACGTGGTCGTGTCGATCGCGCTCGTCCTTCTAATGACGACTGGCATGCTGATCTGGCTCCGCCGCACGCTCCGGCGTCGGTCCATTTCCGCGCGACCGGTCAAGGCATGAAGCCGCGCCGCGAGCCATTCGACGCATGGGCTTCTCGTGGCGTGTCGTCATAGGCTCTGACAGAAGGATCACGAGCTGCCGAGGAGCCTGCCCATGCCACGCCTTGCCGGAAAAGTTGCCTTCATCACGGGTGGCGGCGGGGGCATCGGTCGAGCCACGGCCGAGCGGTTTGCCGAGGAAGGCGCCAAGGTCGTCATCGCCGAAATCAACGCCGAGCTCGGCGAGGCTGCAGCCGCCTCGGCGCGAGCGAAGGCTGGCAATTCGGGTGGCAATGCTCGCTTCGTGCGCTGCGACATCACCGAGCGCGCAAGCGTGGATGCTGCTTTCGCCGAGACCATGCGCACCTTCGGCCGCCTCGACATCCTCCACAACAACGCCGGCGGCTCGACCCGCCAGGACGGCCCCGTGACCGAAGCGCCCGACGAGGAGTTCTGGCGCGTCCTGAAGCTCGACCTCTACGGGACTTTCCTCTGCTCAAAGGTCGCCATACCGCTGATCGCGAAGAGCGGCGGCGGCTCCGTCATCAACATGTCATCGATCGCCGCGCTGATCGCGTTCCCAGGCCGCGACTGCTACACGGCAGCGAAGGGCGCCATCGCATCCATGACGCGCTCGATGGCGGTCGAGTACGCGCCGAAGAGGATCCGCGTCAATGCCATCGCGCCTTCCGTAACGATGTCGGAGCGGTTGAAAAAGCTCATGGGCAACAATCCCGAGCTCGACAAGCTCGCCTCGCGCCACGTGCTCGGGCCCGGCTATCCCGTCCACATCGCCGACATGGCCGTCTACCTTGCCTCCGACGAGAGCGCGATCACCACCGGCCAGATCCTGTCCGTGGACAGTGGTGCATCGGTATACTGAGCTCAGAGTTCAAAAAATACCTTGGCGAAGGGCGCCGATGAGGCACGCGCCAGCCGCCCCGAGCAGAGCGGCAAATGTTGCCATCATTCCGGACACACGAACGGGCAGCGGCTCCGTGCTCTGCGACACGCCGTAGGCATGAAGCAATCGACCGAGCACGAGGGTCGCGCCAATGAAGTGCAGGATGACGGAGCTCGTCTTGACGCTTTCCGCGAGCCCGATCAGCACGAGTCCCATCGGCGCGTACTCGGCGAAGTTTGCGTGCACGCGTATGCGGCGCAGGAGCAGCCGGTCGCCGCCATCGCCGAGTGCAACGCGAGCGCTGCGCCTGACAGCGATGACGCGCAGCGCTAATATTACAAACAGCGCGGCAAGGATGGACGCGTAGAAGGCCGTGATTGGCATCGATGGAATCCGGTGGGTGACGATTGAAGTGCGCGACATGGCTACGGAACGCCGGGTGGGCCTGGAACCTTCCGGACATGAGACCAAGCCAAGATCGACAGCCGTTACGCAAGCCAAGGCCCCATGCCCGGAACGACGATACATGTCACCAGCATAGCCGTGGGCCTCGCGGCCGACGACAGTTCGCGTGGGCGATGGTTCAGTCGGGAGAGTGGGACGAGGCTCTCGCCTATGTGCGCGACCGAGTTGAGCGCTACCCATAGAGCGTCGACGTCCTGATCACCTACGCAGAAATCCTCGAACGAGTTGGCCGAACGGAGGAAGCGATTGCGGCCAACCTCAAGGCCTGGCGCATGCGGCCTGGCACCTGGGCCGCGAACGATGCGCTGGCGCGGCTCGTGCCACCCGAGCCGCCGTGATAGCTCGTGCGATCAATGGTTGATCTCCCCGCGCGGCGAATGCGAGGATCGTCTCCAAAGCAAGTCACGCTCGGGGAGACGACATGGCGAAGGGGAAGACGGCGCCCAAGGCGGGGGGCGCGGTTCGCGGCGACAATCAGCGGCGGCTCATCGATCTCTATCGGACAATGGTGCGCATCCGTGCCTTCGAGGAGGCGGCACTGGCCGCGCACAAGGCGGGCGAGATGCCGGGTCCCCTGCATGTCTCGCTCGGGCAGGAAGGGGTCGCTGCCGGTGTGTGTGCGAGCCTCAGGACCGACGACCGGCTGACCTCAAATCACCGCGGGCATGGCCACGCGCTCGCCAAAGGTGCGGACCCCAAGCGCATGTTCCTCGAGCTGCTCGGGCGCGAGGGCGGCTATTGCCGCGGCAAGGGCGGCTCGATGCACATCGCCGATTTCTCGGTCGGCATGCTCGGCGCGAACGGTGTGGTCGGCGGCGGCATCCCGATCGCCGTCGGCGCGGCGCAAGGCTTGAAGCTCATGAAGACCGACGCGATCGCAGTCTGCATGTTCGGCGACGGCGCGGCCAATCGCGGACCATTCCTCGAGGGGCTCAACTGGGCGGCGCTCTACAAACTACCCGTTCTGTTCGTCTGCGAGGACAACGGCGTCGCGGCGTTCACCGCGGCGACGAGCGTCACGGCCGGCCCCGGCATCTCCGAGCGCGCCGTATCGCTCGGCGTGGCTGCAACG
>DAORNH010000032.1:0-8433 GCA_035440865.1 Hyphomicrobiaceae bacterium | reverse complement strand
CACCCGCGCCAGGGCCTACGGGATGGCGGGCGTGAAGGTCGACGGCAACGACGCTGTCGCTGTCGACGAGCTGGCGACGCGGCTGTCGGGCGAGGTGCGCTCGGGTGCCGGACCGCGCCTCCTCCACGCCAAGACCTACCGCTGGACCGGGCACACCTCGACCGACGCTGCCGCCTGGCGCGATCCGAAGGAGGTCGAGGCGGCGAAGGCCGGATGCCCGATCGCGCGACTCGCCGCCACGCTTGCCGAACAGGGGATGGCGTCGAGTGAACTCGCGAAGATCAAAGCTGCAGCCGAAGCGGAGATGGCCGATGCCCGCTCCGCCGCGCGCTCGGCGCCATTTCCCGGGGTCGGCATCGCCTTCGAGGACGTGCAGGACATCGGCGCGACGAGGGGAGCCTGAGCCATGGCGAAGATCTCTCTCATCGAGGCGGGGCGTCTCGCAGCCCTCCAGGAAATGCGCCGCGACAGCCGAGTTTGGGTGCTCGGCGAGGATGTGGCGCGCGGCGGCCTGTGGGGCCAGTACCGCGGCTTTCTCGACGAGTTCGGGCCCGAGAGGGTCGTCTCGACACCGATCAGCGAGAGCACGATCATGGGCGCGGGGCTCGGCGCAGCGCTCGTCGGCACGCGGCCGATCATCGAGATGCGCATCTTCGATTTCGTGATGTGCGCGATGGACGAACTCGTCAACCAGATCGCCAAGGTGCGCTACATGTTCGGCGGGCAGGCGAAACCCGCCGTCGTCGTGCGCATGCCGCACGGCATGTGGCGGAATTCGGCCGCCCAGCACAGCCAGATGCTCGAGGCGTGGTTCGCGCACCTCCCTGGAGTGGTGGTCGTCGCGCCATCGAGCCCCGCGGACGAGGCAGGCCTCCTCGTCTCGGCGATCCGCTCAGATGACCCTGTCCTCTTCTTCGATCCGAAGGACCTGTGGCAGGTCGAAGGCGAGATGCCAGCGGGCGAGATCAAACCGATCCCCTTCGGCAAGGCGCGGATGCTTCTCGACGGCAATGCTGCAACTGTCGTGACCTGGTCGGCGATGGTCCCGAAGGCCGTTGCCGCCGTGGAGACGCTCGCCAAGCGCGGCCACGCCGTCGATCTCATCGATTTGAGATCGATCTGGCCCTGGGACGAGGACGCGGTGGTCAAGTCGGTCCAGAAGACGCGGAGGCTCCTCGTCGTGCACGAGGCGGTGGAGATCGGCGGCTTCGGCGGCGAGATCATTGCGCGCATCATCGACCGGGTCGGGCCGAAAGGTCTCGATGCCGTACGACGCCTCGGCGCGCCGCGCATCCCGATCCCCTTCTCGCCGCCGCTCGAGACGGCCGTCCGGGTGACGGAGGAGAAGATCGTTGCAGCCATGGAGGCGCTCGTGCGCTGAGCCTGGACTCAGGTCGTCCGGCGCACACTGAGGCGGCGGACGAAGCACCATTGCCAGAGTGCCAGCGCTGGCGCCACCACCAACTCCATGACAAGGCCGAAGAGCATCGGCCACGCCGGTGCTCCGTCACCGATCCATGACCAGAGCCGCGCCAATCCGCCGATCAGCACGGCAAAAATGAGCGCGCGGAGCACCTTTCCGGCGGTCTCGATGTTCGGCAGCGTGGTCCATGCACAGAGCCCGATGCCGAGCAGCAGGCCGGATAGGTAGCGGATGTGGCTGTCGGCCGAGATTGCGTCGACAGCCGTTACGGAGAGTAGGTCACCCCCGAGGATGATCCCGGCGAGGCCCGCGGCGACCGGCACGGCGCCGGCGAAAAAAAGCGCGACCTGAAGCAAACGTCGCTCGCGCGCATTCGTCGCCATGTCAGCCTCGACGCCGGAGGAGCAGCACGTGCCGGCGCCCCGCGTTTCGATGGGAGCCTCGGGCGCCATCATGCCTTGCTCCGCCTAACAGGCGGAGGGCCGGCGCATGCCTCAGGCTCTGCCTCGCCCCCGGCATGGCGCTCAATGAAGTCCGCAATGTCGTCGAGCACTGTGCCCCGCCATCGCAGCGGCCGGGCGATAGCGGTCAAGAGGCCCACATGGCCGAGGCGCGGATACTCGATGCCGACAGCGACGTTGCCTGATGCGCGGAGCACCGCGACAAGGTCGCGCGAGTTGTAGAGCTGGACGATGGTGTCTGCGCTCCCGTGCATGATGAGAGCGGGCGGCGCCGGGCCACGCACGAAGGCGACGGGCCGGGCACGATCGGGTCGGCCCGCCGCCGGCGCGAAAATCGCCTTGGTGCTCGGCCACGTCGTCGGGTCGAACGCGTAGGGCCCCGCGAGACCGATCAAGGCCGCGGGCGCCGGCAGCGGCGCGCCGGTGCCTCGCCTGAGCATCCCGTCGAGCGCAACCATGGCGGCGATGTAGGCCCCCGCCGAGTGCCCCATGACGACGACAGGCCGAGGTGCGCCACAGCCACCAGCCAGGCTCGATCGGGTCCAGCGGTAGGCCGCCACCGCATCATCGAGGAAGTCGGGGTAGCGCACCTCGGGGAACAGCCTGTAGTCCGGGACGACGGTGGTATAGCCCCGCGCCGCGAGCGCGTTCGCGACAAACGCGTAGGTCGCTCGCTCGCCCTCGGTCCAACCGCCGCCGTAGTAGAAGACAACCAGAGCGCGTCGCTCGCGCCCGGCCGGGGCTCGATAAATGTCGAGGCGATGGCGCGGTCCAGGCCCGTATGCGAGCCCGCGGTGTGTGACGATGCCGCTCTCGGCCGAGATGGCATTGAACAAGCGCTCAGGGGAGAGGGCGCGGGGTGTCGCCGCGAGCACAAGGAGCCCGGCGCTTGCCACAGCCAAGCCGAGCACCACGCTGAGCTTTCGTCTCGAGACCGCCATGGCTTGCGCCAACCCCTCTGTCGTCTTAGAGGGAATCTACGAGGCGGGCGTCGATTTGGTTGTGTCGGGCGGCACTGATCCACCTGCTTGCCGACGTCGGGCTACGCCGCGTGCGAGGTCACGGGCTGTGTCAGCAGTGCGTAGATCACGTTGCGATCGGTGGTGGAGCGGAGCTTCTCTGCCGCCGACGCTTCGCGAAGCAGCCTCGACACGCGGGCAAGCGCCTTCAGATGGTCGGCACCAGCGTGCTCCGGCGCGAGCAGCAGGAAGATCAGGTCGACCGGCTCGTCGTCGTGCGCTTCGAACGCGACCGGTGTCTCGAGCCGGGCAAACAGGCTTTGCATCCGCTTCAGGCCAGGCAGCTTGCCATGCGGAATGGCGATGCCGCGCCCGACACCGGTCGAGCCCAAGCGCTCGCGCTGCAGGAGCGTCTCGAAAATTTCGCGACTCGGCAGGCCGGTGATGGTGGCCGCGCGCTGTGCCAGATCCTGGAGGACCTGCTTCTTCGATTTCGCGCGCAGCACCGGGATGATGCCGTCGAGAGTTATCATGTCACCGAGATCCATGAGGACCTAACCCCCTCGGGTTGGCTCGGCACCGCCCCTGGTGCCGGCTCAGTGTGCCGCAAGGACAATGCCACATTTCCTATTCGTATTCCCGAAACGACATCGGAACGATGTCCGAGCGATGTCGATACCGTGTCGAGTGTAGTGCGAATGCTTCAGATGAGGGCGGCAGCACTTAGAGCCTTTCCGGGACGCTCTCAGCCGCCCTTGGAGCGTAGACTTGCGCCAGACCTGCTATGCCGAACCATTGGCGCGACTCGCACAACACCCCATCTATTGACGAGTAGTCACGGACGCCGTCGCTCCATGTTGCGAGCACCTGCCGTATCGCGCTGGCAAGCTTAAGCGAGACAGGTTTCCCAACAACCAACGCATCGACTTTCACGACGGCAAGTGCTGGAAGTCGGCGGGAACCTAGTCGCAGATGTAATCCAAGTCAAATCCGGGCTCCGCCTGAATTGGTCCGCAGTCGGTTCGTCGACGGCGAAGCCGGCGCTGCTGTGATCGCTGATCATGGACGCGGCATCCGGTCTGGTCGGGGCGGCGCGCGATCACCCTCGCCTAGCGGCAGCTGCATGATCACGCTGTCGAGCCAGCGGCCGTGCTTGTAGCCGACGGAATGGATCGTGCCGCAGAACGTGAAGCCGAGCGCACGGTGCAATCCGATCGAGGGCATGTTCGCGCTATCGCCGATGACGGCGATCATCTGCCGGAACCCGAGCGCTGTCGCCCTTTCCAGCAGGGCCGCGAGGAGCAGGCGTCCGACGCCGCGCCGCTTGGCCTTGTCGGAGACGTAAACTGAGTTCTCGACACTGTTTCCGTAGGCCGGTCTCGTCCGGTACGCGCTTATGTATGCGTAGCCGAGCAACGCGCCGGTGGCATCGTCGATCGCCGCCAGGTAGGGGAACCCCGCACCGGTGACCGCCGTAAAGCGCTGCGCCATCTCTTCGTTGTCGGGTGCGACAAGCTCGAAGCTCGCCGTGCCGGTGAGCACTGCGTGGCCATAAATGGCAGCGATGGCCGGAATATCGGCGATGATTGCCGGCCTGACGGTGATGCCTGACACAGAAACCTCCCCTTGGGCCAGAGGTTCTTCACCTGCACGCAACGAGGGCCCCAATAGGGGCCCTCGCAAGCTCGGAAGCTGCTGTCAACCCGTCAGTCGCGATCACCAAGGAGCGCGAGCAGGTTCTGGAACATGCCGATGAAGTCGAGATAGAGGTGCGTCGCGCCAACGATGGCGGACTTCTGCATCATGGAGCCGTCGCTGGCGACCATGTAGTAGCCGTCCTTGATCTGCTGCGTGTCATAGGCGGTGAGGCCGGCGAAAATCAGCACGCCGAGTACGGAGAGCGCGAACACCAGTGCCGGCGACTGCAGCCAGATGTTGACGACGCTTGCCAGGATCACGCCAATGAGGCCCATGAACAGGAACGTGCCCATGCCCGAGAGATCACGCTTCGTCGTGTAGCCGTAGAGCGAGAGCGCCGCGAACATCGCCGCCGTGAAGAAGAAGATGCGGGCGATCGACTGGCCGGTAAACTTGATGAAGATCGGCGACAGGCACACGCCCATGATCACCGTGAACACCCAGAACGCCACCTGCGCGCCGGCGGCGCTCATGTTGTATACGCGCCAGGCGAAGAAGATCGAGTAGGCGAGCGGCGCGAAGATCATCACGTAGACGATGGGGCTCGACAGCAGCGTCGCGCCGAGCGGCGTCAGGAACATGCCGCGCTTCAACTCAGCCACGCCGCGCGCGGTGCGCGCCGCTTGCGCCGGATCAAAGGTGACCATGAGGCTGAACATGACATAGGCCACGGCGCCCGTGACGGCGACGCCGACGGCCATGTAGTTGTAGACGCGCAGCATATAGGCGCGCAGTCCCTCGTCCACCATGACATCGGTGCCGGGACGCGCCGTCGCGGTCGCGTAGCGATTCTCGTACTGGGCCATTGGTGTTCCCTTTGCCTCTGAAGCCCGCCATCGTGGGGCTTGCAACCTATATACTGTGGTTTGGTGCCTGTGACCAGATGCGGCACCCCCTCGGGAGACTACGTAGTCTTCCCGATGCCTGACGAAATGGCGATGCGGCGTCGCGAATCAAGACGCATCACGTCGCGTGATCACTGATCACAGAGCCGTCTCGTCGCGGCAGATGTTGCTCGTCTCGTGGACACGCGCCAAAATCATCGTCGAGCCGGCTTAAGGCTGGATATTTTCGATCAGACGCGGGGGCAGGACCTATGGCCGATCTCGACTACGCAACCGCGAGCGAGATCGCGGCCAAGATCGCCTCGGGCAAAGTTTCTACAACGGAGGTCATCCGTTCCACGCTTGACCGTGCCGAGCGCGCGCAGCGGGCCTACAATTGCTTCATCACGATCGCCGCCGATCAGGCGCTGGCCGCCGCGGCGAAGGCCGATGAGGCCGTCCGGCGCGGCGCGGCACTCGGGCCGCTAGCCGGCGTACCGTTTCACGTGAAAGACTTGGTCAACACGAGGGGTGTCCGCACGACCTTCGCCTCGGCGATCTACGAGCACAATGTGCCAGCCGCCAATGCCGTTTCGGTCGACCGGCTCGAAGCCGCCGGCGCGATCATGATCGGCAAGACCATGACGCCCGAGTTCGGGCATATGCCCTATACCGAGGCGCCGCTCTTCGGGCGGACGCGCAACGCTTACAGCGCCGAACGGACCTCCGGCGGCTCTTCGGGCGGGGCGGCCGTCGCCATCGCCGCGGGTGTGGCGCCGCTCGCCATTGCGACGGACGCGGGCGGGTCCACCCGTATCCCGGCGGCCTGCAACGGCGTCGTCGGCTTCAAGCAGTCGCTCGGCCTCGTCCCGCACGACATGGCGCCGGATGCATTCGCCAACCTCTCCTACATCACGCCGACGACACGTACGGTGATGGACACGGCCCTGATGCTCGAGGTGATGGGCGGCGCCCACCCGGCCGACCCGCACAGCTTCGCTGCGTCGACCAAAGGTCTCGTCGCCGCCGCGCGGGGCGAAGGTGACCTCAAGGGAACACGCATGGCCTGGCGGCCGTTCCTCGGCAATACGGTGATCGACCGCGAAGTGCTGGCGATGACCGAGGCGACCACCAAGGTGTTCGCCACGCTCGGCGCCTCGCTCGAGGCCATGGACGACGACATGTCGGCGACGGAGCCCATGTGGCTCGTCCTCTCGACAGGGCTCTGGAACGCGCGCTTCGGCGACCAACTCGCCAAGTGGCGGGACCGCATGAGTCCGACGCTCGTCCGCCAGATGGAGGGCGGCGGGCGGCATACGTCCGAGGACCTGGCCCGCGCCAACCTCGAGCGCACGCGCATCTATCGGAAGGTCCAGGGCTGGTTCGACCGCTTCGACATCATCGCCATGCCGACGCTCACGCGCACTGCGCTGCCGATCGAGGAGCGGCTGTTCGAGCCGATCGAGATCGAAGGCAAGCCCGTCGATACCATACGCAAGGCCTGGTACCCCTACACGCATCCCTTCAATCTCACCGGCAACCCGGCCGTCACGCTGCCCGCGGGCTTCGCCAAGGATGGGCTCCCGGTCGCCATACAGCTCGTCGGCCGTCGCGGAGAGGATGCACGCCTCTTGCACGCCGCGGCACTCCTCGAAAAGGCGCAGCCCTGGTCGGCGCGGCGGCCGGAGTTCCACTGATCGACGCGTCGCTGATCAACGAGACATGTCGCGCGACCGCCAGCCGCGGTCTATGCTTTGCATGATCAGCGATACGGAGCCGGCGATGCTGAAGGTGAACTCGCGCGTCAAAGCCATCGAAACGCTCAGCTGCGATGCCGGCTGGCGGAACTACCACTTCGTCAAGCTCTCCACCGAGGATGGCGTCGTCGGCTGGTCGGAATTCGACGAGGGCTTCGGCGCGCCGGGCGTAGGCACAGTGATCCAGCGGCTCGCCCCGCGAGTCGTCGGCCAGCCGGTCGGCGAGCACGAGCGCATCTATGCCGAGCTCTACTGCGCGACGCGGCCTGCCGCCGGCGGCATCGTGGCGCTCGCCATGGGCGCCATCGAGAACGCGCTCCTCGATGCCAAGGCCCGTTCGCTCGGCGTCCCCTGCTACGAGCTGCTCGGCGGCAAGATCCGCGACCGTATCCGCGTGTACTGGTCCCACTGCGCGACGTGGCGCATCAATCAGGCGGCCTGGTACAAGCCCGCGATCACCGACCTCGACGGCGTCAGGTCGATCGGCCGCGAGGTGCGCGAAAAGGGCTTCTCCGCCATGAAGACCAACGTCTTCATCTACGAGGGCCAGAAGAACCCGAAAGGCTGGCGTCCCGGCTTCGGGCAGCCGTTCTATCCCGAGCTCAACATCGATCGCACTGTGCTGAAGAACCTCCGGATGCATTTGGAGGCGATCCGCGAGGGCGCGGGTCCGGACGTCGATCTCCTCCTCGACCTCAACTTCCACGCCAAGACGGAAGGCCTCCTGAAGATCCTCCGCCAGATCGCCGATCTCGACATGTTCTGGGTCGAGATCGACAGCTACACGCCCGAGGCGCTGGCCTACGTCCGCAAGCAGTCGCCGCATCCGATCTCGTCCTGCGAGACGCTGCTCGGATTGCGCGAGTTCATCCCGTATTTCCGTGAGCAGGCGATGGACGTCGCTATCATCGACACGCCCTGGAATGGTGTGTGGCAATCGATGAAGATCGCGAGCCTCGCCGAAGCGCACGAGGTGAATGTCGCGCCGCACAACTTCTACGGCCACCTCTGCACGATGATGAACGCGCATTTTGCGGCCGCCGTACCGAACCTGCGCATCATGGAAACCGATATCGACCGGCTCGAGTGGGACCACGAGCTCGTCAGCCATGTGCCCGAGTACAAGGACGGCCACCTGATCCTGCCCGACCGGCCGGGCTGGGGCACGGAGCCCGTCGAGGCCGCAATCCGCGCGCGTCCGCCCAAAGCCGCGGCCGGGCTCGTCACGCCAGGCCGGCGGACCTGAGCTGCCTTGTCTGACGCGGCACGCCACGGCCACGCATGCCTGGATTTGAGGCGGACGCGACATAT
>DAORNH010000031.1:19021-22925 GCA_035440865.1 Hyphomicrobiaceae bacterium | reverse complement strand
CATCTCAAGGCGGCGCACGGGATAGATCCCGACGAGATCGAACGCATCGATATCGGCGGCTACCGGGCGACCGTCGAGGTCGCCGGCATGCCTGAAGCGCGCACGCCCTTCGAGGGCAAGTTCTCGACCGCGTTCCTCGTCGCGAGCGCGCTCGTCCATGGCAGCATCCGTCTCGATGCCTATACGCCCGAGCGGCTCGGCGACGGTGAACGCGGCACTCGTGGCCGCGCGCACGGCATCGAGCGTCGTGTCGTGGGCGATCTCCCCCAGGCCTTGATGCGCCGCGTCACGCTCGCCATCGACCCGGAGTGCGCGGCGGCCTTCCCGGCGCGGCGCTCGGCGAAGGTTGCGATGACACTCCGCGATGGCCGCAGGCTGGATCGCTACCAGCCGACGAGGAAGGGTGATCCTGACGCCCCGCTGACGGACGACGAGCTTGACGCCAAGTTCATGGAGCTCGCCGGCCCCGTGATCTCGACGAGCGAGGCCCGACGGCTGCTCGCGGAGCTGTGGACCGGCCGCGAGGGGAGCTGCGATCTGGGAGTCCCGGATAGCCGGCGGCACGATAGCCCGAAGCGAGTTGGCGGCCGGGCCGCGGCGGAGTAAGCTCTTGAAGTACGGAGAAATTTGCAATGAACTCAGTTCTCGTTCCTGAATTCTGCCTCTGCGGGATGCAATGCTCGCTCAGGTTCTACCCGAAACGGGTCGCCCCCAGCTGACGCTCGACGGCCAATCCGCCGCACATTTCGACGTCACCGGGCAACAGAGGAGCAACTGCCATGACGTCCATGTTCTCGCGAATTGCAGGAGCGGCCGTTGTGGCGGCAAGCCTGCTCGCCGCGCCGATGGTGCAGGCCCAAGGCTATGGCCCCTCGCCGGGCTATGGTCCGACACCCGGCTACGGCAGTCCGAAGTCCGGCTACGGCAAGGGCGACGACGGCTATGGCTACGGCCGCCACCACAACCCCGACCTCAAATGCTGGACGACGACGTCGGGCCGCTACTACTGCGGCAACCAGGACCCCTACGACAGCTACGACCGCTACGGCGACCGTCACGATGACCGCTATGCCCATCGCTACGGCAATCGCTACGACAACCGCTATGACGACCACTACGGCTATCGCTACTCCGTGCCGCCCGCCAGGCCCTACGGCTACAGCGGCTATGGCACCGACGAGCACGGCCGCACCTGCACGTATGACCGCTTCGGCCGTCTCGCCTGCTGGTATGGCGATGGCTCAGGCTACGGCGCGCAGCCCTACCAGGATCCAGCCGAAGCCGCGCACTATCAGCTCGGCCGCTCGCTCGGCATGGTGCACGCGGTTGCCGAGCACTGCCGCGCCTTCGACCTGAACCGTCCGCTGGTCGATGCCGCACTCGCCAAGGCCGGCATGACGCTGAATACCCCGACGGCCGCCTTCCAGCAGGGCTACCAGCTCGGCTCGCACCTTTCTAAGCAGATCGTCCAGAGTTACGGTGTTGATGGCTTCTGCACGGTTTCGTGGCAGCGCTTCGGCGAGCTCGGCGCGATCTGGCCGAACCTGCTCGTCAAGGCCACCAACTGAGGCCGCAGCACATGTCGCGGAACTTCTCCTGAAACCAATGTGCCCCGGCAGCGCCTGCTGCCGGGGTTTTCTCGTTCGCATGACATACTCGAGCTGCGCGGCGGCCTCCACGATCGCACGACTGAACAGTCCCGCGGCAGCTCTTGCGCCCTGATCGATTGACGGAGACGGCCATGCTCGCACGCTTCTTCGAGAGCCCCCGCAGGATTGCCACGTGGACTGCGACGACGGCGGCTGCCGTGAGCCTGGGGCTCGTGGCATTGGCGCCGGGACGCATTGCCGAAGCCCAGCAGCCAGCGCCTGCCGTCCCCGCCAAGAGCGGCCCGACCCTCGATGAGCGCCTTTCCTGGATCGAGAAGCGCCTCGAGCTTTTGCGCATTGCAAACGGCGTCCCCGGCCTGTCGATTGCCGTCCTGAAGGACGATCGCGTCGTGCTGCTCAAGGGGTTCGGCGAGCGCAATATCGAGAAGAAGCTGCCGGTCACGGCGGATACGCTGTTCCCGATCGGCTCAATCTCGAAGCCCATGACGGCGCTGCTGCTGCTGATGCTCGAGGCGGAAAAGCGGCTCTCGCTCGAGGATCGGCCGGTGAAGCACCTGCCCGAGATGAAGTTCGGCGATGCCGACGCCAACGCCCGCGTGACACTGCGCGATCTCCTCGCCCATCGCTCAGGGATCGAGCGGGCGGATCTCGCCTGGCTCGCGGCCGACGGCGCGCTCACCCGCAAGGACGTGATCGCGGGTCTCTCGAACCTGGTCCAGGTCGCCAAGCCCGGCACCGAGTTCCACTACAACAACTACGCCTATGTAGCCGCCGGCGAGGCTGCGGCCCGCGCTGCCGGCGAGGACTTCGAGGCGATGATCGAGCGGCGCCTCTTTGCGCCGCTCGGCATGAAGTCGACGACGGCCGTCTACAAGCGCCTGCATGCCGGCAACGACCACTCGCTCGGCTATCTGGCCGCAACCTTCCAGCCGCCGCGCGCGAAGGACGTCGACACGACGGTCATCGCACCGGCGGGCGGCGTCATCTCGAGCGCGCGGGACATGGCGGAGTGGGTTCGCCTGATGATCGCGACGGCCAATCCGGCCGGCAACAGTCCCGCCAATGCCGCGATGCTTGCGGCGTGGACCAAGCCGCAGATCGTGATCGGGCCCGGATCGAGCTATGCGCTTGGCCTCTTCATCGAGGAATGGCGGGGCAAGAAGGTCATCCAGCACGGCGGCAACGTGCCCGGCTACAGCGCCTTCGTCGCCGCCATCCCCGAGCTTCGGATCGGCTTTGCCGCGCTCACCAACACGTCGAACTCGACGCTCGGCGGCGAGGTGCTGATGGATACCATTTTCACTGGCCTCACCGAGGAGACGCTGCCGCCGCCGGATGCTGCCCTACCGCCGCGTCGCAGCGCGTCCGATGCAGCGACAGTGCCGATGACCATCGCCGGCAAGTACGTCTACCCGAACAGCGACGCCCAGATCGTCGTTCTACGCGGCCAGCATCTGATGCGTGTGCCGGGGCAAATCCCCTACTTGCTGAAGCCGCTCGGCGAGAACAGCTTCCAGCTCGAGGGCCTCGTCGGCTACTCCGTGACGATCAGGCCCGGCACGCACATTCCCTCCTCGGCCGAGCTCTTCGTGAAGCAGCCGCAGCAGAACCTCATCCTGCCGCGACGCGATGGCTCGACCCCTGCGCCAACGGACGCTGCCGCCAAGGATCTCATCGCTAGATACAAGCTCGCCAACGGCGATCCTGTCGAGGTCCTCCCGCTTGGCGGCAAGATCGCCATCGTGTTCCCCTGGCAGCCGGCCTATCCGCTGGTTCCCGATCCGAAACCGGATACCTATCGCATGGGCGGCCTCAAGCCGGAGGGCGCCTGGCTCGTCACTCCACGGCGGGGGCGGGACGGGCGCATCATCGGCATCTCGATAAAGCAGCCGAACGGAACCGCGGAGGCGAGCGCCGACGGACTTACCAAAGCCGACATCACGCTCGATGAGCTTCGTGCGCGTCATCTCGCAGCGATTGGCGGCGAGGCGGTGCTCAAGGCGAAGCGCACACTCACGGCCGAGGTCGGCGTGACGGCTGCCGGCATGTCGGGCACGCTCAAGATCGGCTACCGGGCGCCGCTCTCCTATTTCGGCGAGGGTGAACTGAAGGCCGTCGGCAAATCGCTTGGCATGATCGTCATGCGCTTCAACGGCGTGGAAGGTTCGGTCGTCGAGCCGAAGACCGAGCCTCGCAAGATGACGACAAACGAACTCGACTGGCATCGGCTGGAGGCGACATTCCAGGAGCCATTGCTCTGGACGGAGCTGTTCCAGAGCGTTGCCCTCAAAGGG
>DAORNH010000031.1:12911-18992 GCA_035440865.1 Hyphomicrobiaceae bacterium | reverse complement strand
AATGCTACGCCGTCGAAAAGACGTTCAAGAGCGGGCGGAGCATCATGGACTACTACGCCGTCGGCACGCACCTGCTCGTCGGACGCGAGGGCCCCCGCTGGAACGAGACTTCGAAGTCACTCATCGGCTACCGCATCCTCTTCCTCGACCACAAGGCTGTGGGCGGCATCGTCCTGCCGCACCGCGATCTCACGTACTTTTCCGGCATCGAGATCGATCAGCGCTGGTCGAACTTCCGCTGGAACGAGCCGATCGACGACGCCAAGTTCCAGCCGAAGTTGTGAGCGCAGGCGGCATCGCCGCCTCCGCTGACGTTCAAGCGCGCGTCGCGATCTTGTAACCGGCCGCGGTCGCGTCCTGGTAGAAGGTCTTCACGGTCTCGAGCGAGTAGGCGTCGAGATCCTTGCCGATCAGGTTGAGCTTCGAGAGCACGTCGGGCTGCACCGTGATGATGTGGCAGCCGCACTCGTCGGCATGCCAGATGTTGAGCATCTCGCGCGGGCTCGCCCAGAGCAGCTCGGCCTTCGGCTTCGCCTTCATGCGCTGTACGCACTCGCGCATCATCGGCATGGGGTCGACACCGGTATCGGCGATGCGCCCGGCGAACACGGAGATCACCGCGGGTGTCGCGAAATCGAGGGCGGCGGTCACCTCGATGACCTGCTTCACGGTGAAGATCGCGGTCACATTGAGGGCAACGCCATGCTTGGAGAGCCGCGAGATGATCGGCGCCGTCGAGACGCCCTTCGTGTTCATCACCGGGATCTTCACGTAGACGTTGCGGCCCCAGGTCGCGATCTCGCGGCCCTGCGCCTCCATCTCGGCGGGCTCGTCCGCGAACACCTCGAAGGAGACGGGTCGGTCTGGGATCACTTTCAGCACATCGCGGGCAAAGGCTGAATAATCGGCGACGCCCGCCTTGCGCATCAGCGACGGGTTCGTGGTGAAACCCTTGACGTGGGGGTTCGCGGCGAGCGCCGTCATGCTCTTCAGATCGGCGCCGTCCGCGTAGATCTTCACCTTCAGCCGATCGAGCATTGTGGTCCTCCGGAAGCTCTGGTCGCCGGTTATTTATATGCTTCGAGCGGCAACCGGAATACCCTCGGCGGTACAATGGCCGCCGCCGTCAATCGAGCTCGAAGGCACTCTTGTAGTCGAGCTTCAGCCGCGGATCCTGATCCTCCTTCTTGAGGATCACGTTGCCGACGACGAGCCGCTCGATGTCGCTCCCCATGAAGCAGCGGAAGGCATCCTCGGGCGTGCACACGATTGGCTCGCCGCGCACGTTGAAGCTCGTGTTCACGATCACCGGACAGCCGGTCAGCTCGTCGAAGCGCTCGATGAGGGCGTGGTAGGCCGGATTGGTGTCCTCGTGCACCGTCTGGATCCGCGCCGAATAATCGACATGCGTCACCGCCGGGATGGACGAGCGTGGAATGTTGAGCTTCTCGATGCCGAACAGCGCCTCCTCGGCGGCGGTCATCTTGCGGCGCTTCTCCTCGACCACGTCGGCGACGAGCAGCATGTAGGGGCTGTCGCTGTCATGCTCGAACCATTCGGAGACCTTCTCGCGGAGCACCGATGGTGCGAACGGGCGGAAGCTCTCGCGGTACTTGACGCGCAAGTTGAGCGTCTTCTGCATGCTGGGCGAGCGGGCATCGCCGAGGATCGAGCGGGCGCCGAGCGCACGCGGCCCGAACTCCATGCGGCCCTGGAACCAGCCGATGGCGAGACCGTCGGCGAGGTCCTTGGCCGTACGCTCGATCGTCTCGGCGGGTGCCACCACGTCGAACCTGGCGCCGGCCTTGGCCAGCCGCTTGCTTATCTCGTCATCCGTGAAGCTCGGTCCGAGGTAGGAGCCCTGCATCTGGTCGTGGGCGTTGCCGTTCTTCACGCGCGGCTTGCCGGCGTGCAGATAGTAGCCGGAAAGTGCCGCGCCGAGTGCGCCGCCGGCATCACCGGCCGCCGGCTGGATCCAGATTTTCTCGAACCGGCCGTCGCGCAGTACCTTGCCGTTGGCGACACAATTGAGCGCAACGCCGCCCGCGAGGCAGAGGTTTTTCGCGCCCGTTTCCGCCTGAAGCGAGCGCGTGAGGCGCAGCATCACCTCTTCCGTCACCTTCTGCACGGAGGCCGCCATGTCCATGTGGAACTGTGTGAGCGGTTCCTTGTCGGGCTTCCTCACCGGCTCGCCGAAGAGGTCGGCGAACTTCGGCGCCGTCATGGTGAGGCCGGTGCAGTAGTCGAAGTAGCTGAGGTCCATCCTGAAGGTGCCGTCAGCCTTCAGGTCCATGAGGTTGTCCATGATCATTTGCGCGTACTTCGGCTCGCCATAGGGGGCGAGGCCCATCACCTTGTACTCGCCGGAGTTCACCTTGAAGCCCGTGTAGTAGGTGAAGGCCGAGTAGAGAAGGCCGAGCGAGTGCGGGAAATGCAGCTCGCGGTCGATCGTGAGCTCGTTGCCGCGCCCCATGCCGACCGAGGTCGTGCACCATTCGCCGACACCGTCGAGCGTCAGCACCAGCGCCTCGTTGAAGGGCGAGGGATAGAAGGCCGACGCGGCATGGCTCAGGTGGTGTTCGGTGAAGAGGAGCTTCTCAGCGCCCTTGAAGGCGGGGTCCATGGACTTGAGCTCCTTGGCGAGCAGGTCCTTCTGGAAGAGCTTCTCCTTGATCCAGAGCGGGATCGCCATCTGGAACGACTTGAAGCCGCGCGGCGCGAACGAAAGGTAGGTCTCGAGCAGGCGCTCGAACTTCAGAAACGGCTTGTCGTAGAACGCGACGTAGTCGACATCGGAGAGCTTGAGCCCACCGGCCTTGAGGCAATACTCAGCCGCATGCCGGGGAAAGCCCGGGTCGTGCTTCTTCCGCGTGAAGCGCTCCTCCTGGGCGGCGGCAACGATCTTGCCGTCGACGACGAGGGCCGCTGCACTGTCATGGTAGTAGGCCGACAGACCGAGAATGCGCACGCGACAGCTCCGCCGAATTGGCCCGAAGGCGGGCCTCAGAAGATGGTGTAGATGAAGGGTGCAAGTGCCGTGCCTTGCGTGAGCACGATGAGCCCGCCGAGCAGCACCATCATCAGGATGATCGGCAGCAGCCAGAATTTCTTCCGGGCGCGCAGGAAGCCCCACAACTCACCGATGAGCGACAGCATATCCTTGCTCCCCGAATGGTGTCGGCGCCGGTGATCAATACTGGTTGCGCAGGCTGTCGCCGGTGGGACCCGGTGGCGTGCGCCTGATCCAGTAGGAGGGCGCCGCGCGATCGAGCTTCAGGCGGAGTAGATCCTTGCCCAAGAGGCGGAGGACGATCGCAAATGGCACAAAGACCAGAAAAAACAGGACGCCCATGACGATCGGATTCATGATGCGCCCGAGCAGCATGCCGAACTTGAACCAGAGCACGTTCAAGGGGCGGAGCACCGCGGGCGCCAGGAGCGCGACGAGCAGGCAGGCGAGGGCAATGGCCAGCGCCCAGAGCCGCGCCGAGTCGAGGCTCAGCGCAGGGAGCGTGCGGAAGGTGAACGTCGGCCAGAGCCTTATGATCGTGAACACGGCCGTGAAGACGAGGCCGAAGCCCCGTTCCGAGCCCATTTTCACCCCGTCCATGTGAGACCGCGACTTGTCGGCGGCGATAGCCATGTGAACACTCCGCAAGGCCGGTTGATCCGTTTCGTGCCACCATGCAAGCCAAGCGCCAGCACAGCACACGGGGGTCGCGTGGCTCGCCACTTAACACTTCCGGGGACTTGGCGTCAGGTGTCGAGGCGGGAAGCGATCGGCTCCTTGCATCCTGCGATGCCCCTGCCATAGTCCCAAGCGAGTTCGAGCATCGGGAGCAGCCATGAAGACGCGCGCCGCAGTTGCATTCGAGAAGGCCAAGCCGCTGGAGATCGTCGAGGTCGATCTCGAGGGGCCAAAGGCCGGTGAGGTGCTCGTCGAGATCAAGGCGACCGGTGTCTGCCACACCGACGATTTCACCATCTCGGGGGCCGATCCGGAAGGCATATTTCCGGCCATCATGGGGCACGAGGGCGCCGGGATCGTGCGCGAAGTCGGAGAGGGCGTCAGGAGCGTCAAGGCCGGAGACCACGTCATCCCGCTCTACACGCCCGAGTGCCGCGAGTGCCCCTCCTGCCTCTCCCGCAAGACAAACCTGTGCACGTCGATCCGGGCGACGCAGGGCCAGGGCGTGATGCCGGACGGGACGAGCCGCTTTTCCTATAAGGGGCAGAAGGTGCACCACTACATGGGTTGCTCGACCTTCTCGAACTTTACGGTGCTCCCCGAGATCGCGGTCGCCAAGGTGCGCGCGGACGCACCCTTCGACAAGATTTGCTACATCGGCTGCGGCGTGACGACGGGGGTCGGCGCGGTGCTCAACACCGCCAAAGTCGAGCCCGGATCGAAGGCCGTCGTGTTCGGTCTCGGCGGCATCGGCCTCAACGTCGTGCAGGGCCTGAAGCTCGCCGGCGCCGACATGATCATCGGCGTCGACCTCAACCCCGACCGCGAGGCCTGGGGCCGGCGCTTCGGCATGACCCACTTCGTCAATCCGAAGGCGATCGGCGGCGACGTCGTCGCCCACCTGGTCAACATGACAAAGCATGGTGCCGACCAGATCGGCGGCGCCGACTACACTTTCGACTGCACAGGCAACGTCACGGTGATGCGCCAGGCGCTCGAGGCCTGCCATCGCGGCTGGGGGCAGTCGGTTGTGATCGGCGTCGCGCCGGCGGGTGCTGAAATCGCGACGCGTCCGTTCCAACTCGTTACGGGGCGCGTCTGGAAGGGTACGGCCTTCGGCGGCGCGCGTGGGCGCACTGACGTGCCCAAGATCGTCGACTGGTACATGGACAAGAAGATCGCCATAGACCCGATGATCACGCACACCTTTCCGCTCGAGCGCATCAACGAAGCGTTCACCCTGATGCACGAGGGCAAGAGTATCCGGAGCGTGATCCTGTTCTGATCGGGATAGCGTGTGCAGCGCGCCGCAATGCGGCTGCAACCTTCGGGCGCCGCTGGCACGTTGATTGCTTCTGACACGGGGTCAACGCTTGATCCCGGGACCGGACATGTCGAACCTTGCGCTGCCGCTCGTCGATGCAAACCCGATGTCGCGCCCGGCGTCCCCGCCGGCAGCCCTGGCTTCGGCCGGCGCGAGCGACATTGTCGTCGAGGCGATCCGGACGCGTGCCGGATTCGAAGCGCTCGAGGCGGACTGGAGCGATCTCTTCGCGCGCGCCGGGTCATCGACGCACGTCTTCCAATCGTTCAACTGGTGCTGGCACTGGTGCAATCATTTTTTGGCGTCCAACGACGTCGCCGCGCGGGGCCCGCGCCTCGCGATCCTCGCGATCAGGCGCGCCGGACGTGTCGTGAGCATCTGGCCGCTCGCCGAGGAGCGTTCGCGCGGCCTCACGCGGCTCGTCTGGCTCGGCGATCCCGTGAGCCAGTACGGTGACGCGCTGATCGATACAACCGCGATCTCGCCCGCCGAGCTCGCAACGGCCCTCGCTGATCACGCACGCCGCATCGGCTGTCACCTCCTGCACTTGCGCAAGACGCGCGCCGATGCCGCGGTCGCCCCCGTGCTCGCCGAGCTCGGCTCGACGATCGTCGCCCGTGAGGAAGCGCCCTACCTCGACCTCGCCAGCGCCCCTGACTTTGCCACCTACGAGACCCGTTATAGCGGCCATGCCCGTCGCAACCGCCGTCGGCTGCTCCGCCGCCTCAACGAGCACGGTACCGCTCACTTCGAATACCACTCCGCCGGCGCCACGGCGCGCGATCTCGCGACAGTCGGCATCTCGATGAAGCGCGCGCAGCTCAAGTCGAAGGCCGAGGTGTCGCGAGCCGTCCACGACGAGCGCTTCTACAACTTCTTCGCCGATGTCGCCGATGGCCGGAGCCGGCCCGCCGGCGTCGTCGTCTCGGCCTTGCGCTCGGGCGGCGAGATCGGTGCCGTGCAGATCGGCGTCGCCATGAAGGGACGCATGGCCATGCACGTGATCGTCACAGGCAGCAAGTTCGAGCGCTTTGGCGCGGGCCTCCTGCACCTCGAGAGCACGATCCGC
>DAORNH010000031.1:6377-12871 GCA_035440865.1 Hyphomicrobiaceae bacterium | reverse complement strand
CGAAGCACGATTACAAGATGGACTGGGCCGACGGTGTCGTGGCAGTCGAGGATCACGCCGTGGCCCTGTCGCTCGCCGGCCGGGCTCACGTGTCGGTCGTCCTCGGGCTGCGCCCGGCCATGAAGAGGTCCTTCGCGTGGCTGCCGGCGCCGCTCCGCCGCGCGGCGGGGCATCTGCTCGGCCGCTGAGGCGGGCCGTGCCATAGTAGGACCGGGCTTAATCGGGCGCTAACTTTCAGACGGCAAACTGTCGCAAGTCGAGCCTCGAACCGAGGCTGAGGTTCTGCGACGGAGTTGGTCAGTTGCGCGATTCAAGTCCGAACCAAGTCAGTGAGCCGATCCGCCTGGATCGCCTTGCCAAGTCGATCGGCGGCAGCCTCACGATCCTGGCGGCCCTCGCGTGCGCCATGGCCGTGATCGCGGAAGGCAGCGCCAGCCGCCTTCGCGCTGCGGGCGCCGGAAAGCTGACCGCTTCGGCGGGTGACGAGCGTCACACTTCGGCGGCCCATCCAGGGCGGATCGCCGGGTTCGCTCTTGCCGCCTCGAGTCCGGGCTTCGCGGTGACCGCGCTCCGCCCGCTCGACCTCGCCCAGTTCCGCTCCGAGGACTTCGGCGACAACGATTCGGGCCTCTGACACCGGGCGAGCGAGGCTTCGGCTCCGAAGTATCCGGCAGTTGGATCCGGCTTGTCGATCGTGTCTCGAGCTACGAGCAGGATGATCTCACAATCGCGCGCCTGCGAGTTGCGATCCTGCCAGCGCAGGCACTCCACCGGGTTGAACCTTCAGTCGATACAAGCCGCAGCGTCTGCTTTCGTCGGCGTGAGCCCTTCGTGCGACGCTGCGGGGGTACCGCTGGGAATGCGCGTCTCCGGGTCGGCACGAATGGCCTTCTCCGCGCGACCACGCTCATCGGCGGTCATCTCGCCGCGGATGACGGCAGCACCATGCTGGCGAGCGGCAAGAAGTCCGACCACCAAGGCCAGAGCCACGGCGCAACAATCTGACACTGCTCGGTCAAACTGGTGGGCGGTGCAGGGATTGAACCTGCGACCCCACGCGTGTGAAGCGTGTGCTCTACCGCTGAGCTAACCGCCCGAACCAAGGCCGCAACTCCTTAGCGAACGCAGCCTCGGCGCGCAAGCAGAGTTGGCGCCGTGTGAGTTTGCACGTGGCGTTCAGTTGCCCGCATCCACCTCCGGAATGTCGTAGGCGGCTTTCAGCATGCGCACGCCCGAGTGGTCGGCGATGATGGCGACGTCGGCGAGCCCGAGGAAAAGGCCGTGCTCGACCACGCCCGGGATGAGCTTCAAGGCCTCGTCGAGGAGCTCGGGATCCGGGATCGCGCCGAACCTGCAGTCGACGATCACGTTGCCGCCGTCGGTGATGAAGCGCTCGCCGTCCGCCCGCGTGCGCACCTTGAGCTCGCCCGAGCAGCCGGCGTCCCGCGAAAGCATGTCGATCATGCCGATCGTCGCCTTCTCCCCGAACCGGACGATCTCGATCGGCAGCGGGAAGGCCCCGAGCCGGCGCACCGCCTTGGTGCCGTCGGCAATCACGATCATGCGCTCAGAGGCCGTCGCGACGATCTTCTCGCGCAGTAGTGCGCCGCCGCCGCCCTTCAAGAGGCGCAGTTCACCGTCGACCTCATCGGCGCCGTCGATGGTGAGATCGAGGAGCGGCTCCTCGTCGAGCGTCGCGACCTTGAGACCGAGGCTCTCGGCCTGCCGGCGCGTCGCCTCGGAGGTCGGCACGCACGTCACGTCGAGGCCCTTCAAGGCCCGCTCGCCGAGGAGGCGCACGAAGTGGGCTGCGGTCGAGCCCGTGCCGAGACCGAGCTTCATGCCGAATCGCACATGCTCGAGCGCACGTTTGGCCGCAGCAATTTTCCAGGACTCGACGGTCGCCGCATCGGGCGCTGCTGGTTGCTCCGTCATGGCGCTCTCGGTACCTCGTCTCAGCTGCATGGGCGCCTCGCCGATGGGTGATGTGTGCTGGCGCCCCCGCTGGAGCGCCATTCCGCCGCGTCGACCAGCTATCGATACAACCGATCGCGCTCGAAGACACTGCGGCGCCATCGCCACTGTTGCAACCGGGTCGCAGGCCACACTGTGGCGTCGTCCACAGTTTCGCGTCAAATGTGCGCGGGACGATGACGGCGATCGGGCGACGAGGAGAGACCATGCGCGGGCTGACAGTCGTGTTCGATCTCGACGGAACGCTGGTGGAGACGGCGCCCGACCTCGTGGCGGCGACCAACCACGTGCTCGCCTTGCATGGCACGGCCCCCGTCGAGCTCGCCGCGATCCGCCCGATCATCTCCTTCGGCTCGCGTGCGATGATCGAGCACGGCCTGAAGCTCAACGGAGAGACCGTGAGCCAGGCCGACCTCGACCGGCTGCAGGCGCGCTTCCTCGAATTCTATTTTGACAATATCGCCGTCGGCAGCCACGTCTTCGAGCACGTCGGCACGGCGCTCGACGAGATCGCGGGGGCGGGGGCGCGG
This sequence comes from Hyphomicrobiaceae bacterium, assembly GCA_035440865.1. Lineage (GTDB taxonomy): Bacteria > Pseudomonadota > Alphaproteobacteria > Rhizobiales > Hyphomicrobiaceae > DAORNH01. The sequence continues at coordinate 10,367 of DAORNH010000031.1, read as the reverse complement.
CTCGCCGTCTGCACCAACAAGATGGTCGGCCCGGCGCGAGAGCTGCTCGGCAAGCTCGGCCTCGCCCCGCGCTTCGCGGCGATCACGGGCTGGGACAGCTTTCCGGTCCGCAAGCCCGACCCTGCGCACTTGACCGGCACCGTCCGCCTCGCCGGGGGCGACCTCGCCCGAACCATCATGATCGGTGACAACGAGACCGACATCGCGACCGCCAAGGCCGCAGGTGTGCCGGTGATCGCCGTGACTTTCGGCTACACGCACGAGCCCGTCGCCACTTTCGAGCCGAACGCGACGATCGATCACTATCGCGAGTTGGTCCCGACGATCCGCCGGATCGCGGCGGCGATGGGGTGAGCGTGGCGGTTCGGTCGACGTCAAGGCAGGGCAGACACGCCGCTTGCCATCATGCGACATGGCATCGGATCGTGGAGGCGATGCAATCGCTTCAGGCCTACTCGAAACACTCGACTGCTGGAACGCCGTCTAAAAGTACCGCCACTACATCCGACTGTACCCAAACTATGACCCGTCGTAGACCATCGGGGGACATTTCCAGCGGGAGCGCCATCGACGGATCTTCGCAGAGGAATTCAAGTTTCGACCGCCGCGGAACGAAGTAGACGACATGCTCCGGTTCCAACACGACCTTCAAACGCCACAGCGCGCGATTGGTAATGGCAAGCACCGTTTTCGAGTTGACGGCGGTCATGGGCACGACCCCCCTGATGTTCGAATCGGACGAGGTTGTGTTGGACGCGACAGGCCGCCTGCGCGCGCGACATCTCGATACTCACGCAACACGCGGTCGGTTGATCGCAAAACGGCCCGAGCCTAAGCTGACCAGCCGAGATTCTAGTTCTGCGCCGCCGTGAGTTTGGACCAGATCCGCCTCGCTGTCTGATATCATTGCCGCGAACAACCAATTTATGCGGACCCCGCTCACCTCCTGCGTGGCGAACCTCGGATCGATCGCCGCGGCGTGGCATAGAAAGACATGTGGCCACTTCGTGCCGTTGATCATTCCGCATTTTTCCTCCCAGACCTCGTGAGGGATCGGCTTGATCAGACCGTCCATGATGAAAAACGCACAAGACGAGACCACGAGATCGAATTTCTTTGACCGCTCGCTGACGATCGAGCAGATTTCAATTCTTTCCTCAGTCACTCTGGCCTGAGCTTTCGCTTTCCCTTGCCGGAAATCATGGTTCGAAAGTCCGATGGTCGTCAACGTGACGAGCTTCCTGCGTGGTTCATTTCGAAACGCGGCGACTGCAAGGAATTTGTCACCGCCGTAGTTGCCATGAAGACGGACGTCCGGTTGTCTTCCGAATGCAACATTCAGTCGGCTGGCGAGTGCGTATTCCAGCTCGGTCGGCTCTGGAACGCGCGGGGCTTTCATGTCGGTTCCTTGCCTTGGGACGGCGCAGCTTGCGCGGTGCCAAGCAGCGAGCAACGGCCGAATGGGTGAGCTGGATCTCGGGCGGATGGGGCAACATGGGAATTTGTTGCACACTACGGCGTGCCGCTCATGCCAACAAGCGGGCGTCGGTGCTCGGAGGATCGATCACCGCGCCTCTGATCACCTCCATTGACGCTGGCGGCCGCGTCAATGCTACCCTGGCGCGTGATGGCTCCAAGGGGAATGGAAAATGAGCGCCTCTGCCGATACTGCCGGGTTCATGGCCATGAAGGGGGCCGGCTACTACTCGAAGGCGACGACCGGCGCCCGCGACGTCATCAATCTCGCAGTTCCACTCATCGTCGGCGCCATCGAGCGCATGGGCCTCGCGGACGATGCCGCCTCGTTCAGAGCGGCGGATCTCGGCTGCGCCGACGGCGGCACGTCCGTCGGCATGTGGCGGACGGTGCTCGGCGAGGTGAGGCGAACCTACCCGACGAAGCCCATCGAGATCACGTACACGGACCTGCCACGCAACGACTTCAGCCAGCTCTTCCGCATGATCCATGGCCAGACGGACGTGCAGAGCTACTATGGCGAGATCCCGGACGTGTACCCGTTCGCCTCGGCGACCTCGTTCCATCAGGCGATCTTTCCGCGCGCGAGCATGAACCTGCTCTTCTCGGCGACGGCATCGCACTACATCTCGAAGGTGCCGGGCCCGATCTCGGATCACGTGCACATGGTCGGCGCGAGTGGTGCCGAGCGTGCCGCCTACGAGAAGATAGGCCGGGTCGAATGGGAGCGCTTCCTGAATCTGCGCGCCCGCGAACTCGTCCGCGGCGGGCGGCTCTGCTTCCTGAATTTCGGCATCGATTCCAAAGGGCGCTATCTCGGCCATACCGGGGGCCCGAGCATGTTCGACACCTTCAACCTGCTCTGGCGGCGGCTTGCCGAGAGCGGGCGCATCACGGCGGAGGAATATCGCAACACGAACTTCCCTCAGGTCTACCGGACGGCCTCGGAGTTCACGGCGCCGCTCCGCGACGAGGGGAGCCAGGTCTATCGCGCGGGGCTGCGGCTCGAGCATGTCGAGGAACGCCACTTGGAGTGCCCCTATGCGGTCGCCTTCAAGGCGCATCGCGACGCTGCCCGCTTTGCCCGCGAGTACATCCCGACGCTGCGCTCCTGGAGCGAGCCGACCTTTGCGAGCGGCCTCTCGGCGAGCCGTCCGCCGGCTGAACGCGCGGCGATCCTCGATGAATTCTTCGGCAGCTACGAGCGGCTCGTCGCCGAGAAGCCCGACGGCCACGGGATGGACTACGTGCACGTCCACCTGATCTGCCGGAAGGATTAGGAAAGCATGGGCACGGCACGAGAGCTGCACCACGCCACCGTCCCGCTCCGTCCGCCGGGCGTTGTGATGCGGCTCGCGCGCATGGGGGCCTCGCATCAGACGCGGTTGAGCTTTCTGCGCGCGCTTCTTCGCCGCGCCGCGCGCGAGCGCTGGCGCTTCGACCGGCCGCACTTCGACATCTGCCGCGAGGGCTTTGGCACCGCCGTCTATAGGGCCCGGCTTCCGAGTGGCGCCGTCTCGCTCGTCTGCTTCTCGACGCTGCTCGCCCCCGAGAAGCGTACGGATCGCGTGATCGCGGAAGCCTGGGATACGAGCTACGCGCTCTACGATGGCGAGCCGGACGAGGCGGCCATCGCGCGGCTTCGCGAGAACGTGCCGAGGCAGGAAGCTGGACGCTACAGCGTGAGGGAATTGGTGCTCGCGCGCGCCAACCGCAGCGTGCGCCTGTTCGATACGGTGGTCGACGCGCTCGCGGCCGGACGGCAGCCGGATCGGCGGACCATCGAGGCCGTCGGCTACCTCATGCGCACGACCGCCGTCTACGGCAACGGCAAGTTCGGCATCGCCGATCGCGACGTGGTGCTCCGCCATCCGGAGCTTGCGGGACCGTTTCGCGCCGAGATGCTGGCGGTCTGGCTGATCCGCACGTTCACACTCGATCTCGTCGAGCATGTCGCCCAGGCGCGGGGTGGCGCGCGCGCGGTCGCGATCGAGCCCGCGGTTCGCCGCCTCTTCGGCATCGGCAATGCAACCGGACTCGGCATGGCGCCGTTCCTGGTGAAGCACCCCACCTTGATTGGACGCTGGATCGGGGCGCGTGAGACGGCACTCGCCCGCGTCAGGTCACGTGCGGAGGCGACGCCCGATCAACTCGCGCGGTTTTCCGACGCACTGGCCCGCGCCCGCACAGCTCTCCCGGTCTGGCAGACGGGCGATCCCGTGCAAGCGCCGCGCATCGAGGGCGTCGCCCGCGATCTGGCGACCCTTGCGGACGCGCTTGTCGAGCCGCGACGGGCGCTCGATGGCGTCGGCGGGCTCTGGGATCGGATCTACAGGTACGCCGAGGCTCGCTTTGCGATGGAAGCGCAGGAGATGGTCGTATCACTGCTGCTCGAGCCACACGGCGACCTCGTCGACGATCTCGCCGAGACCATGGCCGTCGACGAGACGAGCGAGCACGCGATCGACGGCCTCATGACTTGCGGCACCCTCGCGGGGTTGATCGACCGGCACT
>DAORNH010000031.1:6013-6367 GCA_035440865.1 Hyphomicrobiaceae bacterium | reverse complement strand
CGCGAGCTCGACTTCAACTCGCCCGCGGAGAATGCGCGTTTCTGGTACGTCTCGGAGGAAAAGCTCGAGCCGCGGCTCGGCGATCGGGCGAACGAGCCCGGCGCCGAACGCGAGCAACCGCTCGCGATCGCCCGCGACGTCACCCTGCTTCGCCGCGCACTCGAGGCGCCACACGCGGCGATGCCTGTTGCCGGGTTCGTCAGCGCCTATCCCGAGTTGCGCCATACGGTTCGCCGCGTGCAGACGACGAGTCGGCACCCTTACGCTGAGATCGAAGGCAACTTGATCGCGGCGGGCATGCGGCCGATCGATCTCTTGCGATGCAAACTCGCCTTCTTCGGCGCGACGCGTTTC
>DAORNH010000031.1:0-5988 GCA_035440865.1 Hyphomicrobiaceae bacterium | reverse complement strand
GCCCAGATCGTGCCCTTGCCGCCGAGCTTCTCCCGGAGGAACTTGCCGCCGACCCCTCGCAGGGTGATGCGCCCTGGCCCTTCGGTCCCGAGGAACAGTGATGAGAGTGTCGTTCAACGAGATCGAGGGCACGGTCCTGAAGGCGGCTCGCGGCGCGGGCTATCCCTGGGGCCTCGCGGAGGAAGCCTCGCGGGCCGCGCGCTTTCTCGCCGCCAGCGGGCTGCCATGGCTCGAGACCGCCGCCGCTGCCTTTTCGGAGGCGGCCGTACGCGCGATAGGCGGTGACAACTGGCAGCTCAACCCGATCGCGGCCGCGGCCTGGTACGCCGATTTCGGCGGCGCCAAGGGCGGCGCGTTCTCGGGCGCGCGCATGCTGGCACCTGTGTGGTTCGCCGGCGTGCTGGCCGTCGGCACCGGCCGGATCGGCGAGGCCATGGCGATAAGCTGGATCGGGCATGACAGGCCCGCCAAGCTCGTCATCTGGCGCGGCGCCCTCGTTTCGGCAGAAGGCGCGCTCGCCGCCACTGAAGCAACCACGTTTGAATGCCGAGTCGTCGGTCCTGCGGTCGCAGCGGTCACCGATTGCCACGTTGACGAGCGTCGCTGGGCTGCGCTTCAGGCTCTCGAGAAGAACACCTACGTTCCGGCCTCGGACCACTCGCGTATCGCGGGCGCGGGCGCCGGCCTCGTCGACAACGACTGATCACGAGACACGAGTAAAGCGAGCAACATGGCAGACACACCCAGGAAGACACGCAAGGCGGCTCCTTCGTCGCCCCTCGACGCATTCGACATCATGGAGCCGAAGCTCGACAAGGCGATCGACGAGGCGGCCCTCGGCAGCGGCGGCTTCCCCTACGACACGAAGCTCGATCGCGACACCTACGAGCGCGACCTCGAAACGCTGCAGATCGAGCTCCTGAAGCTGCAGACAGCCGTGCAAAAGGACCGGCGGCGCTTGGTCATGGTGTTCGAGGGGCGTGATGCCGCGGGCAAGGGCTCGACCATCAAGCGCATCTCGGCCCATCTCAATCCGCGCCATGCCCGCGTCGTGGCGCTCTCGAAGCCAACCGACGCCGAGCGCGGCCAGTGGTACTTCCAGCGCTACATCCAGCACATGCCGACGGCCGGCGACGTCGTGATGTTCGACCGCTCCTGGTACAATCGCGGCGGCGTCGAGCGCGTGATGGGCTTCTGCACGCCGGACCAGCTCGCCGACTTCCTGCGCGAGGCGCCGCACTTCGAGGAGATGCTCGTCCGCGACGGCGTCCACCTCTTCAAGTTCTATCTCGACATCGGCCGTGAGATGCAGCTGAAGCGCTTCCATCGCCGCCAGCATGACCCGCTCCGGCAATGGAAGATCACCGACATCGACCGTGCCGCGATCGGCAAGTGGGACGCCTACACGGCGGCGAAGGAGGAGATCTTCCGCTTCACGCATACGCAAGCCTCGCCCTGGACCGTGATCCGCGCCAACGACAAGCGCCGCACACGCCTCGAGGCGATGCGTGTGGTGCTCGCCGCCCTCGACTATGCCGGAAAGGACAAGAAGGCTGTCGGCAAGCCCGACCCGCATATCGTCGGCTCTGGACCGGCGTTCTTCTATCCAGCCACCGGCCAGAAGCCGGACCCGGACAAATGATCGACCCCGCTCGGCGCCGTCCGCTCGATCAGGCCCCCTGGACTGTCGCCGAGGCCGAGGTGGAGATCCGCGCGATCATTGCCGATGCGGCAGCGAACTTCACGCCGGATCGCTTGTGGCCGGCGCACCCGAGCGACGACGGCGTCAGCGACGGCACTGCCATACTCTACTTCGGCGCAGCTGGTGTGGTGTGGGCGCTCGATCATCTCTGTGAGCGTGGCTACGGCAGTTCCGGCATCGATCTTGCGGGGCTGCTGCCGCGGCTTCTCGAGCGTTCCGACGCCGACTACATCGAGTTCGCGGCGCCTTTCCCCGGCTACGAACGCCATGGCTCGCTCCTGCTCGGCGCGCTCGGCACGGCACTGGTCGCCATGCGGATCGTGCCCGATCCCGGCACAGCCGACAGGATATTCGAACTCTGCCGCGCCAACTCGGCCCTGCCCGTCCGCGAGCTGATGTGGGGCCTCCCGGGCTCCATGCTGGCAGCCGTCGTCATGGGCGCGACGACCGGGGAGCCGCGTTGGCGCGCGCTCTTCGAGGAGCAGGCTGCCCTCGTCCTCGCCGACCTGCGCGACAGTGCGCTCGGGCCGATGTGGTCGCAGGACCTCTATGGCAGCGTGAAGCCCTGGCTCGGCGCGGTGCACGGCTTCGCCGGCAATGCGGTGCCCCTGTTGCGCGGCTGGCATTGGCTCACCCGGGCGCAGCAGGCGCGCGTCGAGGCGGCCGTGACGATCGTGCTGCAACGGACCGCCGTCGCGAGTGACGACGGTGCCAATTGGCCGGGCGTCATCGGCGAGCCGGGCGACCTCTGCCAGCACTGCCACGGCGCGCCCGGCATGGTGACCACGTTTGCCGATGTGCCGTTCTCCTCGCCCGAATTAGAGGCGCTGATGGTCGCGGGCGGTCACTTCATCTGGAGCGTCGGTCCGCTCGCCAAGGGCAGCAACCTCTGTCACGGCACCGTCGGCAACGGCTACGCGCTGCTGAAGCTCCATCGCCGGACGGGCGATGCCGTCTGGCTCGACCGGGCCCGTGCCTTCGCCATGACGGCCATCGCGCAGTGCCGGGAGGCACGCCGGGCACTCGGGCGCGGCCGCTACTCGCTCTGGACCGGCGACCTCGGCCTCGCCTGCTATCTCGCCGACTGCATCACGGCAGACCCGCGATTTCCGACGATCGACGAGTGGTGACGATCCGCTGCATTGTGCCCGCTCATTCGCCGTGCCAGGGAGCGGCAAACCCCATCCGGAGACGCCCATGTCCACGCCTCAACGCAACGACCGCCCCCGCGGCCGCTCGTTCTTCTTCAATCCCGGCCCGACGAACATTCCCGATAGCGTGCTCGGCGCCATGCACCGGCCGACGATGGACTTCTTCGCGCCCGAGTTCCTCGAGATCTTCAATTCCGTGCACGCGAGTGTAAAGCGCGTCCTCAAGACCAAGCAGCACATGCTGATGTATGCCTCCAACGGCCATGGCGCCTGGGAGGCCGGCCTCGCCAACCTGTTGAAGTCCGGCGAGAAAGTGCTCGTGCTCGAATCCGGCCGCTTCTCGGCGAGCTGGGGCGACATGGCGACGAGCCTCGGCCTCGAGGTCGAGACGCTCGCTGCGGACTGGCGCATCGGCGTCAAGCCCGAGGCGCTGACGGAGCGGCTGCGCAAGGACGGCAAGGCCGAGATCAAGGCCATTCTCGTCGTCCACAACGAGACCTCGACAGGTGTCGCCACTCCGGTCGGCGACATGCGCAAGGCGATCGATGCCGCGCGCCACCCGGCCCTACTCCTCGTCGACACGATCTCCTCGCTCGGCTCGCTCGATTTCCGCATGGACGACTGGGGCGTCGACATCGCCGTCGGCGGCAGCCAGAAGGGCCTGATGATGGTGACCGGTCTCGCCTTCACCGGCATCAGCGAGAAGGCCATGGCCCAGTGGAAGGCCGAGGCTGGCAAAGGCGGCATGCGACGGAGCTACTGGGACTGGTCGGAGATGTTGACGCATGCCCCGCAGCGCTTCCCGGGCACCACGCCGGTGCATCTCTTCTTCGGGCTCGAGCAGTCTTTGAAGCTCATGGAGGAGGAGGGCCTCGACGCCGTCTTCCGCCGTCACAGCCGCTTCGCCAAGGCCGTCCGGGCCGCGGTCAGCCACTGGGGCGAGGGCAAGCGGTCGAAGGCGACGCTCAACCTCAAGGGACTCTCGGGCTCGGTCGGCGCGATCGAGCTTCTGTGCGCCGATCCGGCGCGGGCGTCGGATTCTGTCTCGGCGATCATGCTGCCTGACGGCATCGACGGCAACCTGATGCGCAAGATTGCCCAGGATCGCTTCAATCTGTCGCTCGGCGGCGGCCTCGGACCGCTCGCCGGAAAGGCTTTCCGGATCGGCCATATGGGCGACCTCAACGAGCCGATGCTGCTCGGCGCGCTGGCGACGGTCGAACTTGCGATGCGCGCCGCGAAGGTGCCACACAAGCCTGGCGCCGTGAACGCAGCGATCGACGCGCTCGGTTGAGGCTACAGCGTCAGTAGCCGCGCTTGCGATCGACGAGTTCGCTCGGCGTCTCGCCATTGAGAACGCGAGTGACGTTGTCGGCGAAGAGCGCGGCCACCATCTGGTCGCGGTCGGGGTGCATGCCGCCGATGTGCGGGAGCACGTGGATGCCGGGCGTCGTCCAGAATGGATGCTGCTCAGGCAGCGGCTCCGTGCGGAAGACGTCGAGGATCGCGCCCGCGATCGTCCTTGCCTTGACGGCGGCGATGAGGTCTTCGTCGACGACCAATGCGCCGCGCGCGAAATTGAGGAGCCAGGCGTCCTTGCGCATGCCGGCAAGGCGGGTTGCGTTCATGAGGTTGACAGTCGCCTCGGTCGCGGGCAACAGCAGCACGACGAAGTGGGAGCGGCCGAGCACCTCGTCGATGCTGTCCGGCGCGTAGACCTTGGCGACATGCGGCAAGGGCTCGACCGTGCGTTTCGTGCCGATCACCGTGAGCTCGAGGGCAGCGGCCTTGCGCGCTAGCTCGGCCCCGATCGCTCCGAGCCCCAGGATGCCAAGCGTCTTCCCGGCGAGCGTGTCGGAGGCGCGCCGCATCCACTTCCTTTCCTTCTGGTCGGCCGAGATCGCGGCATAGGGCTTCGTCGCATGGAAGAGCGCACCGAGGATGTTCTCGGGCATCTGCACGCGATGCGTGCCACGCGCGGCCGCGAGCGGGAGATCGGGCCGCAGGTCCCCCCGCGCGAGCCAGCCATCGACGCCGACGGTTTGCGACTGGATGAAGCGCAGCTTCGGCATCTTGGTGAGCATGCCGGCCGGAATGTCGAACGCGAGCAGGATGTCTGCGCGCGCGAGTGCCGAATCCGGTGGCGGCGTACCGCGCTGGAACGTCTCGATGTCGACGGCTTGGCCGACGCCCTTGCGGTCGAGCGCGGCCTTGTAGACCGCAGCATCGGCGACCTGGAGAAGCAGGAGGGGCTTGTTCGACATGATTGGATTCCTCTTTTCGATCAGTGCGCTGGCTCAGAGCCCGGCGGCGGCCTTGCAGTAGCGTGCGACCTCGTCATGTCGGGCAAACCAGATGCCGCGCTGCTGGCGGATGTGCCGGATCAGCGCCTCGAGGATGGCGATGCGGCTCGAATGGCCGATGATGTGCGGGTGCATGGTGAGGAGGAAGAGGCCGCCGTCGGCGTAGGCGCGATCGAACTCGGCCTTGAAGATGTCGAGAACGGCGAGCGGTGGCGTGTAGGGCCGCGCCGTGCCGGAGCGGTCCATCGCGAGGTAAGGCGCATCGTCCCGGATCCATTCGACCGGCAGCTCGACGATGCCTGTCGGACGTCCGTCCTCGATGAGCTCATAGGGATCGTCGTCGGCCATCAGCGAGCTGTCGTAGAGGAGCCCCATCTCGCGCGTGATCGCGAGCGTCGCTGCCGAGAAGTCCCAGGATGGCGTGCGGATGCCGACAGGACGCACGCCGCAGACGCGCTCGAGCGTGTCGGCGGCGCGCATCTGCAGTTCGCGCTCGGCCGCCGCCGGCAGCTCCGAGTTGAACTCGTGGATCCAGCTGTGGATACCGATCTCGTGCCCAGCGGCGATGACGCGGCGCTGCTCGTCCGGATGCAGGAGCGCGACGACGGCCGGTACGAAAAACGAGGCGCGGATATCGTAGGCCTGCAAGAGCGCAAGAATGCGCGGCACGCCAACGCGTGCACCGTACTCGCCCATCGAGAGCTTGCCCGGCGAGGTCTGGCCGAAGCGCAGCGTCGAGGTCTCATGATCGCTATCGAAGGAAAGCGCGACGGCCGCGCGCGCGCCGCCCGGCCAGACCTCGGGCTTCAGCGAGCGGCCCGCGCGCACCTTC
>DAORNH010000030.1:20571-23214 GCA_035440865.1 Hyphomicrobiaceae bacterium | reverse complement strand
CCAGCCGATGCACCCGCTGGTCGCGGGGCGCGAGGACCGGCAGTCAACGGACCGGGATGCTAGCGAGGCTTGGGCCGCGTAAGCGCCCTAGCCGAGGTTGTGTCACGAAGCCGTTGACTGAGCGCTGACGGCGCGACGGTCCGCCCCGCGATAGGGTGCACGGTGAGGCTGGATGTGAGACCGGCCCGGCACGACACACAGTGGGACCTCAGCACGGCGCCGAAAGCCCATGCCGCAGAACCGAGGTGGTCACACCTCCTGGAGCGCATCGCGTTCAGGCGGGGCGATGACGATCAGTAGCGGTAGGCCGCATGATCGCCCGGCCGGCCACCCCAGGCATGCTGACAGCAGAGGTGGCCGATGCGGTTGACGAGGTGCCAGCCGGCAACGGTGTAGAGACCGCCCCGGTCGCCCTCGACGACGGTCCACCAGTGGCGCGGGTCCTCGACGGCAAAGGCGATCTCACGCGCGTCCCAGAGCAGGGAGTCGTCGTCCCGGGCGATCGGCGCGAAGAGGCGCTCGAAGGTCGTCCATCGGCGCGCGCACCGGAACGAGTGGGCAGGAGGCATGACGATCATGGCGTCCTCGCATTCTCGATGGCAAGGTCAGCGAGGTAGCGGCGATGAGCCAAGCGATCTACCGCACCGAAATCGAGGTGGTGGACATCGCAGAGGTGACGCAGATCGGCGAGCAGGTGGATTGCGGCTTCGCCTGACGACAAGTCGGGTGTCGTCGCACTCGAATAGGATCGGAGCGCCCGTGCGGCGCGCCTTACGGCAAGACGATCAGGCATGGGGCACCTCGCGCACCTTGGTGACCTCGGCCTCCTCGTCGATCTCCGTCGGCGCCGGTTTGCGGCAGTCATGAGCGATGTAGGCGAGGATCGCAGCATGATCGGCGCTCGTGGCCTCGACCGCGATCTCGTGCAACCCTTCGGTCCTGTACTCGATCGCGTAGCGCCGTTTCGGCAGGGACGCATCGAAACATTCGACACGCGGCCCCCGCTCGGGAACTAGCGTCGTCAGCATCTCCCAGGTGTCACGGTTGATCGCCTTGATCTGGAAGGTACTGGCGATGACGATACCGTCCGCGACGACCGCCGCCGAGTGCGGATCGCCGGAAGGTGGAGCGGTCGCGCCTGGCACCCAGCCTCTCATAATCGCGCGCAGGTAGTGCTCCGGTGCATCGCGGCACGCGAACAATGCGATCTGATCGAAGCCGTGTTTTCCGCAATAGACTCTGAAACGGGCAATGTAGTGGTTCATGCAGTCTCCTTGGTTCGGGTTGAGGTGTAGCGGGTCGAACGTCTGGCGGTGCGGATGGCGTCGTCGGTGAACGGCGCCGTCGCGAGCCACCGGAAGGCAGTTGTGGTCACCGGTACGGTCTCGGGCTCCCACACCGCCCAGACGTAGCGGTGGTTGAGGGTATGCCGCGTGGCGAGCGCGGGCTTGCCGGACGGCCAGCAGACGCAGTCGTCGAGGGCGTAGAGCACCGACGGCGGCCGCCGGATGAAGGAGTCGTGCCGGGTCGGTGAGCAGAGCGATGTGATGTTGAGGAGCATGGCCACGCGCCCGCCGGTGATGCGGGTCAGGCTCAGCGCGTGCCGCAGGAAGCGGTCGGCGAGGCCCGATCCGTAGGGTGGGTTGGTCACGATGTTGCGCCCGCGCGGGAACACGGTCGCGAGAAAGTCGACGCCGTGACGCCCGTAGCCATGGTCGACGAGATCGGTCGAGGTCACGTCGTAGCCGTGCGCGATCAGTTCCTTGGAGATGGCACCGTCGCCGCAGGCGGGTTCCCAGATAGAGCCGTCGAAGCGCTCGGCCGCGAGGAGGGCTCGGATCGCCGCGGGTGGCGTCGGATAGAACTCGTGCGGCGCGCGCCCGGGCTGGGCCCGGTGCCGGGCGCCTGCCCCGGAGGGCAGCCGCGCCGGCGTGGTGTGAGTCATGAAGGGAAGGAGCGTCTGCATCAGTAACCCTTCCGCTCGTCGTTGTCGGACTCGGTCGGGAACAGGAACAGCACGCCGTTGTGCTGGGTCAGCTCGATAGGGATGTGATCGAAGCGCAGGATGGAGCCGCGTCCCCCGCTACGGGACCACACCGATCCGATCTGCTGCGCCGATCCAAGGACGTCGCCGCCCTTGTCGTCGACGCCTGTCTTGCGGGCAAAACAGACCCGGAATTGCGGGCGGTTCTTGGGTTCGTTCTTCGTAGGCATGTTCTCTCCTTGGGTTTGCTGGCCGGTTCATTCCAGCCTGATGGGCCCCTGGCATCGCGTCGCCATGGGCCCGACCGTCAACGAGACGAAATGCTAGCGAGCCTTGGCGCCTGCGCCTTAGGCGAGCTTGTGTTTCGCAGGCGTTGACGGAGCGCCTTCGCGGTCGGGCGGCGATGCGATAAGCCCATCGATCATGGCTGGAGATGACCGGTTGCCAGCAACGTCACCCGACGGAGAGAGCGGCGAAGATCGAGCCCGAGACATGGACCGTCCGATGGCCGGGCATGATTTGCCTGCGGTCCACGACAACCGGTGATCTCGCGCATTCCGGCGCGCTCGTGTCGGTTGGACCGGCGGGGACGCGTAGCCGATCTTTCAGGCTCGATTCCCCAGCGAGCGAGCCAGCCCATGACGTCGCCGAAATCTCTT
>DAORNH010000030.1:18839-20556 GCA_035440865.1 Hyphomicrobiaceae bacterium | reverse complement strand
GAAAGAGCCGCGATGCGACCGACATCCTGACCGGCATCCCGCGCGGCGTGCTGGAGCGCGCGGGGCGTGAGCTGACACTGGAAGAGCAGTCGATGCCTATGGCGGCCATCATGCCGCCGGCCGCCATCGCGGCAAGCCAGGCGCTCCGCCACGACTCGGCAAAGATCTTTCTCGGGCTGGTCGGCGCAGATTTCGAGGATCGCGACTTCGGCGAGCGTCGCGAGCGCGTCGCTGTCGACGGCATGCCAATCGGCATTGGCGACGATCGGCACATGGTGACGGTCGCCGGTTCGCGCTCGGGCAAGGGCCGCTCGGTGATCGTGCCGACGTTGCTCACCTATCGCGGCGCCATGCTGGTGATCGACCCGAAGGGCGAGCTCGCGACCATGACGGCGCGGGCGCGCGTCGAGAAGCTTGGTCATCGCGTCGTCGTTCTGGACCCGTTCAAGGTCACGAGTGGCTTCGCCGCGAACCTGCGCGCCCGCTTCAATCCCATGACGATCCTGGTTACGGAGAGCCCGACACTGATCGAGGACGCCGGCCTGATTGCCGATGCGATCGTGATCCCCGCAGAAAACCAGAGGGATCCCCACTGGGAGGAGTCGGCGCGTAATCTGATCGAGGGTCTGATCCTGCACGTGGCAACATGCCCGCTCTACGAGGGCCGCCGGCATCTCGGCGCGGTGCGCGACCTCCTGGCGTTCCGCGAGACGGCCATTGCCGGCAAAAAAGGCAAGGCGGCCGACCGCCTGCGCGCCGAGATGGAGGCGAACGATGCCGCGTCCGGCATGATCATCGACGCGTCGGTTGACTTCTTCGAGAAACCCGATGACGAGCGGGGGAGCGTACTCTCGACGGCACGGCGTCACGCAAGGTTCCTGAGCTATCCGGCAATCCACGACTGTCTCGCCGGCCACGACATCGATCTGGTAGACCTGAAGCGGGAGGCCGTCACGCTCTATCTCTGCCTGCCGGCGATGCGCCTCGGCACCTGCGCGCGCTGGCTCCGTCTGTTCGTCAACCTGGCGCTCGCGGCCTTCGAGGCCGAGTCGGCGAAGCCCGAGCTTCCGGTCGTCCTGTGCCTCGACGAGTTCGCGACGCTCGGCAAGATGCGCGCCATCGAGGACGCGGCCGGCCAGATCGCCGGCTTCGGCGTCAAGCTGTGGCCGATCCTGCAGGACCTGGGGCAGCTCAAATCACTCTACGCCGAGCGTTGGCAGACCTTCCTCGGCAACGCCGGCGTGATCCAGTGCTTCGCCAATTCCGACCAGTTCACGCTCGAGTACGTCTCGCGCCGGCTCGGCACCACGAGCCTGATCGTGCGCAATAAGGGCGAGGTCAGCGATCAGGACCAGACGCGCACGGACCGGCGCGGGCTCTCCTGGCAGACGACGACGCAACCATTGCTGACGGCGGAGGAGATCGCGCGCCTGTTCGGCCGTGACGATGCGTACCTGCGCCAGCTCGTGATCTGGTCGGGATACGACCCGATCATCCTCTCCCGCGCCAAGTACGACACGCACGCGCTCTTCGCGGGAGACTTTGATGCGGTTTCCTGAGCCGCGGATCGAGAGCCGGCCCGACGGCGATGGCGTGCGCGTGATCGTGGGCTACGAGACGCCAGAGATGGTGCGGGCCATGGAGAGCCTGCAAGCGATCACGACCGGAGCACTCGCCTGCATGATCGCGCTTGCTTCGACCGTCGCAATTTGGCGCA
>DAORNH010000030.1:15617-18824 GCA_035440865.1 Hyphomicrobiaceae bacterium | reverse complement strand
ACGGGGTTCTCCTGACAGCACTCGGCGCGATCGGCGCCTACGCTGTGGCGCGCATGATCGGTCAGCTCGCTTTTCGCCATCGCTTCTGGGCGCGGCAAGTCACGGACAGGACCCTGGAGGTGAGATTTCATCGCCGCGTGGTCACGCACGGCGGGCAGACTTATCCGCGTGGCCCGGCTCTCCGCTTCACGGCTGTGCCGCATCGCGATGGCCGGCACGAGGACCGGGCCGAGCGCCACGCCGAGCGACTGCTCACGACGACGTACCGCGAGGCCTGGCAGGTCTGGCTCCAGCATGGCGAGGTGTTCGTCCTGCTCGCCGACGTGTCGGACGAGCAGGGGGCCTCCGCGATCGCGCGGCGTCTGCAGGCGGTGGATGAAGTGGTAAGCCGAGCAGGGCAAACCGCTGACTTCTCAAACACGGGTCGTCTGCGACCGCACTGAACCCGACTACAGGTATTTCTCCCAGAACTTGGGCGCACCCCACGGTCCGCCGGGAACAGGCCACAGACCCCGTATCCAACGGGCGCGGAACTGCGGTAGCTTGTCAGGGCCATTCAGGATCATCATGGCAAACTCGGTGTGGCCCGCCCGCATCGCCGCTTGCACCATCTCCAGACGACGCCGCGCGATCTCCTCCGGTGAAAACTTGGGAAATTGTTCCCAGTGATTGTAGTCGCTGCCGAGGAGACGGTTGCCATAGCCACGCAATCGTGAATCGTTGGCCAGTTCTGCTTCGGTGAAGTCGGCCCGAGTCCAGAATTCGACCGGCCCGGCGATCTCCCCGAACATGGTCTTGTAAGTTTTTACCGATGGCGTGCCGTTCGTAGTTTCTCTATTTCCTCTGCGAGACATAATGCATCTATAATGAATTGTTCTTTATCTGTCAAATCTACTAATTTGACATAATCCATAATGCAATCGGCCTGCGTTCTCATCAAAAGGCAGGTGAATTTCAGGTAACCTGGTTTCTCGCCATCGTATTGTAATCCATGAAAAATCGCCTCTCTGACGACCCCGGGGCCCGAAGTAGCAACATCGATGATTCCGAGGCTGGCTGTACCAGGCCCATAAGCGTCTTCGGGGATACGCATGACAACGAAGTAGCTCCGGCCGCGAGGAGCGGCGAAGCCGTCCCAACGAAGGGGCCATTCTTCGCGACCCTCGATTGCGGGTCTAAGTTGCTCTTCAACGACAGCGATGCGCTGCTTGTCGTCATCGTCGACGTAGTCGAACCGCATCCGTCCACGGCGCAGGTATGCCGGCATCGAGGTCGAGCGGGCGTAGGTCTGATAGGTACCCACAATCCGACGTCCTGCTCTTGTCATCTCGCTGGTGCCGGTGCCGAAGAAAGTGCCGAGATCGAGGTCAACCGGCGGGATCAGTGGCGTCAGCAATCCAGGGGCATTGACGTGAATGAACTTGCGCAGGATGTCCTTAGTCTTCCAGCTGATGGGGCGCCCCTCTTTGGCGTCTGTGATCACGGGCTCAGACAGTCCACGTGCCGGTGCGCCGTAGTCCTGATAATTGCGGATCAACGCGCGTTCGATCGCCGCGACGGACCACTTTCGCTTTGGAGTTCGCATGGTCGTGATAAGCTTACATAGTGCAGCGGCCAACGCGGGGTCCGGTTCCATGCTGGACATCAGTCCATCTCCGAGGAGTTCGAATCGCAGGTTCGAACATTGAGGGCGATTCCGGCCAAAAAGTTCAAGACTCGGGTTTGAACATCGTCACTAGCGACCGGCGTAGCGTCGCCATGGGGGGCTAATCAACCTCATGGAGACCTACCTACCATGCCACGACCACCCAAGACTCAGATATCACCATACGAGACGAGGCGAAAACGCCGCGACCGCACCCTGTCATTCGTTCAGATGATGGTCTGGACGTTGACCGGTGGCCTCGTCCTACTGGCGTCATTCGAGCTGATCGAGCCGGACGCTGGAGGCTTTGCCGCCAACCTGAAGCGGGTCCTGGCCACCCTGGCGATCACCTTCGGCGGCTACAGCGTCAGCCGCCTCGCGATCGTGCGCGGAGCGCCGCTTGCGGCACAGGGATCGGTGTTGGCGGGGGCGGCCTCGGCACTGACGTTCGCTGTTCTGACGCCAACCATCGTGGTCCTTTCATTTTTGGCGCTGTCGGCGCCGGAAGTCCGCAAGACTGACGCACTTGAGAAGTGCCAGCTCATCCGACAAGCCGCCTCTCAACTCGATGAGGTCGTGCTTGCGCGAACAGCGCTGGAGAAGTCGATCAAGGCGATCGGCGTTGACCTGCAGGCGCGCGCGCACGGCGAAGCCACCCGTGGCCGTGAGAGTGGCAAGAAATCCGTCACAGGTCGTCCGCAGCCAGTAACGACGCTCTATGAGGACGCCCGGCGCTATGCCGGGCTGGCGGAGGATCAGTTGGCGCGCGGTGGCGCGGAGCGTATTGCCGCCGTGCGTGATCTTGCCTCGGTCGCCGATGACTGCGAACGACTGATTTCCGACCCAAAGAAGTGGCGCAAAGAGGGGTCTGCGGCCGTCGGCGCCATCTATGACAGGGCCGGAGGTCGACTTCGCGAGCTGGCTCAGGCCGCGCCTTTGTCAGGCGTCCGCTCGCTGTCGGATCAGCTTCGTACGCTCGCTTCGTCCGACACGATCGACAAGGGTGCCATCGAGGACGCGCGTCGTGTCGTCAGGGGGCATTCTGACCGACTCGATCGCGAGCTTGCAAACCTGCCGCGCATGCCGGACGCGCTGCCGCCTATGGCGGCTTCTCCGGTGCTCGTGGCGGCATTCGAGCCCTCGAAGTTCGCGGGAACCTGGCACAATCTGTTGATCGCATTACTCGTCGAAGGCGGGTCGCCGCTGCTCTGGATGTACGCTTTCGTACACGCACAACGTCAGAACCGCGACGACGACCTTGATGACGATGGCGACGACGACGATGTCGGCCCCCCGAATGGAAGGGCCGTGCCATGAGACTGGGAACGCGCCACCAGTGGGCTTGGGCCATTGCCGGGGTTGTGATCAACGTCTTGCACTATGTCGTGCTCGGTTTGCTCGCCGGCTTGGCCGTAGTCGGCCTCCTCGTCTTTCTCACCCACGATAGTGATCACCGTGCGATCCGGGCCAGGATCGATGAAGTGATCGAAGTCTGGACGGCGCCTCGCGGCGCCGCCCGGAAATGCTCCGACGTGCGGTCTCTCGACCATTCCGGGAGGGCG
>DAORNH010000030.1:10623-15595 GCA_035440865.1 Hyphomicrobiaceae bacterium | reverse complement strand
AAAGAGGCGTTGGCAGGGCTGGTCGCCTATGGCGCGATCGCCTGGCTCCTGGCTGGCCCGATTTCTGAGCGCCTGGCCGAACGGGAGCACATTCCAGCCTGCATCGCGGGCGTGAGCCTCGGCTCGGATCGCGGCGCCTCGGCCACGCTACAGGACGAGGTCGCCCGGCGCGCGCTCAAGCAACTGCCGGAGCCGGTTGCCGATGTGATCCAGCTGTTGCGCGATGCGAAGCGCGGCCTGCGCAACGCGGAGACGGCATCGGTCGGTCCGGCGCGGTGCCGCTGCCTCGCACAACTTGCACTCGGCCAGACGTCCGTCCGCTTCGAGCACGCGATCTACGTCGGCACGCTGAAGCTGATCGCGCCGCCTTCGACCACATCGTCCGGGTTTCGCGCGGCGATGGCCGCCGCTGATCCCGGTCGCACATGCCAACAGGAGTAGGGACATGTCTCAGAAACCTTCGTCCAATCTCAGCGCCTTCGCCGCAGCCGGTGCGCTTCTCATTGCCTGGTGGATGGCGCCGTCGGCAACGGCACCGGATGTTGTCCGGGCCTACGGCACGTTCACTAGTGGGATGTTTGCCGTTGTCGGCGCGGTGCTTGCCATCCAGGCCATCAAGACGGCTGAGCGGCGCCCGTCGCCGTGGGCATCGATGCTCGGCCGGGTCGCCTGGGCGCTCCGCCCGCGGGGGTGGATCATCGCTTGGGCGGCGATCTTCGTCGCCGTCGCCGTCGCCGGCACCCCGCATCTCGCCGTCAGTTACGCCCCGAGACCCTGCATCCACGCCGGGCTCAAGGGTTTCGTCACGACGTCGGGACCCTGTCCCTGGTTCCGGTGGCTTTGAAGGAGATCGATATGTCCGACAACATCATCTGCCGAACCCGGCGGTTTCTGGCGACGACCACGCACGTGACGTCGCGTTCGTCCACGTTCACGCTTGCCAATGTCGAGCATGTGAAGCTCCGCCGACCCTGGTTGCCGTTCGCCGTGATCGGAGCAGGGGGCCTCGCCGCCACTGCGGCCGTGTTCACCCGCGAGCTGTACGATCATGAGCTGATCGGGATCTGGAGCTTCGGCGCGGCGGCGATTGTCGCGTCGTTCCGCATCGGTCGGCTCCAGCTGATCAGCCTCGCACTGCATGACCAGGACGCTGTGGTCTGGGGTCCGATCGGCGAGCTACGCGCCGTCAAGTCAGCTATCGAAACTGCACTCATCGCGCGATCAAGCGCGTCATCCGATCCGCCACGCCTCGAGGCGTGAGAAGCTTTGCGTTCAAATCTGCCAGCCTGAAAGGAACAGTGTATGAGTAACTACTTCAGCAAGCCGCACTACCGTCAGCGCGCCGAGTTGCAGTCCGGTGACTGCACAGCTGAGCTCGATCAACCGTCCGACGCCGGGGTTTCCGGCCGAGACGCGTCCACGGCGCGCACAACTGTCGATCACACGTTGGAAGCGCGTCCGTTGCCGGCCGTTCGCGAGCTGGACCCGGATCGGCTCTACACGGGCAAGCAACTGGCTCGGGTGATCGGGATCAGCCACCGGACCCTGGAGCGATGGCGATCCCAGGGGCGCGGCGGACCACCGTACGTCAAGCCGGACGGGCACACCTTCAGGCGCGGGAGGGTGACCTACCATGGCGCCGACGTACTGGCCTGGCTGGCGCGGGGGAGGGTGGAGCGCGGGAAAGGCGACTAGCCCGTCTGGGAGCGATGCCAACAGTGTGGCCTTCGTCACGCCAGTCGACCGGTGCGTCCCGATGGCCTAGAACGCCCAACTCGCTGGCGGCGGCGCGGTGTACTGCAGAGATCGCGCCAAGATACTGAAGTGCATCAAACCTAGCCTGAACTTCTCACGCATGTGATGCGCATCGGGGCTCCGACTCAGCGAAAGTTCTTCTGCGACAAAGCCTTGCGCCCAGCAGGAGATCATCCCCGATGCCGACACAGTGTAGCCAGGGCGAGTTTGATCTGGGAAGGTCGGGCGGCCGCAAACTTGTGGGCGCTTTCGACGGCGGCGCCATCACGTCCAACGGTGGCGTCGTTCTGCTCGCTGCGGCCGACCGGGTCACCGGACTCGGCCGCCGCCTCGCGAGATGCTTCACCGATCTGCGCGTTGCCGACGCCGTCCGCCACTCGGTTCCCGATCTGCTGCGCCAGCGCATTTTCGGCATCGCGCTCGGGCACGAGGACCTGATCGACCACGATGCGCTGCGCGACGATCCCGCACTCGCCGCCGTGCTCGAAAAGCCCGGTGACAGGCTCGCCGGCAAGTCGACGCTCAATCGGCTCGAGCATGCGGGCAAGATCGGCAGTGACCGGCACCACAAGCTCGACCATGACGCGGAGGCAATCGAGCGGCTGATTGTCGATCTCTTCCTCGACGCCCAGGACAGGCCGCCATCGCGCATCGTTATTGATCTCGATGCTACCGACGATCCCGTGTACGGCGAGCAGGAGGGCCGGCACTTCCACGGCTACTACGACTGCTACTGCTACTTGCCGCTTTACGTCTTCTGCGGCCGGCACCTGCTTGCGGCGAAGCTCAGGTCATCGAGCCTGGACGCCGCTCACGGCAGCGTTGCCGAGGTTGCCCGCATCGTCGCCCAGATCCGCATCCGTTGGCCTGCGACGACAATCGTCATCCGCGCTGACTCTGGCTTCTGCCGCGACGACCTGATGACGTGGTGCGAGGCCAACGACGTGCAGTATGTGCTGGGACTCGCTGGCAATACCCGTCTCGTTCGCAAGCTCGCACCCGAGATGCGCAGGGCCAGACGGCGGGCGAAGCAATCGGGGCAGGCGGCGCGCGTCTTCACCGACTTCGAGTACCGGACCCGCATGAGCTGGAGTGCCAGGCGGCGCGTCATCGGCAAGGCGGAATGGACCAACGGCGCCGCCAATCCGCGCTTCATCGTAACGAACATCCATGCGGCCTTCGGGCCGGCGCGCTTCCTCTACGAGGATGTGTACTGCCAGCGCGGCGAGATGGAAAACCGGCTCAAGGAGTGCCAGGGCGACCTCTTCGCCGACCGGACGCCGGCGCCGACCATGCGGGCGAACCAACTACGGCTGTGGCTCGCATCCTTCGCCTACGTGCTCATGTGCGCGGTCAGGCGCATCGGTCTGGCCGGCACCAAGCTCGCAGCGGCGACCTGCGGCACCATCAGGCTGAAGCTTCTCAAGATCGGCGCCCGCGTCACGATCAGCGTGAGACGCGTGAAACTCGCCTTCGCAACCGCCTGCCCGGATCGCGAAGTCTTCATGCTCGCGGCGCGACGACTATGAGGCGCCGGCAACCAAGCCGAGCCTGAGCCCTGGGATCAACAGCAGAGGATCATCGCCGAGCCTGCCCATGCTGCCCGACCGGCGGCGACCATAGGGCTCGCCCGTGGGAGCCCCAGGACCGCGGCGGCTCCCACTCAATCGACAAACGACACCAGCGTCAGCGCGGCTGTGAGAAGTGCAGGCTAGACCGTCAGGAGATCTCGCAGGTTATCTAAAACCAAGTTTGTGGCGTCCTTAATTGGGAGATGCCGAACGGATGCAATTGATTCCACCGTTTGCAAAGCGTCAGCTGGCTCTGCGGGCCTTCCCGCAGACTGTGTGAATGGTCCATCTGTCTCGGTGAGTATCCGATGCGGTGGTATCGAGGAGACAATTGCCCTACCGCGCTCGGATCGTGCCATGGCGGCGTTGACCGAGAAATAACAGCCCATAGTGGCTGCGCGAGCGGCTTCAGCTTTGGTTCCGGTAAACCAGTGCAGAACGACTTTGCCACGGCCGGGGGGCAGGTATTGAGCGATCATGTCCAGGACAATGGGAACTGAGCGTATACTGTGCACCGAGAGGATCTTTCCTCCGGTACCGGCGCAGCGCCGCAGAATGGCGCCGAATATCAGCTTCTGCCTATCCAGCGATCGGTAATATTTTGGACCAGCATCGAGACCAACCTCCCCCACGTAGCGCGTTTGATCCAGGAGCGCTTCCCATAGCGGCAGTTCATCGGCGCGCTCCGCTGCCAGCTGAGGATGGAGGCCAAGTGCTGCGCGGACAAAACGCGTGTCCTTCGTCAGTTCGAGATTTCGCTTCCACGCTTTCGGGGTCGTCGTAACCGAGAGCGTGTAAACCTGCGCGCGCTCGGCACGGGCGATGGCAGCCTCGAAATCAGGGAAGAGGTCGAGGTGACAATGAAAATCCACACCGCGGGCCTGCAGAGGATCGCTCATTCGGGTGCCGTCCTGACCCCGGCGAGGAGGGCAGCGACTTCGTCGAGACCGCGGCGGTACACCTCGGCGAGCTCGGCCTGGGCTTGTGTGGTTTCGTCAAACAGCGGCCCGGGTTTGTGAATGAGCAACGGAGCCAAGCTCGGCCGGGCCCGAATGCGTTCGACGGCAAGCTGAAAAGAGCGAATCTGAACGCCTTCGGATTGCTCCGTGTTGAGGGAAGACGCCGTCAGATCTGCGAGAGTGTAGGTGGTGGGATCGTTACCGGGACCCAGGCCGCGAAGGAGCGCGGCCCGGCGAATGATGCAGGGGACGCAATATCCGCAGTGCTGGGTGCCGTGCCCCTGCCAGCGGCCCTTGGTCGGAGATGCGCAGGATAGAGACGAAGCCACAAGTTTCTTGAGCAAGGCGCTGTGGCGGCACTCTGCGGTCATGTCGCCTTTGGTCTTGTTCCAATAAGGGTTGACGATCTGACCATTCATTCCGAGCGCCGAAAGCGCCTCATTCCAACGGGCGATGTAGAAAGGATGTGTGGTGCGGGTGCTGAGCGCCCCCAATCGGAGAGGGTCGAGCGGGACATTGACGGCGATGAGGCCATTCTCAGGAACATTCAGAGTGAATGGATGCGAAAGCCCGGTACCGGCAAACACGCCGAGGGAGAAGAAGAGAAAGGACCGGCCCCTCGTCGTGTCCTCGGAGGACGTTTCGTCGACCATCCCGTCGGGGAAATTCATCCATAAGCGCAGCCGT
>DAORNH010000030.1:8294-10579 GCA_035440865.1 Hyphomicrobiaceae bacterium | reverse complement strand
GAAGACGGTGTTCTGCGCGTCACTCGTGGCCCCTTCGCCGGCGTGGCTGATGAGGAGGGGGGTCCTGCCTGCTTGCAAACAGTCGATCGCAGCGATTAAGCTGTCCAATCCGCCCGAAAACAGTGCGAGGTGGTCGAATGGCGCTGGCAGTAGCGGGGTGGGGCTCGGTGGAGCGAGCGTCCGATGCCGGCGGGGCCTCGCTCGAAACATCAGTTCCCAGCGGTCTCCCGTCAGAAACTTGAGCATACGCGTAAAAACCGGCGCGGCGGCGCGCCATCGGTCAGGGTCAGAGACGGGGACAAGCAGCCGGATTTCGCGAGTCCAACCGTCCTGAGCAACGATCCCGCGAGAAATCCGCGTGTCGGCCGCGTGGACGTGCGCTGCGAGTATCAGAACGTCGATCCCCAGTTCCGAGGGGCGGACACCGAGACGGGATAAGTCCCCGAGCGCACGGCCGATCCCGTGATCGAGCGAGTCTTGGCCGTTCAGCAAGTCGATGCGGGTCGCCACTTCTTCTGCACCGGGAGTGAAGCGAGGGCGATCCGCAGCGCCGAAGTGACCTAAGAGGATGTGACGATTCATGGCGTATCGGCCTCCGCCTCGCCCATGATCTGCAGGATGCCGAAAGCCTGCTGATAGATTCCATCTACGAACTGCAGGGCACGAGCGGGGGAAAGCGCACCCCGAATGGCGCTGGCGCTCGACAGCGCATCCGCTACAGCGCGGCGGATGAAGTCGTGCAGCTGCTGCTGGACGCGCATGGCCTCCCGTGCATCGGACGGCAGGATAATCGTCTTGGCGCCAATATCGTTGCAGAGCCGCGCTTCAATCGCGTTCGTCGCGAAAAGTTCGAATACCGTCTGCATCTGAGCGGCGGTAAAGTCGTTCATGTCGGTGATGCCTGCACCGGCAAGGTCGGTGATCGTCTCTATGAAGGCCTCGCGGGCGATGCCTTCATCGATCGGGCCGCCGTCGGGACAGATGTAATCGACCAATCCAAGGAAGATTTCTTCGATGGGGCGGCCAGCCAGAGCCACGAGGTCGAGAGCGCGAAGGGCCTCCGTTTGCCCTCGCTCGACGGCGTCAGCCAAGAAGCCGATCAGCCGGCTGCCCGCGCCGCGAGACGATCCCATCCGCGTGGAGGCCGTTCGCGCACTCCCATTGGACGATCTCACGTAATGGGAGACCGCCCGACCCAAGCTCTTCCGGTCATTGCCACCCGACCGGGCAAACCGCGAGAAGTTCGAACGCGCCGACGAGAAGCGCGAAGCTTCACCGCCAGGCGGGATCGGTGGAAGGGACGGCGGTGTCACGGGAGGAGCGGCACCGGGTTGCTGGGATGCCGGCGGAGGCGGTAAAGGGGGGGCGACGGGAGGCGAGGCGGGAGGCGAGCCGCCGTCCTCAAGCCAGCTCGGGACGAGCGGAGTGCCGCCGCTCTGTCCGCCGAAGGCGCTGGATGTCCCCATCAGCGGCCTCCTCGAGTTTTGTGGACGCCCGTGGCCGCTGCCTTCAGGAGTTTGCCGCCCTCCTTGCTCCAGGCTTCGAGCAATTTGGTGAAGCGATTGGAGTGGTTCTGATCCGGAAGGGCGCTATCCCAACCGCTGCACACCCAGGGGCCCAGTTTCGAGCGAGGTAAAGCTTCCAGAAAATCGAGCAGATTGCCTTGAAGGGAAGGGTGCGCTTTGACCAGCACGGAAAGTCCAGGAATCCCCGGAGGCTCCGTTTCAAATTCGCCTCCACCGACGATGCGGGTCCGCACGGCCTCGAACACCTCGGCGGCTTCGGGTGGAGCGAGGCGCTTGAGGTCGGCCTCAAGGGCCTGAACAGCGAATTTTCCGCCGAAAAGTTGTTCGACGACCGCGCCGAGATGGCCCAACGCGGACGTTGTGCCGAAATAGTCTTTCCGATCTTTGGCCACGAACAGATAAGGGCGCAAGTCCTCACCGCCGAGAGCGACGGGAACGGAAGCCCATGCTCGGACGGCAGGAGACGAAGACCACTCACCGAGCGCGGATGGCTCGGATGATTTGGCGAGGCCCGGCTTCACTTTGGGTTTGGCCGCACCGGCAGTGGCGTCGTCGCTCACTCTGTCGCCGGCCTCGCGGTCAGACCGACCGGGCGCGGCTTCAAGAGCCGCGAGATCCGGACACCGACCATCTGCGGCGGTCGCCGCGCTAGCGGCGATCTGGTCGAATAGTCTCGGCAGGAAGCGCTCGGCCAGCATTAGCTTGGCGAGAACTGGCAGCTTCACGTCGACACCGAAGCCGCGCGCCTCGGCCGTGCGA
>DAORNH010000030.1:7930-8180 GCA_035440865.1 Hyphomicrobiaceae bacterium | reverse complement strand
CGAGTCGACTTGTCGCCCAACGCCTGCTTCACCGCATCCGCATCCAGAGCGCTGACTTTCCAGGGTCTTTTGAGCTTCTCGCGCGCGGCCTTGATGAGCGCGTCAAAGGCGGGGTCTTTCTCGCCGAGTTCCATACCGACCAGCAGGAGCGTGACGTAGATGCGGGTCTCGGTTTCGCCGAGGGACGGAATTCGAAACGGAACCTGGATGAGCTTTTCGAGATAGTTTCGCGCGTATGTTTGGGGGCCCG
>DAORNH010000030.1:6816-7920 GCA_035440865.1 Hyphomicrobiaceae bacterium | reverse complement strand
TATCGGGCAGGTCGGGAAAGTGCTTGCGCACCGCGTATTCGACCATCGCTTCGTCGGCCGCAACCACGAAGGCGGTGCGGGACGTGAAGACGAATAGCCGAACGGCTTCCAAAGTCTCGATCACCGTGTCCGGGAGACACCGATCGAGGTCGTCGATCAAAACGACGAGCTGCTCTATGCCGGCCTTGTCGAGCAACCCATCGAAGGCCTTCCTGAAGGCGGCGATCTCCTTGGGAACGTTGGTCGTGTCACCGCCAGGCCGGATGACGTCCTTCACGCCTTCGATCGCCCCTTCGAGGTTCTCCTTCGTCAAAAGCTTTCCCGGATCGGCGGCCATTCCTTCGAGCACGCCGACGAGATCTCTCAATTGATCCGGCGTAGGAACACCGGTGAAGGCGGTGAAAGCGAGGCCGCCAGCCTTCTTGGCGACCTTCAACCAGTCTATTCGCTTGAAGACTTCCTTGACGGCTTCCGCCGCCTGGGTGAGGGCGGGCCGCTTTTCGATGAGCCCGGTGACAATGCCTTCGATGAGGGCGATCTTCGCATCCTCGAAGCCTTGAAACCGCCAGCCGTTGAACTTCAGGCAGAGAACTTTGTCCTGGCCGTCCAGCCCCGCCTCGATCATCTCCAGGACGCTGGACTTGCCAGCGCCCCAGTCACCGTGCACGCCGATCGTGACCGGCTGCTCGGGCCGGTCACGCAAAAGCTTTATGATCGTGGTCGCGATCGCCTCATTGTTGAGAAGATCGACCTTGGTCTCGTTGTCCGTCAGGATCACGGCGCATCTCCTTCAGGACAGCAGGATATGCTAGCGGGTGGATCGAACGAACAAGGAACGATTAACTCTCTCCCTTTTGTCCACAGTTGGAGTCGCGGTCATCAGCCAGAAGCGTTGGCTAGGCAGTCGTTAGGCGCTGGCAATGAGAAGGAAATTGAGCGGCTCACTCCGCCGCCACGCGCCCGACCGGCGGACGGCCGCGGCGGGCGATGAAGCTCGGGCGGAGATGCGTATAGCGCTGGAGCATCTTCCAGTCCTTGTGGCCTGAGACCATAGCCACCTGCGGAATGTCCCAGTCGGCCTCGAACAGACGGCTGATACCTTCG
>DAORNH010000030.1:376-6789 GCA_035440865.1 Hyphomicrobiaceae bacterium | reverse complement strand
CGATGCCGAGATCGCGGCAGACACGTCGGAATGCGGCGCCGACCGAGCGCCCGTCATAGGGAAAGATGAAGCCGGTCTGTCTGCCGGTGCGTTCGCCCTGGACGTTGATGAGGGCGACGGGATCGTAGCCGGTATCGACGACAAGCGGGATAGTCTGGTCGTTGCTGGTCTTGAGGCGCGGATGCTTCCTCTGGCGCACCTTGAGGGTCAGTTTCTCGGGATTAAAGTCCTCCCACAGCACGCGGCTGATCTCGTCCTGGCGGAGCGCCGTGGCAATGGCGAACGGCACGATGCGGCCGAGCGGGATGATCTGGCGCGGGTTGGCGTTGGCCGTCTCGATGATCTGCTCGATCTCCTTGGGTGAGGGCCTCCGGTCGCGCTCGGCCGACTTGGCGACGAGCCCGAGGCGATGGAGGGCGATGCGCCCGAGGCGCAACTCATCGATCGGCACCCTGACTCCGTGGACGGCCGCGGCATGCTGCATGACGGTGCCGATGAACGAGATGTCGATGCTGATGGTGACAGGACCGGCGCCGGCCTTGGACCGGCGCTTGGCGAAGTCGACCAGGAACTCGCGGGTGATGGCGTCGACGCGCGTCTTGCCGATCTCCTCGCGGAGCCGGAAGAGGGTGTGCTCCTTGCTGCGCCCGATGCCGCGGTTGAGCTCGGCGAGATCGGCCAGATGCAGGTCGATGAGAGACGCGAGCGTCTCGCAGGCGCGGGGCTGGACGTGGGAGATCGATGGCGACCGCGGCTTCGGGAGCGGCGGCGCCTGACCCTTGTCGAGAGAGGTCTCCTGGTCGCGGGCCCACTCCTCGGCCAGTGCCTTGGTCGGGAAGGTTTGTGATAGAGATCGGCCCTTGCGGCGCACCTGGGCGCGCCAGCGGCCGGAGGGGAGCTTGAGGAAGGTCGCCATGACGCTGATCCACTGGAGTGCACACGAGTCTCGGTTTTCGTGTGCAGTTGATCTTGGGATGGGTGCAAACGTGTGCAATCCGGGTGCAGTGAGGGTGCGAAACCGTGCGAAAAGGCGTGCACACGTGTGCAATGTTGCGCGATTGTTCGTACCGCTAATGTTCTGAAGATACTCGAAAAACGATGCAAACTCAATCACATAGATTCTGTGTGGCACCCATGATGGACTGGACCGACAGGCACTGCCGGTATTTCCATCGCCTGCTGACGCGCGAGGCGCTGCTCTATACCGAGATGGTGACGGCGGACGCCATTCTGCATGGCAAGCGCAATCGGCTGCTCGCCTACTCTCCAGAGGAGCGCCCAGTTGCACTGCAACTCGGCGGGTCCGATCCCCTCAAGCTCGCGCGCGCCGCGCGGATCGGGGCCGATTTCGGCTACGATGAGGTCAACCTCAACGTCGGCTGCCCGTCGGACCGCGTGCAAGAGGGCCGTTTCGGGGCCTGCCTGATGGCCGAGCCGACGCTGGTCGCGGACTGCGTCGCGGCAATGCGCGCGTCAGTCCGGCTTCCCGTCACGGTGAAGTGCCGCATCGGTATCGATGATCAGGACAGCGAGGCTGATCTCGATCGGTTTGTCACAACCGTCAGCGCCGCTGGATGCTCCACTTTCATCGTGCATGCGCGGAAAGCCTGGCTCGCCGGTCTCTCGCCCAAAGAGAACCGCGAAATTCCCCCGCTCGACTACTCGCGCGTGCATCGATTGAAGGCCGCACATCCCGGGCTGACGATCGTGCTCAACGGCGGCATAGGCTCGCTCGGCGCGGCATTGCCGCATCTCGAGGATCTCGATGGGGTAATGGTCGGCCGCGCCGCCTACCAGACGCCCTACCTGCTGGCCGACGTCGATCGTCGAATCCATGGCGCGACTGCGGCGCCGCCGGACCGCGAGGCGGTTCTCGAGGCGCTCGTTCCCTACGCCGCATGCCATGTCGCAGCCGGCGGGCGACTAGCGAGCATCACCCGCCACATTCTTGGCCTCTACCACGGAGAGCCCGGCGGGCGCCTGTTCCGCCGTCATCTCTCGGAGAACGCAGTCCGCCCTGGCGCCGGCGTCGAGGTGCTCGAGGCGGCGAGCGACCTGATGCGGTCGCGGCGCAGGACAGGTGTTCCTGATGCAGTCGCCGCCAGTGCGGGCGGAGAAGGCTGACGCCGGCCCGCACGAGGACGGATCGTCCGATATCGCCCCCGCTCAGATCTTTTGA
Organism: Hyphomicrobiaceae bacterium; assembly: GCA_035440865.1. Taxonomy (GTDB): domain Bacteria; phylum Pseudomonadota; class Alphaproteobacteria; order Rhizobiales; family Hyphomicrobiaceae; genus DAORNH01. The sequence goes on along the minus strand of DAORNH010000030.1, from coordinate 4,610 downwards.
TTGTAGGCGCCGACCTCGGGGCACTTCGAGGAGAGGAAGCCGTCGATCTCAGCGAAAATTGAGCGCATCTTGGCCTCGGACACTGGGCTCTCGACGACGATCACCAGTTCGGGCTTGTTCGACGAGGCGCGGACGAGCCCCCACGTGCCGTCCTCGAGCACGATGCGGATGCCATTCACCGTGATCAATTCGCGCACCGGCTGGCCGGCGACGCGCTGGCCGCGCTCCTTGAGGCCCGTGAAGTGCTTCACGACGCGATCGACGACGCCGTACTTCACTTCGTCTCCGCAGTGCGGCGACATGGTCGGCGACTGCCAGGTCTTGGGCAAGCCACGGACGAGATCGGCGAGCGTTGCCGTGCCGGCCCGGTCGAGCATGTCGCAGACGGCGATCGCGGCGACGAGGCCGTCGTCGTAGCCGCGGCCGAGCGGCGGCTGGAAGAAGAAGTGGCCCGATTTCTCGAAACCGACCAGCGCCTTGATCTCGTGCGTGTAGCGCTTCATGTAGGAATGCCCGGTCTTCCAGTAGACCGTCTCGGCGCCCTGCGCCTTGAGCACGGGGTCGGTCATGAAGAGGCCCGTCGACTTCACGTCGGCGACGAATTTGGCGCCGGGGTGCTTGGCCGAAATATCGCGGGCGAGCAGCACGCCGACCTTGTCGGCGAAGATCTCGTGGCCCTCGTTATCGACGACGCCACAGCGGTCGCCATCGCCGTCGAAGCCGAGCCCGACGTCGGCCTTGTGCCGCAGCACGGCTTCCGCCATGGCGTGCAGCATCTTCATGTCTTCCGGATTGGGATTGTAGCGCGGGAAGGTGTGATCGAGTTCGCAGTCGAGCGGGATCACCTCGCATCCGATCGCCTCGAGCACCTTCGGCGCCCAAGCGCCCGCCGTGCCGTTGCCGCAGGCGGCGACCACCTTCAGGCGGCGCTTCAGCTTCGGCCGGTCGGTGAGTGACTTCACGTAGCGGTCGGCGAGGTCGGGAACGAAGATGTAGCGCCCCCCGGCACGGGTCTGGCCGCGGCCCTCGAGCACGATCGACTTCAGCGCCGTCATCTCGTCCGGACCGAAGGTCAGCGGGCGCTGGATGCCCATCTTGATGCCGGTCCAGCCGTTGTCGTTGTGGGAGGCGGTCACCATGGCGACACCCTCCACATCGAGGGCGAACTGGGCGAAGTAGGCCATCGGTGAGAGCGCGAGGCCGATGTCGTGCACCTCGGCGCCGCCGGCAAGGAGGCCCGTCATGAGTGCTTGCTTCACGGCGCCCGAGTACCAGCGGAAGTCGTGGCCGACGACGAAGCGCTTCGGCACCCCGCGCTCGGCGGCGAGCGTGGCGATGCCGAGGCCGATCGCGTTGAGGCCCATCAGGTTGATCTCGCTCGGGAAGAGCCAGCGCGCGTCATACTCGCGAAAGCCCGTCGGCTTCACTTGAGCCATGCGCTCGAAATCGGCGGTGTTGGGCTTCAGATCGGCGCGGGGCTTGTGGAGCATCTGCTCTCTCCTCGAATCGGTCAGGCACGTTAACGTTTTTCTCGGTGCGCCACCAAGCCGAGCCCTGTGGCGCCATCACGACAGGCGTGCGTAACCGGCCGCGGAGAGCAGCGGGGCCGCATTTGGGCCGCAAACATGGCAAAAGAGGCTTTCGGAACCCTTGCCGCGCAAGCCCGGCGGCGCCAGCGGGATCGAAAGGGATGGTGGTGCGAGAGACGGCACTCAAAGCAATCGGATTGATCGTCCTGGCCGGCCTCATCGGCTCCGAGCCCGCGATGGCGCAGGCCGCGCGCATCGAGTGGCGCGTTGACAACCCGTTCCGATTCTTCACGAACCCGGCCGATACCAATGTCCACCGCTCGACCTTCGCCGCGCTGAAACCCGACGAGGCGCGTACGCCGATCCTTTCCGCCGAGCGCGCACTCGCCGAGCGCCACCCGGACGGCTGGGCGGCTACCATGTTCCGCAATACCTGCTGGAACGCCGTCACCAACCGTCATGAGTGCCCGGCCGATCCCGACTATCTCAATCCGCGCCGTCATGCCGTGCTGCTCACGCTCAAGGGCGCCGAGGAGGACGTCGTTCAGTGCACCTGGCTCGTGACACCGCTCGAGCCCGCCGGTCGGACGCGAGACGCCGAGGGCGGATCTGCAACCCAGTCGTGCGCTGAGCCGCTGCGCTTCGATGTGCCCTACCCCGGCGGCGCCGATGTGCGCGTCGAGGTCGGGGGGCAGGAGGTCGCGCGCGCGATCGTCCGTGTCTCTGACCTGCTGATCGTCGGCATGGGCGACAGCTTTGCCTCCGGGGAAGGCAACCCAGACGTTCCCGTCCGCTTCTCAAGAGAGCGCGCGGCCGACTACGGCAAGCCGCAGAAGGGCAAGAACAGCGATACCGCCCTCGTCGGTTACCCCGCCCGCGTCGGTCCCTGGAAGCAGATCGGCGATCGCGCCTTCATCGACGAGAACGCGCGCTGGCTCGACCAGGCCTGCCACCGCTCGCTCTACTCCTGGCAGCTGCGTGCTGCCCTCCAGATCGCCATCGAGAACCCGCACCGCGCCGTGACCTTCGTCGGCTATGCCTGTTCGGGTGCCGAGATCACGGCGGGGCTCTTCCTGCGCTACAAGGGCCACGAGTGGGTGCCGAACCCGCCTGACCTCTCGCAGATCTCGGCCGTGGCGCAGGCGCAGTGCGATCGGCGCTCCGCGCCCGACTTCGACCTGCCCGAGGCTTACCACATGAAGGAGCAGGTGCCCGAGCTCAAGGGCGGGCTGGTGCTCAAGAAGTGCGATCCGGCGCACGCGCGCCGGATTGATCTCCTGCTCGTCTCCATCGGCGGCAACGACATCGGTTTTTCCCGCCTCGTCGCCAACGCGGTCCTCGACGACCAGTCGACCTTGCGCCGACTCGGCGGCTGGTTCGGCCAGGTGCACGGCTTCAAAGAGGCGGGCGACGCCCTCGACCGTCTCGATGATCGCTACAAGGCCTTCAATCGCGCTGTGCACAGCCTCCTGCACATCCCGTGGGGGCAGTCGGATCGGGTGATCTTCGCTGCCTACCCGCCGCTTGCTCTCCTCGAGGACGGAAAGTCGGTCTGTCCGGACGGCCGCGCCGGCATGACGGTCGTCCCTGAGTTCCGCATGAGCGAAGAGAAGGCGACCGAGAGCGGCGTTGCCGCCGAGCGGCTCAATGACATCATGATTGCCTCGGCACGTTTTCACGGCTGGTCGCTCGCGGACGCGCACCGGCGGGATTTCCAGGGGCGCGCGCTCTGCGCGGGCTTCATCGAGGATTCGCTCTCCACTGCCGACGACCTGCGTATTCCGCGCCTCGTCGATGGCGCCTGGCAGCCGTTCAACCCGGCCGACTGGAAGGCCTACATCTCGCGCCAGCGCTGGTTCCGCACGCCCAATGACGCCTTCATGACGGGGAACTTCCATGTGAGCCAGTCGCTGCTCCAGAAGACCCTGAAGCTGCAGACGTTCTCGTGGTTCCAGCTGATCCTAGCCTCGACCTACTCGGGCGCATTCCACCCGACTGCGGAAGGCCACGCGGCGATAGCGGACGCGGCAGTGGCGCGGGCGCGCGTCGTGCTCGACAAGTATGCTCGCGCGGGCGGCGCGGACCGGCGGACGAGCGGGGCGCAGTAGGCATCGCCCGGCGGTTCATTGCGGCTTCAGGCCGGCTTCCTTGGCGATTTCGGCCCAAATAACAGTATCAAAGGCGATCAGGCGATTGGTCTCGTCCACGTCGAGGCTGTGAGCCGTAACTCCGCTGGCCTCCATGGCCTTGCGGACTTCGGGTGTCGCGGCCGCCCATCGGAACAAGATGTTCATTTTGTCGAGCACGCCCTTCGGCGTTCCCGCCGGCGCCGCAATGCCGATCCAGCTCGCGAGGTCGAAGATGAAGGGTGTGAGCTCGGTGATGCGAGGCACATCCGGGAGCAGGTGCGAGTGCGCCTTGCTCGTCACGGCAAGCGCTCTCAGCTGCATGGCAGCCAGGGCGTCCTTCGGCATCAGCGGAAGGAGCAGTGCGGCGTCGATATGGCCGGCGCGCAGGTCCTCCAACACGGCGCTGGATGACCTGTACGGCACCAGAGTCGGATTGATCCCCGTGGCCCTTCCAAACGCGAAGGCGGCGAGATGGCTGGCGCTTCCCGCTCCCAAAGTGCCGATTGAAGGCGCCTTGCCGGAGCGAGCACTGGTCACGAAGTCCGTAAGCGACTTGTCTGGGCTCGACGGGCCGAC
>DAORNH010000030.1:0-331 GCA_035440865.1 Hyphomicrobiaceae bacterium | reverse complement strand
GAGCGGAAATGATCCGGATCTCCAACTCCCATTTGAGGCCCGAGCGCGACCGATCCTGTCGAGGTGACGACGAGCGTATAGCCGTCGGCCTTCGCCTTGGCGGCGCGGTCCATGCCGATCGTGCCGCCCGCGCCGGCCACGTTCTCAATGACGACGGGATGGCGAAGCACAGGTCGCAACCCCGCTCCGAGTGCTCGTGCGATTGTATCGGTTGCGCCACCGGCGGCGAACGGGACGACCAGCGTGATCGATCGCGCCGGGAAGCTGCCGGGTGAGGGCCTGGCGATGGGCGCCGATGTCTCTGCCTTTTCGGGCGCAGGCGTGACGCCCG
>DAORNH010000029.1:22356-23415 GCA_035440865.1 Hyphomicrobiaceae bacterium | reverse complement strand
CGGAAGACCAGTTGCGCAACTACTGGTACGCCGATGAGATGACGCGCCCGAGTGGCGGTCGTGATTTCAAGTTTGACGGCCTCCTGTACAGCAACAATTCAATCTTCAACATCCTGCGCAGCATGGAGCGCCACTACTCCAACACGAAAGGCAAAATGACCATTCGTGGCGGCGTGATCGCGGCGGACAACCGCATCACGGACTGCGCCTATTCGGCCGTGCGCGCCAACGCGGCCGCCGACGTGCAGATCGTCACGAACAACGTCGCGCGCGTCGGTGAGGTGGCGCTCTATGCCGAGTTCGCGTTCTCGGGCGCGGTGATCTCAGGCAACATCGTCGACGGTGCCGCGGCCGGTATCTCGGTCACGAACTTCAACGAAGGGGGCCGCCTGGCCGTCGTCGAAGGCAACCTCATCCGCAACCTCGCGCGGCGCGAGCACGAGCCCGTCGACAAGCGCGGCGAGGGCATCGCCGTCGAGGCCGACGCGACCGTCGTCGGCAATGTGATCGAAGCCGGCATCGTCGTCGGCTGGGGCAGGTACATGCGCGACTGCGTGGTGAGCGGCAACGTCGTCCGGGCCTCGCGCGTCGGCATCGCCATCACGGCGGACGGCGAGGCGGGGGCTTGCCTCGTCCATGGCAATCTCGTCTCGGGCGCGAGCGAGGGCGGCGTCCGCGCAATGCGTCTCGGTGTGCTCTTCGGGCCCGATCTGACGCGCCAGGCCTCGGAGAGCCGCCGCGTCGTCGTCGCGGCCAATGTGACGGCCTGAGATGCTGCCTCAACCGAGCTCCAGGCTGCGACTGAGCGCGGCGACGAGCCGCTCGGTGCGCGCGCGGACGATTGCCGGGGTCCAGCCAGGCTCGGCCCCGGCCTCGCGCGTCATCCGGTAGACGGAGGCGGAGTAGATGGCCTTCTTCCGGTCGAAGTCGTCGTTGCCGGCTCCTTGGTTCTCGGTCTCGGTCAACGGCACGAGATTGCCGAGGCTGTCGAGTAGCTCGGCGCGCACGGCGGCATTGGGGAAATGCGTCAGCCAGCGGCTCTTCGTGGCGGGGGTCTTT
>DAORNH010000029.1:19493-22346 GCA_035440865.1 Hyphomicrobiaceae bacterium | reverse complement strand
CAGCACGTGCTCGATGTTGGCCATCGGCGTCTCGACCGGCGCACCATCGCCCTCGACGGCACCGTTGATCCGCAGGAGCAGCATCACTTTGAAGCGGGGCCTAACCACCCTGCTGCTGCGTAGGATGGCGAGCATCTCGCGCTGCTCGTCGCGACCGACCACCAGCGCCGGATCGTTGGCGTCGCTCGCCTGCAACAGCTTGACGTAGCGGCGCTGCTGCAGGTCGCCATCGCGGCCAAGTACCATCTGGGTGTAGGCGAGCCGGTCGAGGCGCGCGAGGAAGGCGAGGAGCGCGTCGGGCCGATCGCCCAGCTGCTGGATCGCGGACATGGCTGCGGGCACCCACGTCCGATGCGTGACCCAGCCGAGGTACTGGAGTCGGCGGTTGATCGGGGCAAAGCCGGCGCCAGCCCGGCCGATGTCGGCCCGCTTGATGGCGTGCAGCAGCTCCGCGGCCCTCGGCAGCCGCTTCAGGACGAACTGCTCGGCGCCGTCCGGCTCCTCGAGTCTGAAGGCCTTGTTGAGATCCTCGTAGAGCTGGCGCGGCTTGCCGTAGCGCTTGCGCTCGATCGTCAGCATGGCCCGGAGAAGCTCCTCGAAGGCTTCCGGTCCGAGCTTCGCCTGCCACTGCTCCCAGGCGCGCGAGGCTGATTTGCGTGCCGAGCGGGCAATCACCGAAAGGGTCTCGGCCTTGAACATGTCGGCCGGGCTCAGGTGCACGCCCATGCTGTGGGCATTGCAGTAGGCGACGCGGGCATCCTCCTCGCTGGCCATAATCTGCACGATGACGCAGCAACGCCCGGCGAGGAACGCGGCAAGCGCCCGGCGCCTCTCGACGGACATGTCTTTGACGCGCTTCCACATGGCGTCGCGACAGGCGAGGATGTTGCGGCCCGAGAAGGATAGCTCGTCCTCGTCGTTGTCGTCGATCGCTTTCTTCGTGGCCCCGGGCGTTAGGACGTAGTCGACGAGCAGCCCTTTGGTCGATGGGTGCGGCTCGAAGCGGTAGTAGCCCTTGGGCTCCTCGGCGGTCGGTGCGCCGAACAGCCGGTCATGAAGCTCGCGCCGCTCGGTGTCCGTCTCGGCGAAGTCGCGCAGAATGGCGACGAGGATAGTAAGCGTCAGAAGTCGCTGCTGGCCATCCGTCACGATGACGTGGTCGCTGCCGTCGCGCTGGACGATGCTGATTGTATTGAGGTTGAGCCAGCGGCGCTCGTCGGCGGCAATGTCCATCGCCTCCTCGATGCTGTCGAGCAGGAGGAGGGCGTGGTCCGCGGTCCAGGCATGCGCGCGCTGGAACCAGGCAAGGCGGAAGCGGAATGCCGGCGACAGCAGGTGACCGATGGTCGCGACCTCGGCGCGAATGGCGTCCAGGAGGAATTTCGGCAGCGGTTGCGGGCGGCGCATCGGTGGTGATCCCGGAAGGAAAAGGCTGGGAATTACGGCGCGTCAATCCGAAGTGCGTGCACGTCCCCGCCGGCGCGGACGACCGCTCGCGGGAGGAGTGGCCGGCTCGCTCGGCGCATCCTCCAGTCGCCACATGCGCTGGAGCCGCGAGGCAAAGTCGGCATCGCGGGCCCTGATCGTGTCGGCGTTCCAGGTGGCAAGTCCGCGAAGCTGCTCCGTGATGGCGGGTTGCCTCGGGCGGCCGGCGGCGAAATAGAGGTCGAGCTTGGCTGAGAGATCGAGGTTGCCGGCGTCCGCGTTGAGCGCACGGGGTACAAGCACCAGGTTGCCGAGGAGGTTTGCGACACGTGCCCGCTCCTCGGCGTCGGGGATCACGGTCCGCCAGCTGCTGGTCCGGCCCGGGTTCAGCGGCAGAACGTGCTCGACCGTGTAGTCGGCAGGATCGAGGTTCTCCTCGCGGCCCGCGATCTCATCACTCAAGCGCATCAATACGAGCTTGCAGGTCTGCTGGCTGCGATAGTGGAGCGAGCGGAGGTTGTAATTGATGTTCCTCAGTTCCTCGCGCGTCAGCACATGAGGCGCGAGCCTCGTGTCGAGTCCCCTGCCGGAACGCACGAGATCGGTCAGGCGATCGAAGCGCGCAATGCGCTTGTCACCTCCGAGACCGAGCAGGCGGGCCGTATAGGCGATACGGTCGATCTCGCGGAGGAATGCATAGAGCACCTCCGGCTTATCGGGATTGGCGAGCCAGAACGCGAGCGTCGCGGGTACCCATTCGGTGCCTGTGAGCCAGCCGAGGTAGCGAAGGCGGCGGCAGATCGCGGCGGAGTGCGGGCTGCCCTCGTGCCGGCAATGATTGATCGCAGCAAGAGCGTCGGCCGCCGGCGCGAACACCCGGTCGACGAAGCGCTCGGCGCCGCCTGTTTCGGCAATGATCGAGCGGATACCGTCGATGATGCGAGGTCCGCTCCGGCCATGGATTGCGCGGATGTGGCCGAACAGCACCTCGAACCCTACCCCAAGCAGGCGCTCGCGCTCCTCCCAGATCACAAGGCAGCGCTGGCGCTGATCGAGCGCGACGCGGCCCAGCACCTCGGCCTTCAGGATGTCCTTGCGGTCGAGCGGCTTGCCGCGGTCGTTGAGGACCATGAAGATGCGGTGGGCATCGTCGACGTGGGACGTCTCGATGACTGCGATACAGCAGACCGAGCCTATGAGGTCGCCGAGGGCGACGAGTTCCTGGTCCTCGAGCTCGTCCAGGGCATCCCCGAGCGCCTCGCGAACGGCGATCATATTGCTGACGCCCGGCGGCGGCTCGCCCTCGGGAGCTTCCTGCTCGGTGGCCCCGGGCCGGAGTGCAAGGCTCGTCAGGTGATCAGCGCTCTCGCCGCGCAGCGCGAGCCGATGCCGGCGCGGCGCGCTTCCTTGCGCGGCGGTCGGCAGCGC
>DAORNH010000029.1:14393-19421 GCA_035440865.1 Hyphomicrobiaceae bacterium | reverse complement strand
TACAAGGAACGTGCGCTGCTGTCCGTCGACGATATCGGCTTCTGGCTCGCCTGCGTCGGCGGGCTCGCGCACGAGCAGGATGGTGCCGAGGAAGTAGCGGCGCGTCTCGATGTCGTGTGCGCGATCCGTCGCCTGGGCGATCCAGTGCAGCAGGTCCTCGAGGAGCTGCAAGGCCTCCTTCGTCGTCCAGGAATAGGGCCGCTGGAACGACGGCACGCGATAGCGCCGCGCCCCGGACAGCAGCTCGGCGAGGGTTTGCAGGAGGACTCGGAACTCGTCGGGCATGCGGCACGTGGGCATGTCGATGGAAATGGGACCCGACACATCACGGTGACAACGTCATGACGATCGGACAGGCAGCTCGCCTGATTAGCATGCAGCAGCCGATCGACGAAGCGGTGCTATTGATCCTTGTCGGAATAAGGCCATTTCAATAGCGACGATGGTGCCGCTGTTGCAGTCTCCGGCGAGCGCGCCGGCCGAGGGGGCAGACATGTCGATGCCGAGGCTCGTTTTCAAGGTGGTGGGGCAGGGCGAATGGAGTGCTGCTCGCAAGATCGGGCGCTACGAAGGCTCGCGCGACGATCGCCGCGACGGTTTCATCCACCTGTCGATGCCCGATCAGCTCGCCGGCACGCTCGAGCGGCACTTTGCCGGTCTCCCCGACTTGGTGCTCGTCGCCGTCGATACGGGGCGGCTCGCCGGCGCGCTTAGGCTCGAAGCCTCACGCAGCGGCGCGCTCTATCCACATCTCTACGGCGCTCTCGACTTGGCCGCCGTTGTCTGGGAAAAGCCGCTCACGCTTGGGCCCGACGGACAGCATTTAGTGCCTGAGGAGACGACCTGATGTTGAGCACGATCTTCAATCTTGCAAAGCCCATGCTGTTCGCGCTCGACCCCGAGACGGCGCACGAGGCGACCTTGAAGTCGCTCGAAGCCGGGCTCTATCCGCGCTTCTCGGGGCCAGACGACAGCCGCCTCAATGTAAAGGCCTTCGGGCTCACCTTTCCAAATCCGATCGGCATGGCCGCGGGCTTCGACAAGGATGCGCGCGTCCCCGACGCGGTGCTCGGCATGGGCCTCGGCTTCGCCGAGATCGGCACCGTGACGCCGCTGCCGCAGGCCGGCAATCCGAAGCCGCGCCAGTTCCGCCTCGTCGCCGAGCGCGCCGTCATAAACCGGAACGGCTTCAACAATCACGGCCACAAGGCGGCCTTCGAGCGACTGTCACGGCGTCCGCGGCAGGGAATCGTCGGCATCAACGTCGGCGCCAACAAGGATAGCCGCGACCGCACCGCAGACTATGTGGCCGGCGCCGAGATGTTCTACGATCTCGCGAGTTACCTCACGATCAACATCTCCTCGCCGAACACGCCCGGCCTGCGCGACTTGCAGGCGCCGGCGGCCCTCGACGAGCTGCTCGGCCGGGTGATGGCGGTGCGGGCGGCGCGCATTGCGGCCGGCGAGCGGCATGTGCCGATGGTCGTGAAGATCGCACCCGATATTGCCGAAGACGACTTGCCGGCCATTGTGGAACGGATCGTCGCGCACGGCGTGGATGCGATCGCGGTTTCGAATACGACGTTGGCGCGGCCGGGCCTCGAGAAACTGGCGGTTGCCAAGGAGGCGGGAGGCTTGTCGGGTGCGCCACTCTTTAGTCGCTCGACGGCGATGCTCGCCCGCGTCTACCAGCTCGTCGGACGCCGCCTGCCGCTGATCGGCATCGGCGGCATCGGCAAGCCTGAGCAGGCGCTCGCCAAGATCGAGGCGGGGGCGAGCGTAATCCAGCTCTACACTGGGCTGGTTTTCGGCGGGCCCGAGCTCATCGGCCAAATCAAGACGCATCTCGTCCAGCATTGCCGCGACAAGGGGCTGCGCTCGATCGGTGAGGCGACGGGGAGCGCTGCGGAGGCGTGGGCGCGGCGGCCACTCGATGCCTGAGGTGAGGATTGCGCGGCTCGTGGAGATCGACGGGTGGGAGCGCCTGATCCGCGGCATCGAGGCAATCTTCTTTGCCGCCAGCGGTCGCACCTTCTCGGATGATGCGGAGCGCGCGGCATTTCGAGAGCGCTGGCTCGGGCGATATCTGCAGCACGACGTGTCACTGACGCACGTGGCGCTTACCGGGGATGCCGTCGCGGGCTACATCGTCGGCTCGCACGATGATCCGGCGAAGGCTGCGCGCTTCGCCGATCTCGCCTTCTTCGGTTGTTTTGCTTCGCTCACAGCAGCATATCCGGGACAGCTGCATATCAATCTCGACGCCCGGTATCGCAGTCGCGGCATCGGCGGACGTCTCATCGAGGCGTTCATGGCGGATGCGCGCGGACACGGCGTACCAGGTGTCCACGTGGTGACTGGCGCGGCGTCGCGCAATGTCACCTTCTACGAGCGGAGCAGCTTCGAGCCGAGCTGCTGCGCTGCCTGGAATGGGCGTCGACTGCTCATGCTGAAGCGGCTCGCCTGAGCTGCGACTCAGCTCGGGTCGGCATCGGGCCGCTCGAGGGCGCGCACAGTATCCTCGTACTTGCGCAGCGCTGACAGAAACAGCAGGGACGCGCGCGTCTGATAGGCGAGATACCAGATGGCGAGAGCCAACAGCACCGCAAAGGCGAAGGCCATCGCGTAGACGTCTTCCTTGAGGAGGGCATAGGCGGCAAAGCCGGTCGGCGGCGCGATGTAGGGGAGCATGTCCCAAGCCACGCGGCTGTAACCCTCGCGACTTGCGAGATACTGGGCGACGATGCGCTTCTCGTTTCGGGTGAGCACGGCCGTCATGTCTCCGTGGAGTGCGGCGCCGTTTGGACGCGGATCGGACATGCACGACATGAGGCGACGCGGCAAGTGCCGATGGTTGACGGCGACGCGGGCGCGCTATTTCATGCCGCGACGGTCCGGGTACGGTCGCCGATCCAGCGGGCCGCCCTGGACGAGCGGCGCCACATCAGTGCGGAAGTCAGCGAGCACGCACCATGAAATTCGGCATCTTCTACGAGCTGCAGATCCCGCGTCCCTGGCATGCCAGTAGCGAGTTCGACCTCTTCCAGAACGCATTGACCCAGATCTCGCTCGCCGACAGGCTCGGCTATGATTACGCCTGGGTGGTGGAGCATCATTTCCTCGAGGAGTACTCTCATTCGGCAGCGCCCGAGGTGTTCCTCGGTGCTGCAAGCCAGAGGACCGAGCGCATCCGCCTCGGGCACGGCATTTTCCAGCTGACTACGAGCCCGCCGGCGCGGATCGCCGAGCGTATCGCGACGCTCGATCTCCTGAGCCGGGGGCGGGTGGAGTTCGGTATGGGTGAGAGCGCGAGCGTTACCGAACTCGAGCCCTTCGGCGTCCCCTTCGAGAGGAAGCGCGAGATTTTCGAGGATGCCGTGCGCTGCCTCATCCCGATGTTCGGCGATGCCCCTGTTGCCTACGACGGTCCGCATCACAAGTTCCCCTTCCGCAACGTCGTGCCGAAGACGCTGCAGAAGCCGCATCCGCCGCTCTGGTGCGCCTGCTCGCAGCTCGATACGATCGAGCTTGCCGGGCGGCGCGGCTTCGGCGCGCTCGGCTTCCAGTTCGTGAGCGCGGATGCGGCGAAGGCCTGGGTGCATGCCTACTACAATGCCATCACGCGCCGGCTCGAGCGGCTCGCAGACTATCCGATCAATCCGAACATCGCCCTCGTCTCGTATTTCATGTGCGCGAAGACCGATGAGGAGGCGCAGCGCCGGGCGGACGGGGCGACATTCTTCCAGTTCGCGCTCCGCTTCTATGGAAACGCTGCGAACCGCGCCCGGCCGCGGGCCGGCACGGTCGATCTCTGGCAGGAGTATGAGGCCTGGAAGCGCGCCGACCCGGAAGGTCAGGCCAAAGCGCTGCGCAGCGGCCTCATCGGCTCGCCGGAGACGATCCGGCGCAAGCTCAAGAAGTTCGCGGCCTCCAACGTGGATCAGGTCATCCTGCTCAATCAGGCGGGGAAGAACACGCACGAGCACATCTGCGAAAGCCTCGAGCTGTTCGCGCGCGAGGTGATGCCCGAGTTTCACGCCGACGAGGGCCGCCTCAAGGACTGGAAGAGTGCGGTGCTTGCCGGGAACATCTCCCTCGAGGAGATCGATACGAGCCCGTTCAAGGACCGCTTCGGGAAGAACGCCTTGACGGTGCCGCCGAAGGCCTCCGCCGCCGAGTGACGATCCGGTGGCCTGGTCAGTTGCCATTCAGCTTCTGTGCGCTAGGAAGGACTTGAACGGGCGCGCATTCGGCGGCAGTGTCGCCGCGAAAGCCGCCTGCGAATTCCGGTTGCACGCGATAGGTCTTGGAGGCGAGCCATGAGCGAAGCATCGAATCTGTTCGGCAGCACGGCCGGCGGACCCCTGACGAGGTTCCAGCTGGCGGCGCGCGCAATCGCTATCAGCGTGCCAGTCCTCGGCGCCATCCCGACGGGCATGAATCTCTACCAGTCGTGGAAGCACGGCGTGCCCTACTCCGAGGTCTCGCACCGCCTCGCGCAGTACGACCTCTGGATGAAGAATGGCAGCTGCAATATCAACTACCGCGAAGTGAACGCCCAGAAGGGTGCCAAGGTGATGATCGGCGCCTGCCCGACGACGGGCGACATCTCGATCAAGCTTGCCTACGCCAGCGGCCAGGCGAAGTACGAGTGGATCGCCTTCGATACTCTCCACAAGACGGCGGGGCTCCTCGATGCGATCCTTCCGGCAGCGCATGCCGAGGAGCCGAAGGGTGCGAGCGAGCGCCTGAAGGTCGCGCAGGCCGCAGGCGCACCCGGCGCCGAGGTCAAGTGTCAGGTCATGGCCGCCGGCAAGATGATCCGGATCGTCGGCGAAGGCAGCAAGTGCTTCCGCGAGACGATCCACCCGTTCCAGGGCAAGCTCGAGAAACGCGAAGAGATCGAGTGCGCGAAGGCTTGCCCCGTCGATCCGACGGCACCGGTCAAGAAATAGCGTGGCCGAACCGGCGACAGCAGGACGAGTGGCTCATGCTGCCCTCGACAAGGTCCGCGGCGAGATCGCCGCG
>DAORNH010000029.1:13067-14348 GCA_035440865.1 Hyphomicrobiaceae bacterium | reverse complement strand
CGTCTCGAAGACGTTCGAGGCGGATGCAATCCGGCCGGTGCTGTCGGCCGGCCAGCGCATCTTCGGCGAGAATCGCGTGCAGGAGGCCAAGGCCAAATGGCCGGCTCTGCGGGACGAGTTTCCCGGTGTCGAACTGCATTTGATCGGGCCGCTGCAATCGAACAAGGCGGCGGAGGCTGTCGCCCTCTTCGACTGCATCCATGTGGTTGACCGCGAGAAAATCGCCCGCGCGCTCGCCGCCGAAATGCACAAGCAGGGTCGACGTCCTCGGCTCCTCGTCCAGGTGAACACCGGCGCGGAAGCTCAAAAGGCCGGAGTTGGGCCGTCAGAGCTTGCCGGGCTGCTGGCCCTCTGTCGCGACGAGTTGAAACTCGAAATCGCGGGTCTCATGTGCATTCCGCCGGTCGAGGAAGAGCCGGCGGTGCATTTCGCATTTCTTGCCAAGCTCGCACGCGAGCACGGCCTCGCCGAGCTCAGCATGGGCATGAGCGCCGACTTCGCGACCGCGATCGAGCAGGGCGCCACCTACGTGCGAGTCGGCAGCGCCATATTCGGAGCGCGCTGATCTCACGTATTGAACAGCCACGATGTGACACCGCCGCGGCGCGCGAGATTGGCGAGATCCTCGTCGAGCTGGTTTAGGATCGGAACGCTCACGTTGCGCGGCACGGCGCGGCCATCGCCCTTGGCATCGATGTAGGGTTTCATGAGGCCCAGCCATGCGCCGCGATCGACGTGCGGACAGTCGAGCACGATCGGCGGCATGCGGCAGAGGTTTTTCTGCTCGCCCATCCATGTGTGGGCGACCTGCCAGGCCTCGACGCTCGCCGGCAGGTTGTGGCGACCCTTGATCTGGTTGATGGCGAGGAAGCCGGTTTCGCGTGGATGCTGGCCGATCTCGACCGTGGCAAGGCGCACGCCCTCGGATGTGCGGATCGAGAAGAGCCGGCAGCGATCTTCCGAGATGCGCTTCGCGAACTGATCGACGCAGTTGTGCATGCCGCGCGATTCCGCCAGAAGGTCTTTTGCCGTCAGCAATGGGACGACGTGGTAGCCGCGCACCACGCCGCCTGCGAGCCAAGGATCGGCCACCTGGCGATTGAGATAGAGGGCGGCGAGGCGGAGGCGGTTGAACCACGACTTGGCGCCGACGATTGCGGTCTCGAAGGCGAGGTCCGGCCGCCAACGAGTCGAGATCAGCTGACGGGCGTCGGTGCCGATCTCCGTCGAGAACCAGGCCCAGGCCGCGAGCATGGCGAGGCGCGGCTCGGGATCGTCGGG
>DAORNH010000029.1:7189-13014 GCA_035440865.1 Hyphomicrobiaceae bacterium | reverse complement strand
TGCCATAGCTGACGGCGGCGAGCCACGCCGCAGCCACGGCGCGCGACCGGGGCAGGTACGAGGTGATCCGGCGCGAGAAGTCTTCATCATCCGGGAGCCGGCCGAAGGGCAGCGCAAAGGCTTCCGGCGGAAGCTTGCGCATCCACATCGGAATGCCGATCGTCTGTGCCACCTCCTTCAGCGGTCGCTCGGCGTCGAGGAGGGCTAACGCGCGCCGCGCCGCCTCTGCGCCGCAATAGCGGGCGACGAGCGATACGGCCGCGCCAGGGAAGACCACAGCAAGGTCGGAGCGCGCGCGCGAGTCGAGGGCGAAGCGCTTGATCGGTTCGCGCAGGTGCTCGGGAAAGCGGCGGAAGTGAGCGGAGACTCGGCGCTGCTGGACACGCTCGGCCTCGTCGGACACATTGCGTACAACCACACCCATGACTGAACTCCCCTGTGGCCGCTGGCGGCGCATGAGCGACGCTGGACAGGCAGGCTTTCAGAAGCCACGCCAGTAGCTTGCGGGTCGTTTGGGGCGGGAGATGGGAGGTTGTGTGGCAGGCAAGGGATCACTCCCGCGCCGCGGCGTGCAGGCCACGGGTCTCAGGAGGTCCACGGACGCCCTTGGTCGGCAGATCTTACTCCGCAGCCAGTTTCCCGGCATGGCGCGCATCGATGCGCTGCTCGATCACGGAGCGGAAATTGCGCAGGAATCCCTGGATCGGCCAGACGGCGCCCTCGCCGAAGGCGCAGATGGTGTGGCCCTCGACCTGCTTCGTCACCTCGAACAGGAGGTCGATTTCGCGCTTCTCGGCCTCGCCTTTGGCCATGCGCTCCATGATTCGCCAGATCCAGGCGACACCTTCGCGGCAAGGCGTGCACTGGCCGCAGCTCTCGTGCTTGTAGAAATAGGCGATGCGCGCGATCGCCTTGATGATGTCGGTCGACCTGTCCATCACGATGATGGCCGCCGTGCCGAGGCCGGATTTGAGCTTCACGAGGCTGTCGAAGTCCATCAGCAGGTCATCGCACTCTGAGGCCGGGATGACGGGCATGGACGAGCCGCCCGGGATGACCGCCAGCAGGTTGTCCCAGCCGCCACGCACACCACCGGCATGCGTCTCGATGAGCTCGCGCAGAGGGATGCTCATGGCCTCCTCGACGACGCACGGTTTCATCACGTGGCCGGAAATCTGAAAGAGTTTGGTACCGGTGTTGTTCGGCCGACCGATGGCCGAGAACCAGCCGGAGCCGCGGCGCAGGATCTCGGGAACGACGGCAATGGTCTCGACATTGTTGATGATGGTCGGTGCGCCGTAGAGGCCGACGTTCGCGGGGAACGGCGGCTTCATGCGCGGCTGCCCCTTCTTGCCCTCGAGGCTTTCAAGGAGTGCCGTTTCCTCGCCGCACACATAGGCGCCGGCACCGTGGTGGACGACGATGTCGAGGTCCCAGCCATGCACGTTGTCCTTGCCGATGAGCTTGGCATCGTAGGCCTGGGCAACGGCTGCCTCGAGCCGCTCGCGTTCACGGATGAACTCGCCGCGGACGTAGATGAAGCAGGTGTGCGCCTTGACCGCGAATGAGGAGACGAGGGCTCCCTCGACAAGCACATGCGGATCGTTGCGCAGGATCTCGCGATCCTTGCAGGAACCTGGCTCCGATTCGTCGGCATTGATGACGAGATAGCAGGGGCGGGGATCGTTCTTCGGCACGAACGACCATTTCATGCCGGTCGGGAAGCCGGCGCCGCCGCGGCCGCGCAGTCCGGACTTCTTGATCTCGTCGACAATGGCCTCCTGGCCCTTCTCGATCAGCGCCTTGGTATTGTTCCAGCAGCCGCGCATGCGCGCGCCGGCAAGACCCCAATCCTCGAAGCCGTAGAGGTTGCGGAAGATGCGATCCTTGTCAGCGAGCATGGTGCCTCACGGGCGGCTTGAGCCGATGGTTGACGTGGGCCTGAATAGCACGAGCCGAGGCGGCGTCGAGGGGCCTTTCGACCACCTCCGGCGCGGCCTCGGCGCACCGTCAATGCCGGGCCGTGGCCTGGCGGGACTTGAGGAGCATGGCTATGGCGACGACGATCAGCGCGCCGCCAATCTCGAACACGCGGAGCAGGCTCTTGGCGCTGAGGCCGAGCGACGTTGCCCAACCGGCGACATATGGCTTGATCACGGGTTCCGTGGCGATCAGCTCGCCGGCGACCCAGCCGAGGAGTGCCGCTCCGGCCCACACCAAGACTGGCCAGCGCGACAGAAGTCCCATGATCAGCGTCGAGCCGGCCACCACGAGCGGGATCGAGATGGCCAACCCGAGGATGACGAGCCAGATGCGCTGGTGCTCGGGCGCGCTCTCCGCGGCGGCGGCGATCGCGAGCACGTTGTCGAGGCTCATGACGATGTCGGCGATGGCGACGATCTTCACGGCCTCGAAGAGGCTGCTCCCGGACGAGATCCCGTCGCCGCCATGGTCATCGCCCATCAGCAGCTTGACGGCGATCCAGAGCAGCAGCAGGCCGCCAATCAGCTTGAGCCAGGGGACACCGAGCAGCTTCTGAATGATCACTGTGAAGATGATGCGGAGGACCACCGCGGCGCCCGCGCCGAGCAGCACGCCCATCCGTCGCTGGCGAGGCGGCAGGCCATGGCAGGCGAGCGCGATCACGACGGCATTGTCGCCCGAGAGGACGATGTTGATGCCGATGATCTTCAGGACGGCGAGTGCCGTTTGTGCATTGTCGCCGAACAACTCGGCGAACGAGCGGGTCAACTGCTCCGCCCAGAGCATCAAGTCCCCCATCACCTTCCCCTTCCGCTCCGGCCGGCGCCATCGCCATGGCCGGATTGACAAATCCACGCGCCCTTGTTTGTCGTGAAGCTGCCTTCAAGTCAACGTAGCAGGACGAGCCTCCACGACCTGCAGACCCTCGCCGCAAGCGGATCAGCGACGGGCACGATTGACAGGAGGAGCATCAACTCCGCCCTTTGAAGCCGCTCGCGACCACGTAGAGTTCGGCGCTGTCGGAGCGGCTCGCAGGGGGCTTCACATGCCGGACAGTGGCGAAATTGCGCTTCAGCGTGTCGAGAAGGGAGCGCTCTGTGCCCCCCTGCAGGACCTTGCAAATGAATGATCCGCCAGATGCCAGCACCTCTTCGGCGAAGGCAATCGCTGCCTCGGCGAGCGCCATGATGCGCAGGTGATCCGTCCTAGTGTGGCCCGTCGCCGGCGAGGCCATGTCGGACAGGACGACGTCAGCGGCACCGCCGCGCAAGTGGCTGCGCAGGAGTTCGGGTGCCTCGTCGGCGAGGAAGTCGAGGTGCAGGACGATGACGCCGGCAAGCGGTTCCAAGGGCGAGATATCGATAGCGACCACCTGGCCGCGACCCTCGACCGATTTCACGCGGTGGGCCGCGACCTGCGACCATCCGCCGGGAGCCGCGCCAAGATCGACGACACGGTGCCCGGGCGCGAGGATGTGGTACTTGTCATCCATCTCGATGAGCTTGTAGGCCGCCCGGCTACGGTAGCCGTCGCGCTTTGAGGCGGCCACGTAGGGGTCGTTCAGTTGGCGCTCGAGCCAGCGCTGGGACGAGGTCGTGCGCTTCCGCGCCGACTTCAGTCGGACCCTGAGGTGACGCTCGCCTCCGCCGCTCACCGTCGCCCCCCGTGCCGGGTCTGGCGATGACGATGCACGCCATCCTCTGCCATGAGCGTCGTCAGGATGCCCTCGCGCAGTCCGCGGTCCGCGACACGCAGGCGCGTGCTGGGCCAGAGCCGCAGCAGCGCCTCCAGGATGGCGCAGCCTGCGAGCACGAGATCGGCTCGATCCTTGCCGACGCAGGGCTCGGCCATGCGCTGCTCATAGGAGAGGCCGATGAGGCGGTCGGTCACCGACTGGACGTCGCAGCTCGACAGCCAGCAGCCATCGACGCGCGAGCGGTCGTAGCGATCGAGGCCGAGATGGATGCCGGCGACGGTCGTCACGGTGCCGGACGTGCCGAGCATGTGGTAGCGGGTGCCCGCGATGCGCTCGCGGAACCGGTGTGCGGCTTCGAATGGCTCGAGGCTCGAGGTCACGTAGGCGACCATGTCCTCGAAGCAGTCGCCCTCGACGCAGCGGCCGCCGAAGCGCTCGGCGAGCGTCACGACGCCGATGGGGAGGGACGTCCACGCTGCGACACACGACTGTATGGCGGATGCGGCGGCGGTGGGGCCGGCGCCACTGTCGCCGCAGGGGCGCGAGGCGTCGAGCCAGATGAGCTCGGACGAGCCTCCGCCGATGTCGAAGACGAGTGCGAGATCCCATTGGCCGTCGAGGAGGCCGGAGCAGCCGGAGACCGCGAGCCGCGCCTCGCTCTCGCGCGAGAGGATCTCGATGTGGAGGCCGATCTCGTTGCGCACGCGAGACAGGAACTCGGTTCCGTTCTCGGCGAACCGGCAGGCTTCGGTGGCAACGAGGCGCGAGCGCGTCACGCGGCCGCGGGCGAGCTTGTTGGCGCAGACGCGGAGCGCATCGATCGTGCGGTCCATGGCGGCACTGGAGAGACGCCCCGAACTGGTGACACCTTCGCCGAGACGGATGATGCGCGAGAAGGCATCGACGACCTGGAAGCCGCGTCGTGTCGGCCGCGCGACCAGCAACCGGCAGTTGTTCGTGCCGAGATCGAGTGCGCCGTAGTGACACTGCCGCTGGTCGCCTGGCGGCTCATAGGGCGAGCGCGCTCCAGCATGCTCGCAGGGTGGCCGCGACGAGGCGTGCGCGTCCTTCACGGACACATCGGCCGGCTCCTCGTCGTTCTGGAGGCCATCTCGTTGCATCGTGTTCGGCGCACTTCTCTCGGCCGGAGGTCACCTCGCGTACCCATCGAGGCGCCTTCGGTCCCGTCCCTTATTCGATCCGTGAGTGTATCAGCTCGCAGGTTGGGGTAAAGCTCGGCTCCAGGAATAGTGAACTACCGTGGCGGCGAGGAACTGTGACCGTGGCCCATTTACGTCATTCGGCGCTGAGTGCGGTGTCGCGGCCGATTGCTGCGCTGGCCGCGGTCGCCTTTGCTGCCCTTCACCTCGCGGAGACGGCAGGTGGACAGCCGCTTCCACCGGACCCCAAGCCCACGGCCACCGCCATGAGCCGCCTGATCGCGGCTTACCCCGAGCATCTTGCCGGGGTCGAGGGCAACGAACTCGTCTGGAAGGACGGGACGCGGATGGTGATCGACGACGGGCGGGGCGCAAAGCCCTTCGAGACGCTACTCGCGTCTCCCGATCTCAAGGACATGTTCTACGCGCCATATCCGGTCGGCGGGCAGGCGATACCGCCCGCCGTGAATGTCGACCCGGGGCGCGTGCGGCATGCAGCCTTCTTCGACAAGATCTATGGCGACTGCCGTTCAGGCGCCGTCGCGGCAAATCTGGTCGAGATCGTCTGGCTGCCCAGGAAGTGGGGGCGCAGGCTTCAGGTCACGCGGCTCAATGGCGTCGCCGCCCGGCTCGAGGCGGTCTCGAAAGTGCTCGATGCCCTGCCGGCGCGCTTCGATCCCTACCTCTATCCGTCAGCTGGAACCTACAACTGCCGTCCGATCGCGGGGACCGACCGCGTTTCCGCGCACGGTCATGGCATCGCCATCGACATCGCCTTGAAGCATGCGCACTACTGGCGCTGGACAAAGCCCGATGCCAGCGGCCGCTATCCCTACCGCAACGCGATCCCGATGGAGATCGTCGAGATCTTCGAGGCACACGGCTTTATCTGGGGCGGCAAGTGGTATCATTACGACAGCATGCACTTCGAGTACCGGCCCGAGATGTTCCCGTGACGCTCAGGCGGCCGGCGGCGCGATGGTGAT
>DAORNH010000029.1:0-7179 GCA_035440865.1 Hyphomicrobiaceae bacterium | reverse complement strand
GGGCCGGCCGAGGCCGGCCCTTGCGCAGCCTCACCGTTGCCGGTCCAGCCAGCTCTGGGCCGCCGGATGGCGCGTCCAGCCCGGGAGCGTTGCCGAGAGATTCACGTCCTTCCATTTTGGATGGCGCGGCGGTTTCTGCAACTCGGCGAGGCGCGTGAAAAGCTCGTTGATGAAGCGCTCGATACGGGCATAGCGATCGCTGCTTTTCGGCCAATTGTAGGCCGCAAGCACGGCACTCACGCCGAGGCTGTCGACCGGTTGGCCATCCGGAATGATGGCGTAGTCGGTTCGGCTCAGGCGGATGGGCAGGAAGTCGGCGTCCTCCATTGCCTGGGTGTAGGGGATCGGCAGGATGCGATAGCCGGAATCTGCGGCCAAGCGGCCGAATGCCCCGGCGGGCTTCCCGGCGACGAGGACGGTTGCCGCGATCTCGCCGGCGGCCAGCATGCGCAGCGCGTCCGCCTGTCCGACGTTGATCTCCTTCACATTGAGGCCAAGGAGCTGGAAGAGGACGCGTGCGGATAGCTGGGTGCCGCTGCCGGCGTCGGAGAAATTCACGGTCTTGCCGGCAAGCTCCTGCAGGCTCGCGACACCTGACTTTTGGTGCACGACGACGTGCATTTCTTCGGTGTAGAGGCGCGTGATGTAGACGAGGCGCTTGTCGATATCGGAGCCGAGCTCGCCGGTGCGCTTGAAGTGCTTGAGGACGTTGGCCTGCGTGATGGCGAGGTCGATGCCGCGCAGGTAAAGCGCATCCTTCACATTCTGCTGCCCGCCCTTGCCAACGACCGCGATCACCCGGAGCGCTTCACTGTCGAAGACGGCGCTGAGATCATAGGCGAGGTAGAGATAGGCGCCGTTGGGATTGCCCGAGGCGACGCCGACGGTGTGCGCATTGGCCTTGGAGCGCAGGCTCTCCTTGAATACGGCCAGGCGGTCCTGGGCCAGCGCGACCGAGCTGGTCAAGGAGAGTGCGGCGAGACCGAGGGCCGCACCGAGCTGCAACATGTGGCGACGCATGAAGTCCTCCCTGTCTTGATTATTGGGTTGCGGAGCCGGAATGTGCTTGTTCTTGGCCTGGATCCTTCGGCTGCCCAGGCCTGGAGATGCCATGATGCCTCGTGGCGGGTTGACGGATTGCGGCGAGGAGCTGTCCGGTACCTAACGATCGAGCCACGGAACGTTGGGATGCACTCCCTTGTTCCGTGGCTCTCGCTTCACAGGTCTCCGGCTGCGACGTCAGCGCTTGGGCGCGCCGCCCTTCAGCGCGTCGAGCTTGCTCTGGACTGCTGGATAGCGCTTCCATCCAGGCACGGTCGCGGCGAGGTTCACCTGCTTCCAGGCCGGATGGTTCGGCTCCTTCTGGAGTGCCGGCAGCCTATCAAAGAGATAGTCGACAAAGCGCACCATGCGCCGGTAGCGGTCCTTGCCGACGTTCCAGTTGTAAACAGCGAGCACGACCGGGACGGCGATGGTCGTGACACGCTGGCCGGCGGGAATGAGTTTCGGATACTCGGCGGCCTCGAGATAGGCCGGCACATAGTATTCCTCGAGCGCCGGCGTCATCTCGATCGGCAGCAGCTTGAAGCCCTCCGGCCAGTTCGGCGCGGCGAGCGGCGGCACGGGCTTTGTCGTCACGAACAGGAGGCCCGCGTACTTGTCGGACTTGCGGATCTCCTGCAGTGCGTCGCGGTGCGGGTTGTTGGTCAGGCGCACGTTGAGCCCGAGACGCTGGAAGATGATGGGGCCGGAGTAGGCCGCCGCGGTTCCGGCCGTGTTGACGTTGATCGTCTTGCCGACGAGATCCTTCAGCGAGTTGATCTCGGGGCGGACGACGAGATGCACCTCGGCGGGGAACAGGCGGGCGATATAGTTGACCCGGTCGAGCAGACCCGGGACGCGCTCCTTCGTGCGGAAGTGATCGAGATTGTCGGCATAGACGATTGCCATGTCGACGCCGCGCAGGAACAGCAGGTCGTACATGTTGTCGAATGGGCCCCGCGAGACGATCGGCAGGACGCGCATGGCGTCCTCGTTGTCGAGGGCCTGGGCGAGCTCTGCGGCGAGCCGGAGCGGCGTGCCCTCGATGCGGCCGGCAGCGAGACCGATCGTCCAGGAGTTGATCTTCTCCTTGGTGACGGCATCGCGGCGCACCTCGGTCGGGCTTTGAGCGATGGCCGAGCCGGCCAGCGCCAGCAGCGAAAGGGCAAGTAGCCCGTAGATTGGCCTGAACGCAGAACGCATCACAGTCACTCTCCTCAGTTGCGGCCCGAACCGGATCGGGCGATCCCCCGTGTCAGTTGAGATCGAAGCGGCAGGGAGGAGGTCCCTGCCGCTTACGACATCAAGGCTTGATGTAAGCGTAGCCGACCTTCTGCAGCTCGATCAGTCGGATGACGCCCGATGGGACGACCCTTGCCTCGCTGATGAGCGACACCGGCTTGTTCTCGGCCTTCGACATGTTCTCGGCCGTATTACCGCAGGCGGCGAATGTGACCGTCGGGTTCTCGAGCGCAATCTGGGCGACGCGCTGCTTCACCGGGCTCGTGTCGGCGCGGAACATGTGCAGGCCCGGACCGTAGGTGACGACCTCGACGGCGACCGTCTCACCCTTCTTCTTGTAGTAGCTGATGATGTTCAGCACGTTGTTGAGGGCGAGGTTCATTGTCGCGGGATTGTTCTCGTTGACGTGGATGGCGACCTTATGGGTCGCGGGGCCCTGCGCGAAGGCGGCGGCGCTGACAAGGCCGAATGCGGCAAGCGCGGCAAACAGGGTACGCATTGGTGACATACTTCGATCCCCAGTTGGTTCTGCCGGCGTGCTGGATGAGCAATGCCGGCGGGTTCCTCAGACGAGTGATTGTTCAGCTCTTTGGAGTTCAGTTCTAGAGGCAGAGTTTCCGACGTTCAGATCGTATCGCTCCGGCATGGTCCGCCGAGACGGTAGCCATGCAGCAGCGCCGAGCACCATGGACAAGGATCGCGCACCAATTGTCCCGTTCTATCGCGCGGGTACTTGCTCGGCGAAACGAAGCCATGTTCATGATTTATGTGTGGCAATATTGGCTGCTCCGCGGCAGCGCCTCCCTCCCGCTATTACTTTCGTTGGTTGGCCCTGGTCGTTCAGGGAGGCCGGCCGGACGTGCGTCCAGCCTCCGTCACAATCAGAGCGCCGTCAGGATATCAGGACTGACGCATATACTCCTACAGGAAATCCGACGCGGGGAGTTCACGCCACCGTGACCGTCGTCCATCGGCAACCACCCCGAGTGCGTCAATTGAGGCAGACTGCGCGCATTTTGCCAACCTCGCCAAACGGCGAGTGCCTATTCGGCAGCGAGATCGTCATGCCTTCGGGCTCGCTCGCCGAGGTAGGCTTCGCTCCGCATCTCGACGAGGCGGCTCGCCGTGCGCTCGAAGAGCTGCGCCTCCTTGCCCTCGGTGTGCAGCTCGTGCGGCTCGGCCGCGGCCGACACGATGAGGCCGACGCAGTTGTCGTAGAGCGTATCGATGAGATTGATGAAGCGGCGGGCCGCGGCGCGGCGCTCGGGAACAAGCAGCGGCACACTGTCGATGATGACGGTGTGGAAGGCGTGCGCGATATGGAGGTAGTCGAGGGAGCCGAGGGGCGTGTCGCAAAGCTCATCGAATGTGAAGCGGGCGACGCCGCTCGCGGCCTCGGGAACGATGACGGCGCGTCCCTTCACGTCGAGCGTCAAGGGGGCGCCGTGTGGGACACCGGTGAGACGCTGGAACGCCTTGGAGAGCGCGCGCCGGGCGTCGGCGTCGGCAGGTGAAAAATAGAGCGGCAGGCCCGCAAGCTTCTCGAGGCGGAAATCCTTGGCCGCATCGAGCTGTGCGACGTCCAGGCGCTCCTCGATCATGGCGATGAACGGCAGGAACAGCTGGCGGTTGAGGCCATTGCGGTAGAGTTCGCCTGGCGATGAGTTCGAGGTTGCAACGACGACGACGTCGGCAACGAATAGGCCGGCGAACAAGCGGCCGAGAATCATGGCGTCGGCGATGTCGGTGACATGCAGCTCGTCGAAGCAGAGGAGACTCGCGCCTTCCGCGATCTCGCGCGCGACGTGGGGAATCGGATCCCCTTCCACCGTTTTCCTCGCAGTGGCGATGCGGTCGTGCACCTCGGCCATGAACTCGTGGAAATGGATGCGCCGCCGGGGCTCGATCGCGACGGCATCGAAGAACAGGTCCATGAGCATGGTTTTGCCACGCCCGACAGCACCATGGATGTAGAGGCCGCGCGGCGGCCGCGCCTTGGCGCCGAACATCTGGGAGAGCGACCAGCGCTTTTGCGGGCGCCAGGTGGCGAGGGCATCGCCGAGGGCGCCGAGTTGCGCGACGATGGCGGCCTGTGCGACATCGTGCTCGATCTCGCCGCGCGCAACGCGCTCCGCATAGCGTGCCTCAGGTCTGGAATTCTCGGGCCGAGACATCGCGTTGGCTCATTCGGAGGCATGTCGGGGATTGGGCAGAGCCCCGTCCCGCTATCGCCATGCCATCGCCCGGTCAAGAGCGATTGAGGTGCGGCGGTGCGCCGCCAAAAGAAGAGGCCGCAGCCACAACCGGCTACAGCCTCTCCCATCATAGAGTGAATGCGCCGCCGCTCAGTGCACGCTCGCGATCACGAGATCGTCGCCCATGGCGTGGCCGATCGCCGCCTCGTGGCTGTCGGTAAGGGCAATCGGTGTGCCGTCCGCGGAGTGCAGGGCGTAGAGATCCTTGACGTCGGGGAGTGTCCCGACGGCCGGGAAGCGCCTTCGGGCCTCCGCAACGCTCATGACGCGGATGTAGGCGACATGCCCGTCACCGAGATTGGCGAGCTCGCTGCGGGACATCAGCGCACGGCTGCGGCGCTTCTGGCCGGGCTTGCGCCGCTTGGCACCTGTCTCGGTCATGACGCTGCTCCTTTCATGGAAGGCGTCAGTCTGGCGTCGTCCCGCGACCGCGTGATGGCGGCAAGGTGTCGAAGGAGGGCGCCGACGCCATACTGGTCCGATTCGTTCGATTTCCAAAATGTGCTCGCCAGATCAGGGTTTCGCACCCCGGATCTCGATGCGTTTGATCATGCGCTCGGGCTCGTGCCGGACGAGGTCGATCGACAGGAGGCCGTGCGCAAGATCGGCGGACCTGACCTCGATGCCTTCTGCAAGCACGAAGGTGCGCTGGAACTGGCGGGCCGCGATGCCGCGATGCAGGTACTCGCGCGACTTGTCGTCGTCCTGGCGCCCGCGCACGATCAGCTGATTGTCCTCGAGCGTGATCTCGATCTCGTCGCGCTTGAAGCCCGCGACCGCGAGCGTGATGCGCAGCGTCTCGGGGGCGCTCTCCGAGCGCGTCATGCGCTCGATATTGTACGGCGGGTAGCCGTCGCCAGCCTTGGCAGCACGCTCGATGAGGCGCTCGATCTCCTCAAAGCCGAGGAGCAGCGGGCTCGACAGAAGTGACAGTCTCGACACGGCTGCAAAGTCCTTTCGATAAGCGACCTTGGCAGTTGCGGCCCGGAGGCAGCTGCAACCCGGAGGCCCCCGAAGGCGACCTCCGACTGTCAAGGATATGGGATGGCGGGACGCCACTTCAAGCATCGTGCTCTGGTGTGAGAAAGTTGCGGGGCAACCCAGACGGCCGTCCCTTCGCATGTTCGACGGTGGGACTATTGCGGGCGTCGGGGCCCCCATGCTGAAAGGAGAGTGGGAAGGCCGCGCAGGCCGGCCTTCAGCGTTCGGGAGCACGTTTACCATGTCGACAGCGAAGAGCCGCTACCACGAGGTCTATGCCGCCTGGAAGTCCGACCCGGACGCCTTCTGGGCGGAGGCTGCGCGCGACATCGACTGGTACAACCTCTGGGACAAGGTACTCGATCCCTATGCCGGCGAGTACGGCCGCTGGTTCGCAGGCGCGGAGTGCAATACGGCATACAACTGCCTGGACCGCCACGTACTGCGCGGGCGCGGCCAGCAGAAGGCGCTGATCTACGACAGCCCCGTCTCCAAGACGACTCGCTCCTACACTTATGCCGAACTCACGCACGAGGTCGCGACGCTTGGCGGCGTCCTCCTCGATCTCGGTATCAAGAAGGGCGATCGCGTCATCGTCTACATGCCGATGATCGCCGAGGCGGCGATCGCCATGCTTGCCTGCGCACGCATCGGCGCCATCCATTCGGTCGTCTTCGGGGGCTTTGCCGCGGCCGAGCTCGCGACCCGCATCGACGACAGCAAGCCGGTCGCGATCCTGGCTGCATCCTGCGGCATCGAGACCCAGCGTGTCATTCCCTACAAGCCGCTGCTCGACAAGGCGATCGAGCTCTCCGCGCACAAGCCGAAACACTGCATCGTCCTGCAGCGGCCGATGGCCGAAGCGGCGATGACCGCCGGCCGAGATCACGACTGGGAGGGCCTCGTCAAGGATGCCAAGGCACGGGGCCGCAAGGCCGGCTGCGTGCCGGTCGCAGCGACCGATCCGCTCTACATCCTGTACACCTCGGGCACCACGGGCGCGCCGAAAGGCGTCGTGCGCGACAACGGCGGCCACATGGTCGCCCTCAAGTGGTCCATGCGCAACCACTACGGAATCGAGCCGGGCGAGGTGTTCTGGGCAGCATCCGACGTCGGCTGGGTCGTCGGCCACAGCTACATCGTCTATGCGCCGCTCCTGCACGGGGCGACAACCATCGTCTATGAGGGGAAGCCCGTCGGCACCCCCGATGCCGGCGCCTTCTGGCGCGTCATCGCCGAGCACAAGGTCGCGGCGATGTTCACCGCGCCGACGGCCTTCCGCGCCATCAAGAAGGAGGACCCGCAGGGCGAGCTCATCAAGAGCTATGATCTGCGCGCCTTCCGCACGCTGTTCCTGGCAGGCGAGCGCGCCGATCCCGAGACCATCAAGTGGGCAGAGGCGAAGCTCTCCGTCCCCGTGATCGATCACTGGTGGCAGACGGAGACGGGCTGGGCCATCGCGGGAAATCCGGTCGGACTAGGCCAGCTCCCGGTGAAGTACGGCTCGCCCACGGTGCCGATGCCGGGCTACGACCTCCAGGTGCTCGATCCGACAGGAAAGCCCGTCAAGGCGGGCGAGACCGGCACGCTTGCGATCAAGCTGCCGCTGCCGCCCTCCTGCCTGCCGACGCTCTGGAACAACGACGAGCGCTTCCGCAAG
>DAORNH010000028.1:21881-23420 GCA_035440865.1 Hyphomicrobiaceae bacterium | reverse complement strand
GGCAGAGGCAGGCGCGGCACCACGGCCGAGGAAGCTACCGGAGCTCGCCGGCGCACTACGCCCGGCGAGCGCCTGCTCGAGTTCCTCGATGCGCTGCTGCGCCGACTGCAGCTCGAAGTCCTGCACGAGCGCGGTCTGCACCAGCAGATAGAGCCCATCGGGCGTCTGCCGCACGAGCTGATTGATGAGGGCCTCCGCCTCCCGATCCTTGTCCTGCGGCCCAGCAGCACGCAGACGGTCGAAAAGGCCGATGATCATCTGACGTTCATCAGGGGTCATTTTGGACGGAGCCTCTAAGGTTGTTGCCGGCCGAGATGTTGGGCGGCGGCGATGCTTTGGCAAGGGGTGATGCGGGAATTCAATCTCCAGGCCCGGCAGAAATCCGGCGGCTTTGACCATGCATTTCACCCGAGGCCCGGAGCTTGTCCTTACCAGACAGCTGACCCACCATCCACACCGATCGGGAAACATCCGAAATGCCAATCGAGTGCCCGCCGTTCTCCGATGCAAACAAAAGCTGAACATCCAGTTGCGCGATGAGAACAATTCGTGTACTCTGAGTTCAGTTTGAAACCGTTGGCATCTCGTGGAATAAGGGGCGCAACCATGGCGACGCCGCATCTGATGGTGGTCGAGGGGGACAGGATGGACAAGCACAAGGCGCTCGATGCTGCACTCGCTCAGATCGAGAAGCACTTCGGCAAAGGCTCCATCATGCGGCTCGGAACGGGCGACCGCGTCATGGACGTCGAAGCAATCCCGACGGGCTCGCTCGGGCTCGACATCGCACTCGGCATCGGCGGCTTGCCGAAGGGTCGCATCATCGAGATTTTCGGGCCGGAATCGTCCGGCAAGACCACACTTGCCCTGAGTGTCGTTGCCGAGGCGCAGAAGAGAGGCGGCCTCTGCGCGTTCGTCGACGCCGAGCACGCACTCGATCCGGTCTATGCGCGCAAGCTTGGCGTGCGCACCGAGGACCTTCTGATCTCGCAGCCGGATACGGGTGAGCAGGCCCTCGAAATCGCCGATACACTGGTCCGCTCGGGCGCCATGGACGTGCTCGTCATCGATTCGGTGGCAGCCCTCACCCCCAAGGCCGAACTCGAAGGCGAGATGGGCGACAGTCTGCCCGGGATGCAGGCGCGCCTCATGAGCCAGGCCTTGCGCAAGCTCACCGGGTCGATTTCCAAGTCGAAATGCATGGTGATCTTCATCAACCAGATCCGCATGAAGATCGGCGTCATGTTCGGCAATCCCGAGACGACGACGGGCGGCAACGCCTTGAAGTTTTATGCATCCGTGCGCCTCGACATCCGCCGCATCGGCCAGATCAAGGACGGCGACGAGCCGGTCGGCAACCAGACTCGCGTGAAGGTCGTCAAGAACAAGGTCGCGCCACCCTTCAAGCAGGTCGAGTTCGACATCATGTACGGCGAGGGCATTTCGAAGTCGGGCGAGCTCGTCGATCTCGGGGTCAAGGCCAACATCATCGAGAAGTCCGGCGCCTGGTTCTCTTTCGACGGCAACCGCATCGGCCAG
>DAORNH010000028.1:21398-21651 GCA_035440865.1 Hyphomicrobiaceae bacterium | reverse complement strand
GCTCATCAAGGTCATGCAGGCCCTCGCCATTGCCTTTCCCGCCATCGACCCGGTCGCGCTGCGTATCGGACCGGTCGCGGTCAAGTGGTATGGGCTTGCCTATGTCGCCGGGCTTCTGCTCGGCTGGCTCTACATCCGGTCTCTCCTCGCGCGGCGTGCGCTCTGGGGAGACCGGGGGCCGCCGATCGGCGTCGATCGGGCTGATGACCTCTTCATCTGGGTCGCGCTCGGCGTTGTCGTCGGCGGCCGGCTC
>DAORNH010000028.1:16461-21270 GCA_035440865.1 Hyphomicrobiaceae bacterium | reverse complement strand
CTGGATGTTCTCGATCAGCGACATCGTGACGGCGGCAGTGCCGATCGGGCTCTTCTTCGGCAGGATCGCGAATTTCATCAACAGCGAGGTGGTGGGCACCATAACAAGCGCGCCCTGGGGCGTACCATTCCCGCCGGCCGAGGTCTGGGGCAGCGAGCCGCGTCACCCGGCACAGCTTTACGAGGCCGGCCTCGAAGGGCTCGCGACGTTCGTCATCCTGCGCTTCCTTACCCACCGGGCCGGCGCGCTTGCGTCTCCCGGGCTCGTTGCCGGCACCTTCCTCGTTTGCTACGGCGCCTTCCGGATCGTCTGCGAGTTCTACAAGCACGACGAGCATCGCGCTCTGCTCGGCGACCTCCCCATGACATCTGGAATGGTCTATTCGGTGCCGATGGTCGCTGCCGGCCTCGCAGTCATCACGTACTCCCGTCGCAAATCGCAGTTGCCGGCACTTCCGTGACGGCAGGTCGCGAAAGCCCGTCATCCGAAACGTGGCCCTACGACGCCTGTCTGCGTCGCGCCACCCCGCTTGCGATACGGATCGAGGCCGAGCTTGCTGAAACGGGCCCGATTCCTCTCAACCGCTTCGTGTCGCGCTGCCTCCGCGACCCCGATCACGGCTACTACCGGACCCGTGACGCCATAGGACGCGGTGGCGATTTCATCACCGCCCCCGAGATCAGCCAGGTGTTCGGCGAGCTCATCGGTCTTTGGGCGGCAGCGATCTGGCTCGAGTGGGGGAGCCCGTCCCGGATCGCCTTCGTCGAGATCGGGCCGGGGCGCGGCGCCATGATGCGGGACATGCTGCGCGCCCAACGCGTGGTCCCGGGATTCCTCGCAGCAGCAGACATTCACCTCGTGGAGCCGAGCCCGCATCTGAGATCGGTGCAGCAGGCTGCATTCGCCGGTCTGGCCGCCGCCCCTTCGTGGCACGCGGATCTGGCTGCCCTCGATACCGCAACCGCGGCGCAGGCCCCGGAACGCACGCCGATGCTCGTCGTTGCCAACGAAGTGCTCGATACCATGTGCCCAGAGCAGTTCGTGCGCACGACCGACGGCTGGGCCGGGCGCGGGGTCGGCCTCGACGAGACAGGCCGGCTCGCGTTCGTCACGCTGCCATCCCGTCCCGGCGACGGGTCCCCGTCGTCATCCGTCGGTGCGGAGCTCGATCGCATCTATGCCAATGCCGTTCCGGGCGACATCGTCGAGTGGGCGGACTACGATATCGCGCCCCTGCTCGCGCGCGCCGGAACGACGCAGCTCTACATCGACTATGGCCGGACGGCACCTCGCATCGGCGACACATTGCAAGCGGTGCGCAACCATCGCTTCGAGCATCCCCTGACTTCTCCTGGCGAAGCGGACCTCACCACCGAGGTCGATTTCCCGGCCTTGGCGCGCCGGATTGCGCGCGAGCCGCACCTCAAGCTGCATGGGCCGATCACGCAGGCCGAGTTTCTCGGCCGGCTCGGCATCATCGAACGAGCGTCGCGCCTGATGGCCGCCAATCCCACAGACGCGCCATCGATCGAAGCCGGCGTCGCGCGCCTCATGGCTCCGCTCGGCATGGGCGGCCGTTTCAAGGCGGTCGCGATCGCCCCGCGCGATGCACCGACGCCACCGGGTTTTGCCGGGCAGGGCTGACGGACCCGACTCGACACCCCGTGGGCCAGGCTCAGTCGTCGTAGGGGTTAGGCACGCCGAGCCCCTGCAGGACAGCGACCTCGAGGCCCTCCATGACCTCGGCATCAGCGTCGGTCTCGTGATCATAGCCCATGAGATGCAGGGTGCCGTGGACGACAAGATGCTGGAGATGGTGGGCAACAGGCACGGCGAGCTCGTGCGCCTCCAATTGTATCGACTCGATGGCCAGCACGACATCTCCGAGCAGCGGCCTGCCATCCTCGTCGCGCGCTCCCGTTCCCGCCGGAAATGACAAGACATTGGTCGGCTTGTCCTTGCCGCGCCAGGTCCGGTTCAACACCTGCACATCGGCGTCGGACGCGAGGACGATCGTCGCGGCTGCAGGCAGGCGACCTGCGATCGCGGGATGGCGGGCGAGCGCGTCTGTCGCCTGCGCGATCAGCGCGCCTGCCTCAGGCACAACCGCCCAGTTGCCACTTTCCTCGACGATTTCGATGGCGAGCGCCGCGCCTGGCCGCTGCCCGTCCGGCCTCGTCACTTCCGCCCCTCGTAGGCGGCGACGATCCGCGCGACGAGGTCACTGCGCACAACGTCTGCCGCCTGGAAGTGGATCGCGGCGATGCCCTTGATCCCCTCGAGCAAGCGGACCGCCTCGATCAATCCCGACACCTGCCCCGACGGCAGGTCGATCTGGGTCGGATCGCCGGTGACGACCATCTTGGCGTTCTCGCCGAGCCGCGTGAGAAACATCTTCATCTGCATGGTGGTCGTGTTCTGCGCCTCATCGAGGATCACGACCGCGTTGGCGAGCGTGCGCCCGCGCATGAAGGCGAGCGGGGCGATCTCGATCACGCCCGTTTCGAGGTGCCGCTCCACCTTTTCGGGCGGCAGCACGTCGTAAAGCGCATCGTAGAGCGGGCGCAGGTACGGATCGACCTTCTCGCGCATGTCGCCGGGCAGGAAGCCGAGACGCTCACCGGCCTCGACTGCGGGGCGCGAGAGGATGATCCGCTCGACCTCGCCGCGTTCGAGGCTCGCCGCCGCGAAGGCTACTGCGAGATAGGTCTTGCCGGTGCCCGCCGGGCCGATGCCGAACACGAGATCGTGCCGCTCCAGCGCCTCGATATATCGGCTCTGCATCGGCGTCCGAGCCGTGACGATGCGGCGGCGCGTGCGGATCTGCGCCATGCCGGCGAGATCCCGCGCACCTCCGGCAACGGCGGGCCCGACCGCGCTCTCACCGTGCCGGATGAGCCCGTCCAGATCGCCCGCGGCAATGCGCTCACCACGCCGCAAGCGTCCGTAAAGCGTCTCGAGCGCGAAACGCGCAATCTCGATGGCGTCAGGCGGACCGGCGAGCGTGACAATGTTGCCGTGCGCGTGTCCATCGATGCCAAGCCGCTCCTCGATGAGCGCCAGATGAGCGTCGTGCTCGCCGAGCAGCTCGGCGACGAGCCGGTTGTCCTCGAAAGGAACGACGATTTTCGCCAGCTCCGGCCTCGCGGCTTTGCCGCTGCCTCCCTGTGCCCGCAACGCGGGCTTTGCACCTGCCGACCGGGGCGCGCGCGTTCCTGTCAAGTCGAGCCTCCGCTTCGGGCGTGGCGCGGACCGCTTCCGCCACCTGCCACCCTCGACATCACTGTCAGGCCGCCTTTATGACGCCAGAAAGGCTGTTCGGCCCTGCCGCCGGAATTTCGACGGGCATGATGCGGCCGAGCAACCCGGGCTCGGCGTCTGCGTGGACAGGCTGGAGGTAGGGCGAGCGGCCGACCAGCTGGCCGGAGTGGCGTCCGGGACGCTCGAAGAGCACGGGGAAGGTCTTTCCGACGCAGCCCGCATTGAAGCGGCGCTGCTGGCTTTCGAGCAACTCCTGCAACCGCAGCAGGCGAAATGCCTTCACGCCCTCCGGCACTTGCTCCTCGATGGTCGAGGCGGGCGTGCCGGGGCGCGCACTGTACTTGAAGGAATAGGCCTGCGCGAAGCCGATCTCCTCGACCATGGTGAGCGTGGCGCGAAAATCGTCCTCGGTCTCGCTCGGGAAGCCGACGATGATGTCGGTCGAGAGCGCGATGTCGGGACGGGCCGCACGAATGCGACACACGAGCTCGCGATAGTCCTGCGCCGTGTGCTTTCTGTTCATGGCCGCCAGGATCCGGTCGGAACCGGCCTGGAACGGCAGGTGTAAATACGGCATCAGCTTGGCGACACTGGCATGCGCCGCGATGAGGTCGGCCGACATGTCGCGCGGATGGCTCGTCGTGTAGCGCAGCCGCTCGAGGCCCTCGATCTCGGCGAGGCGGCGAAGCAGCTGCGCGAGCGACCAGGCGCTGCCGTCGGGGCCGGGTCCATGGAAGGCGTTCACGTTCTGGCCGAGCAGCGTGATCTCGCGCACGCCCTGCTCGACGAGCCGGCGCGCCTCGGCTTCGATCCGCTCGACCGGGCGCGACGTCTCCATGCCGCGTGTATATGGGACGACACAGAACGTGCAGAACTTGTCGCAGCCCTCCTGCACCGTGAGGAACGCCGCGGCACTGCGCCGCCGCGCGCCTTCGCGGCTCGGGAGATGCTCGAACTTGTCCTCATCCGGGAACGACGTCTCGACGAGCCCGCCGCTGCTCGAACCGGCGCGGCCGATCAAATCAGGCAGGCGATGGTAGGTCTGCGGCCCGACGACGAGATCAACGACCGGCGCCCGGGCGATGATCTCGGCGCCTTCGGCCTGTGCGACGCAACCCGCGACGGTGACGATCGTCGACCGCCCGCGGGCTTCCCGCGCCGACTTCACGTCGCGAACCCGGCCAAGCTCCGAATAGACCTTCTCGGCCGCCTTCTCGCGGATGTGGCAGGTATTGAGGACAATCAGGTCCGCATCGGCCATCTCGGACGTCTCGGCATAGCCGGCAGGCGCCAGCGCCTCAGACATGCGCTCGCTGTCATAGACGTTCATCTGACAGCCATAGGTCTTGATGAAGACCTTCTTGCCCCCCGGCATGGCCTGCTCTCCGTTCGACACACTCTTTTTGCCGACCATGCTATCCGGCCCGAGTTCGTTTCCGGTTAGGAACCGTGGTTGACGAGGAGTTGACGCCATCGCTATTGCTGCAGCGCAAAATAGCCCGCGGACCGTGGAACGTCCAGCCGGAGCGGCTCTCCACGACGAAAGTG
>DAORNH010000028.1:402-16443 GCA_035440865.1 Hyphomicrobiaceae bacterium | reverse complement strand
GTCCGCAGCCGTCCCTTCCCTGTGCGCTCTTGATCCGATACCTGATCGAGTCCCACAGCCCGCGAGGTCGCACATGATCACCGGTAAGCTCGCCTGGTTCGCCGTTGCAGCCGGCCTCATCGTAGTCGCCTATATTTTGCGCCGCTGGGCGCAGCGCCACGATCTCAAGTCGATGGCGACCGACGCCGCCTGGGCCGCTGCCCGCAAACGCGGCATGCCCGAGGGCACCGAGCTGCAGAAGCGGATCCAGGCCTACAGCGACGAACCCTCGAACGCCGAGCGCGCCAGGATGGCCACCGTCGACATCGGCAAGCACGTCGTCGGCCGCTGGCTTGCCATCCTCGCTTGGATCATTGCGTTGTCTGGCTTTGCCATTGCATTCTTCGCCTACCTGTGGGGCTGAGCACGGCGCCGCCCCGGAACCCGAGGAGCCTCGCCATGCGCATGATCAACCCGGAGACAATTGCGAAGCCGGCGTCGAGCTATTCGCAGGGCATCGTGCATGGAGCTGGTCCGCGCCTCGTTATCTCGGGGCAGGTAGGCGTCGCAGCCGATGGTAAGATCGAGAGCGGCATCGAGGCGCAGATGCGGCGCGCCTGGTCCAACTTCACTGCGGTCGTTAAGGCGGCGGGCTTCGAGCCGCATCATGTAGTCAAGGTAACCGTGTTCTGCACGCTCCCGGGCCAGGTCGGGCTCTTCCGCAGGCTTCGTGACGAGGCGCTGCTCGGCCACAAGGCGACAGCGACATATCTCCAGGTCGCGGGCCTGGCGACGCCTGAGTACCTCGTCGAGATCGAGGGCGAGGCGGTCAAGGACTGATCCGCGCAATTTGCGGCAATTCACTTCGAAATACCGAGGAAACTAGCGGCAATTGCCAGCGTGCCACTTTGCGATGTCTTGCGACCTCCGTGTCATAACGGACAGGAACCCGCCACTCAGGGGCGACTGTCATGTTCCTTATCCGAACCGCGTTCTGGCTTGCAGTGGTCGTCATGCTGCTGCCGACCGACGAGAAGAAGCAGGCGCAGCTCAAGGCTGCAGCCTGGGATGCCGCTTATCGTGCCGCGACCTTCTGCGATCGCAACGGCGAGACCTGCGCCCAGGCCGGGCAGATCTGGGTGTCCTTCAAGCAGAAGCTCGAGTTCGGCGCGCGGCTCACGAGCGATCTCGCGAGCGAGTACGTCTTCAAGGCGACACGAAGGCACCGCCCGCGCCGCTGGCGCCGCGCCCCCGTGCTCTCGATCCCAATCCGCGCGGCACGCTCGTGCCGACCGACATGAGCACGCCGTGGCGGCCGCAGACGGCCCGCAGCGGCAGCTGAGCTCGCCTCGTCTGCCCCGGCAACCGCTCACGGACGGACAAGCGAACGTGACTTAGCCGCGCCTCGATCATCGTGCTAGTGTTTCGTCGGATCACGACGAACTCTTCGAGCCGGAGCCAAAGGAGCTCCGCTGACGCACGAGCAAACGAGGCAGAAGTTGAACGCTGATGGCAGGGTACTCAGCGGGGCCACCCGTCCGCTGCAAAAGTTCGAGGATCCGGATTGGACGGCCAAGGGCGAGCGGCGGGCGACCGTCCCCTTCGCGCGGCTTCAGACGCTCTGGTTCAATACCGGCACGCTCTGCAACATCACTTGCGCGAGCTGCTACATCGAATCGAGCCCGAAGAACGACCGGCTCGTCTATCTGTCGGCCGCCGAGGTCGTCGCATTTTACGACGAGATCCTCGCGAAGCGGCTCGGGACGAAGGAGATCGGCCTGACCGGCGGCGAGCCGTTCATGAACCCCGACATCATCGCGATCATAGAGGAAGGCTTGGAACGGGGCTTCGAGGTCCTCGTGCTCAGCAATGCCATGCAGCCGATGCAGCGGCCGCGCATCAAGAAGGAGCTGCTGCGGCTCAATTCGGCCTATGGCCGCCAGCTCAAGCTGCGCATCAGCCTCGATCACTTCACGAGGGAGCTGCACGAGCGCGAGCGCGGGCCGAAGTCGTGGGAGAAGGCGCTCGCCGGCATCGACTGGCTCTCGAAGAACGGCTTCACGCTCGCCATCGCCGGCCGCACGTGCTGGGGCGAGAGCGAGCCGGCCGCACGTGCGGGCTATGCCGAGCTGATCGCGGCGCGGCGCTGGCAGATCGACGCGAACGACCATGCGGCACTCCATCTCCTGCCCGAGATGAACGAGAAGGCCGAGGTGCCTGAGATCACCAATGCATGCTGGGGCATCCTGAACAAGCGCCCTGTCGATGTGATGTGCGCGACGAGCCGCATGATCGTGAAGCGCAAGGGCGCGGATCGGCCGACCGTGCTCCCCTGCACGCTCATCCCTTATCAGCCCCAATTCGACATGGGCCCCACGCTCACCGAGGCCGGCGCGGCGGACGGCGGCATGTTCGACAAGGGCGCTGTAAAGCTTTGCCACGTGCATTGTGCCAAGTTCTGCGTGCTCGGCGGCGGTAGCTGCAGCTGAGACGAGCACGGATCGACATCTGTCATGGCCGACGAAAGCCGACAGCAACGACGTGCCCGCCAGCGGGACTGGCTGAAGATCGGCCGGGCGGCATTCGACGACGGCCTTCGGCCGGAGCCGCGCCGCGAGGAGGTCTATGGGGCAGCCCTCGTTCTGAGGGCCAAGCTCAAGGAACGAGGCAACGTTACGCGCGCGAGCGAAGCGGCGGGCCTCGCCCAGAAGCTCGCCGAGGCGTCGCGCGCCTCCTTCGCCGCCAAGGAAGCCGTTGCCTGCGCGAAGGGCTGCGCCCACTGCTGCCACAACTATGTCGGCGTCATCCCGCCCGAGGTCTTCGCGATCGCCCGCGCCATCCGCCAGGGGGCGAGGCAGGGCAACACGTTCCTCGAGCCGGCGGCAGTCCTGGAGCGCGGTCGGGCGACGCGTGACAAATCTCCCGAAGAACGGATCGGCGCCAAGATCGCCTGCCAGCTGCTCGGAACCGCGGGGGCGTGCAGCGTCTACGCCGTCCGCCCGCTGGTCTGCCGGCAAACGGCCTCGTTCTTGGTCGAGGCTTGCAAGAGCGAGCTCGAGGGCGACCGCAGCCTGATGACCGTGCCGAACCGGCACATGGCCGCCGGGTCGAACGCGCACCTCGCACTGCTCGCTGCAATGAAGAGCGTCGGCATGCCGACGATCGGCTACGAGCTTGCGGCAGCCCTCGAGGTGGCGCTCACCACGCCGGACGCGGAGGCGCGCTGGCTCGCCGGCGACACAATCTTCTCAGCGCTGACCAACATCATTCGCCGCCCGGCCGCCGTCGAGGGCGTCGTCGCCCGCATCGCCGACGAGGTCGGCGGTTGAGCGCGCCTCGGCTCAGCCGCGCGACGTTTCCCGCCCGCCGAACCGGCAGCTCTTCAAGATCTCGGGCTTGAAGGCGAGGCCGTGGCCCGGCGCTTCGGGCGCGCGCAGCATGCCATCCTTTGGAATGGCCGGCGTCACCCACAGGTCGTCGTTCCAGTCCATGTACTCGAGATAGTTGGCGTTCGGGATCGAGGCGAGGACATGCACGGTCAGCTCGTGGAAGAGGTGCGGCGCGATCTGCAGGCCCCATGTATCGGCGACGGCAGCGATTTTGCGCAGCTCCGTAAGACCGCCCCGCATCGGGTCCGGCTGCAGGATCGGCAAGGTCGGGGTCCTGAAAAACGGACGCAAGTCGGACCGCGTGAAATGGCTCTCACCGCCGACCACACGCGTCTTCAAGGCCGCGGCGACGCGCTGGTATCCGTCGAAGTCCTCACAGACCACCGGCTCCTCGAGCCAATAGATGTCCGCCTCGTCGAAATGACGGCCGGCCTGGATCGCGGTCGCGGCGTCCCAGCCCATGTTCACATCGATCATTATCTCGACATCGGGCCCGAGCGCATCGCGCATGGCGTGCACGTTCCTCACGTCTTCGCGCCACGGCCGGATGTGGGCCGCCTGCATCTTGATGGCCTTGAATCCCTTCGAGGTGAAATGGCGTGCGCGTGCGATCATGCCGTCGCGGCCGAGCCCGCGCCAGCAGCCCGACCCGTAAGCCGGGACCTCGGTCCGCATCGATCCCCAAAGGCGATGCAGCGGCAGCCCCGCCTTCTTGCCGACGATGTCCCAGAGCGCGATGTCGACCGCCGACTGCGCAAACGTCGCGATGCCGCCGCGCCCGAGCCAGTAGGTGGATTTCCAGAGCGCCTGCCATATCCCCTCGACCTCGGTCGCGTCGCGCCCGATGATCTTCGGCGCGATCATCTCGGCGAGGCACTGGTCGAGCGTCTCGATGCCACCGCTCAATGGCTGCAAATAGCCGAGCCCTGTGAGCCCGCCCTTGGTGCGCACCTCGAGCGCGAGGAGTTCGCGCGCCGCCGGCGGCATGATGCCGTTCGCGGGCGGCTCGCCGGACCACGGCACGCGAAACAGCGTCGTCGACAGTCCTGTAATGATCGTGCTCGTCATGGCTGCGGCTCCAGGCATTCGGATCGGTGGACCAGACGATGGCACGCAGACGGCGAACGCGACAATCCCGCAAACGCGCCAGCACGTTCCTGACGCCGCCCGTCGAGCGCCGCGCGAGCGAATCACTCGTGCTGTCCTGTGCCCAGGATCGCCCGCCAGAGCGGCGGCCGTTCGCGAAGTGGCAGCAGAACTCGCTGAATAGCCGATGTTTTCCGGATGCTCTGCGCAGAAACCGTTGCAAAACAACAACGAAATGCGCGTCGCGCCGCTGAATGATCGCGGAATATCTATATTTCCCTATGGTTTGGTGCCTCGCTGACATATTTATTTTCATGCGTTGCCGACTGTTCGGCCGATCCGCTCATACGAGTATCCGCCCGACCAACCACCCCCACACCACTCAAAGGGAATTCACACATGGCCAAAGCCGCTGCCAAAGCCGCGCCCGCGAAAGCCGCCCCTGCAAAGGCGAAGACGACCACTGTCACGCTGCGTCACCTCGGCACTGCCCTCGCCGATGCCCACTCCATTCCAAAGAAGCAGGCCTATGCGCTGCTCGAGGACATGGTGGCGATGGTGCGCACACACCTTAAAAAGGGCGCCCGCATTCGCATGGGTGGCCTCGGCATCCTCCAGGTCAAGAAGCGCCCCGCCCGCCTCGGCCGCAACCCGCGGACCGGCGAGCAGATCAAGATCAAGGCGAGCAAGAAGGTCGCCTTCCGCGCCGCCAAGGAGCTCAAGGAAGCCGTCTGATCATCTGCCGCTCGCTCGCGGCCTCTCAATCACTGCGCCACCGAAGGCCCCACGCCGCGACCCGGCTGGGGCCTTTGCCGTGTGCGGGCCGTCGAGCCTCGGCGTAGCGCCGATCCACGTGTCAGCGCTGGCACTCGCTCATCGGCTGAGGCATAGTTCTTCGATCGGGCTTTCAATTGGAGGAGAGGCTGGATGAGACCGACCGCTATCGCCATCACATCGGCACTTGTCGCCGTATCGGGCGCCATCACCGCGGCGCCGGTGCTTGCAACCGACTTCAAGATCGACTGCGCCTCACTCGAGGAGCACCGCTCTCCCAAGATCGGCCCCGCCGCAAAGCTCACAATCGAGAACGAGCGGGCGACCGACATCGAGGTCAAGGTGATCCGCAACAACGGCGCCGACATTTCGCTCGGCGCCGTCAAGGCCAAATCGAAGCGCGAGGTCACGACGCGCATGCGCTACGTCTTCTCGCTGCACGATGCCAAAGGCGGGAAGTGCATTCAGGGCGTGCGGATGACCAGCGACAACATCACTATCGTCGTGAAGTGACGTCGGGCGGGGCGCCGCGCCACCGGCGCGAGGCGCCTTGTTGATTCAGGCGCTATGATCTGCCGCCGGCGTGGACGTGCCCGCTGCGGGGTCGGCTTCGCCGGCCTCGCGGGCCGTCCGCCGCTTCCGGGCGACCGACATGATCTGATGCGCAATCGCCGGATGGCTCTCGGACAGGAACTCGAAATCGTCCTTGGCGAGCCGCAGCAATCGCGTCGGTTCCGTCGTGCGGTAGGAATGGGTGTGGCTTCGCCCTTCGAGCATGGCGAGTTCGCCGAAGAAGTCTCCCACCCGGAAGACCGTCTCTCCGGCGTTGGTACGCAACCGGACACTCCCCCTCACCACAAAGAACATGGCGTCCGCACGATCCTCCGGGGCAATGACCTCACGATATGGGTCCATGAACTGTGCCGCGAGAAATGGCGTCACCGCGTCGATCTCATCGTCGCGCAGGCAGGCGAGCGACGGGACGCGCGAGATCACCGGCCAGGACACGACGAAGTCCCGCTTGCCAATCTCGTTCGAGAAACCTGTCGCGATGACGGCAATGGGCAGCGCGAGCACGATGATGCCGCAGATCATCGCCATGCCTCCGATGATCTTGCCCAGTGGCGTGATCGGCGCCACGTCTCCATATCCGACCGTCGTCAGCGTCGCGATCGCCCACCAAGCTGCATCGGGGATCGTGCCGAACTTCTCAGGCTGCGCGATCCGCTCCGCGTAGTAGGCCGACGTCGCGACGAACAGCAGCAGCGTCATGGCGAGGAGGAAGGTACCGACCAGCGTGCGCCGCTCGTGCGCCAGCACCCTCAGAAGGATGTGCATCGTCGGCGAATAGCGGGCGAGCTTCAGGATGCGGAACAGTCGGAACACGCGCAGCACGCGCAGATCAATTGGTACGACGAAGCTCAAGTAGAACGGCAATATCGCCAACAGATCGATGAGGAGATACGGCTTGGTTGCGTACTTGAGGCGCGAGAGCCAGGGCGCCCTCATATTGAGGAACGGCATTTCCACGCACGACCAGATGCGCGCCGTGTACTCGATCGTGAACACCGCGACCGAGAAGAGTTCGAACCAGTAGAGCTGGCTCCGGTAGGCCACCTCGAACTCGGGGACGGTCTCGAGCACGAACGCTGCGACATTCAGCAGGATCAGAATCACCAGCCCGAGATCCACGAGCCGGCTGACGCCATCACCTTCGCGCGCAAGCTCTATGATCTCGTAGACGCGCCTGCGGAGGGCGCTCATACGGCTCCGACTCGAGCCGCGCCGGCCGAGTGCTGACCCATCGAGACCGTCCGGCTCTGCCATGCCCAGTGCTCCAGTGGTCGATCGTGCTGCCACGTGCCGGATCAACCCGGTTGCAACATGATCGCTTTCGACGATGATAACCAGGCCATCCGCTGTGCCAACAGTGTGTCCCCGTCGTCGTCAACACCGTTTCACTCCGTGTACGCACCAACCAATGTTCCTTGACGTGCCCGTGGCTGCCGGCCCAAATCGCACTACGCAAGGCCAGTGTCGTGCTCGCGTGAGCGCAATCCTCGAGGCCGTCGTGTCGCTATCACTGCCTGAGGATCGCTGACCATGCTGACCGCCGTGCTCACGCTGTTTGCGGTCCTCTTCGGCGCGCTCTCTGCCGGCCTCTGGATCGGGCTGACGCTCGCGCTCACAGGCGTCGTCATGCTCGGCCTCTTCAAGTCCGTGCCGCTCGACAAGCTGCTCGCGCAGTACACCTGGAACATCCTGACGACCCAGGAGCTGCTGGCACTCCCCCTCTTCATCGTCATGGGCGAGATCCTGTTCCGCACACGGCTCTCGGCCTCGCTCTTCAATGGACTTGCTCCCTGGGCCGGCCTGCTGCCGGGCCGGCTCCTGCACGTCAACGTCGTCGGCTGCTCCATCTTCGCGGCGATGTCGGGATCGTCCGCGGCAACGACTCTCGTGGTCGGACGGCTCTCCCTCGCCGAGCTCCTGAAGCGCGGCTACAGTCGGGACATCGCCATCGGCTCGCTCGCCGGAGCGGGCACGCTCGGCTTCCTCATCCCGCCCTCGAACATCCTCATCATCTACGGCGTGCTCGGCGAGGTCTCGATCCTGAAGCTCTTCACGGCGGGTATCATCCCCGGACTTCTGCTGGCCCTCGCCTTCATGGCCTGGATCATGATCCACACGCGGCTGAGGCCGAGCCTCGTGCCGGCATCCGAGCATGCGCTCGGCTCGATTCCCTGGGCAGACCGCTTCCGCGCCCTCAAAGACCTGGCACCGGCCG
The DNA here is from genome assembly GCA_035440865.1 of Hyphomicrobiaceae bacterium. Taxonomy (GTDB): domain Bacteria; phylum Pseudomonadota; class Alphaproteobacteria; order Rhizobiales; family Hyphomicrobiaceae; genus DAORNH01. The sequence continues at coordinate 8,427 of DAORNH010000028.1, read as the reverse complement.
TGTTCCTCATCGTCTGCGTGCTCGGCTCCATGTACCGGGGCTGGGCAACGCCCTCCGAGTCGGCCGCCGTCGGCGTGCTCGGCGCCGTCATCGTCACGGCGATCCAAGGAACACTCACCTTCGAGAACGCCAAGAGCATCCTGATGGGCGCCGTCACCACCTGCGCGATGATCGCGCTGATCGTGCTCGGCGCCTCGATCCTCGCGAGCTCCATCGCCTTCCTCGGCATTCCGAAGGCGATCGCCGACTGGGTCGCGAGCCTCGGGCTCTCGCCGTTCATGTTGATCGCGGCGCTCGTCGCATTCTATCTCATCCTCGGATGCTTCCTCGACGGCTTCAGCATGATCGTCATGACGCTGCCGATCGTGCTGCCGATCGTGAAGGCCGCCGGCTTCGATCCGATCTGGTTCGGCATCTTCCTCGTCATGGTCGTCGAAATGGCGCAGATAACGCCGCCGGTCGGCTTCAACCTTTTCGTCATCCAGGGCCTTACCGAGGACAGCCTCGGCTACATTGCTCGCGTGACCATGCCCTACCTCTTCATCATGGTCGGTTTCACGTTGCTCCTCGCGATCTTTCCCGAGATCGTCATGTACCTCCCGAACCGCGTGACGAAGAGCTGACCATGGCGCCCCATGACACCGCAGCGCTTCTGACTCTCGGCGATCAGGCCGTCGGCGTCGAGTTCGGCGATACGGTCGATCCGGTGCTCAGCGGCAAGGTGCTCGCCCTCGATGCGGCCATCCTTGCCGGCGTGAAGGCGGGCACGCTCGGACCCGGGATCGTCGAGACCGTGCCGACCTACCGCTCGATTGCCGTCCACGTCGATCCTTTCGTTGCCGACATCGATGCGCTCGCTACCGCCGTGCTGGAGATGGCGCGGTCCATCGAGCCGCTCGTTGCCGCAGCGCGCCGCTGGCGCGTACCGGTCGTCTACGGCGGCGACTACGGCATTGATCTCGACGCGACGGCCGCCCGCCTCGGCATGTCGGCAGCCGAACTCATCGAGCGGCACAGCGCGCCCGTCTATCGCTGCTACATGATCGGCTTCCTGCCGGGCTTCGCCTATCTCGGCGGCGCCGATCCGCGGATCGCGATCCCGCGCCGCGACAGCCCGCGTCTGAAGACGCCAGCCGGCACGATCAGTATCGGCGGCATCCAGGCCGGCATCCAATCCGTCGAAGCCCCCTCGGGCTGGCACCTGCTCGGCACGACGCCCGTGCGCAACTTCATGCACGGCCGTGATCCCGCCTTCCTGGTCTGCGCCGGCGACGAGGTGGAGTTCTACCCCATCGCCGCCTCCGAATTCGAAGGCCTCTCCCGCAGGGCCGCTGCCGGCGAGCCGGTCGCCGAACTGATCCCCGCGGAGCGCTGACCGCCCGTCCTGCGACGCGCTTCTCAGATCGGGCAATCGCTCCTAGTCTCGCGACGGAGACGCTTCAGGGAAAGGTCACGTCACATGAAAATCTACAGGCCAAATGCACGCCCCACGAAGACGGCGCCCGCCAAATGGTTCGTCGGCGGCGTCTGGCAGGACGAGCTGGTGCCGGCGCCAGACGCGCCGTCGCGGCTGCGCGTCAACAAGGTCTCGTTCATGCCGGGGGGCCGCACCAACTGGCACACGCACCCCGTCGCGCAGGTGCTGCATGTGCTCTCGGGTGTCGGTCGCCTGCAGGAGGCAGGCAAGCCGCTGCAAGTGCTCAATCCCGGCGATACGGCTGTGATCGGCAAGGACGTGAAGCATTGGCACGGCTCGGCGCCGGGGCATTCCTTCGTCCACCTCGCCCTCACCGAATGTGATGCAGCCGGCGAGAGCGCCACCTGGCTCGAACCGGTCTCCGACGCCGACTACAATAAGACGCCGGAGTCCTGACGACATCGGACACCTCAAGGCCGCCGGGCGAGCACCTCGGCGGCCGGCTTACCGGGCCGACGCTCGTCGCCTCGGCGCACCGTGATGCCGACGCGATCGAAATACTCGAGCACGGCGATCCCCACATTGCGCCCTGTGCCGGCCGCATCGCGGAAATCGGCGGCCGTGAAGACGCCGAGCGCGCGCGTGCGGCCGAGCTCGGCGACGACCTCGGCAAGCTCGATCACGGCGGAGCGCGCAAAGTAGCGATCGGCGCCGATCTCGACGAGCTCGCCCAGGCGCGCGAGCTGCTTCGCCACGCGGCGCAATCCCTGCACCTCGACCTTGATCGCTAGACCGATTTCTCGCAGCGTCGGCGGATGTCGCGGCTTTGCGAGCAGATGCGGCCTGAGCTTATCCCAGACCCGCATATCTGCGTCCGCCAGCGCCGACTTGTGGTTCGGCAGACGGACGCCACCGCCGAGGCGGGCGACGCGTTCCGCCGCGACCAGATGACCGGCCAGGTCCTCGCACTCGTCGGGCGCAATGCGCGGCGACATTGCGAGACGCACACGTTGCAGAGGAATTGCCGCGAGCGCCGGCTCGCGCGCATGGCTCGCGCCGAGTGCCGTCTCGAACGACATTGCGAGCGCGTCGAGCCTCGACTCGCTGGTCGCAAAGCGAGGGACCTGCCCCTCGGTCGCACAGCCGACCGCGACGAGCCCCGCCTCGGCAAGGGCCGTGACCAACTCCGCCGGCGTCAGCCCGCGTCCCGCCGCAAACGCGTGCACATCGACGAGACCGGCCTCAACCTCGGCGAGACGGCTTAGGGCCTCGGCCGCAACAATCTCCTCGAGCGCTGCCAGCATCGCGAGCCGCCCGTCTGTCCGCCGCTTGCGCGAGGGTGGCTGCGGATCGACGACCATCCCACCGCCGATGGTGCGCTCGGCGCCGATATCGCGGAGGACGACGCGATCGCCATGGCGCAGCGGCAACGCCTTTGGCAGCACGAGCTGAACGAGCGCATTGCCTCCGGGCAGCAACTTTTCGCTCGATAGCACGATAATCCTGGCCGGAGCGGCCGACGTCCCGACGTGCACGAACACCGGCACCCAGGTTGCGAGCGGCCGCTTCTCGCTCGCGAGCAGCTCGACACGTGCATCGACCCGCGCGGTCGCCATGCGTGCGTCCGGCGCCACAAGCCAGTCCCCGCGGGCGACATCGCCGCGCGAGAGGTCGGCGCCGACGAGGTTCAACGCACATCGGTCGCCGTACGTTGCAACTGTGGCCGCGCGGCCGTTGACGTGCAGCGAGCGCACACGGCACTCGGCACCGCTCGGCAGCGCGACGACGATGTCGCCGACCGTGATGCGACCGCCCGTGATGGCGCCGGCGGCAATCGTACCCGCCCCCGCGATCGAGAACGCGCGATCGACAGCAATGCGAAGCTGGCCACGTCCAGGCCGCGCGGGGCGGCTCATCGCCTCCTCGGCGAGACGCGTGCGCAAGCCTGCGATTCCAGCCCCCGTCACGGACGAGACCGGCAGAATGTCCGCGTCCCGCAGGCTCGACGCCGCGAGTGCCACCCTGATCTCCGCCTCGACCGCCGCCAAGCGAGCCTCATCGACGAGATCGCATTTCGTCAGCGCCACGACACCGTCGCTGAGACCGAGAATGCCGAGAATACTCAGGTGTTCGCGCGTCTGCGCCATCACACCGTCGTCGGCCGCAACCACCAGGACGACAAAATCGATGCTGGTCGCGCCGGCCAGCATCGTGTGCACGAAGCGCTCATGCCCCGGCACGTCGACGAAGCCGAGGCTCTGGCCATCCTCAAGCACGGTGTAGGCAAAGCCGAGCTCGATCGAGATGCCGCGTGCCTTCTCCTCCGGGAGCCGGTCTGTATCGACGCCCGTCAGCGCTTTGACGAGCGAGGTCTTGCCGTGGTCGATGTGTCCTGCAGTGCCGACGATCATCGCCGCTCGACGCCCCGCTTCGCGCTCCGCACACTGAACTCCCGCCAGTCACGGCATCCTCGCCGATCTTGGCATTCAACGCGGGCGCGACGATCGAGCGTGAGCGCGGCCTTGTCAATGACAGCCGGACGTCCTAGCCGCTATGCATGGTCTGAACGGTGATGAACGGGAGCGTTCCCATGCCAGCCGTCAGCACCTGGCTCTATCCGACGCCGAGTGGTCTCTATTGCGAGCCGGGCGGATTCCATATCGATCCGACGCGGCCTGTCGACCGCGCGGTGATCACGCACGGCCACAGCGATCATGCGCGCGCGGGTCACGGCGCCGTCCTCGCCACCCGCGAGACGATCGAGATCATGAAAGTTCGCCTCGGCGAAAATTCGGCCGGTGCATTTCAAGTGATCACACCCGGCGAGACGCTGCGGCTCGGCGCCGTCGACGTGCGCCTCGCGCCGGCCGGTCACATCCTCGGCTCGGTGCAGGTGGTGATGGAGCATGCGGGCACGCGCGCCGTCGCATCGGGCGACTACAAGCGCGCGTCCGATCCGACCTGCGCGCCTTTCGAACCGGTCACGTGCGACGTGTTCATCACGGAGGCAACCTTCGCGCTTCCCGTGTTCCGCCACGAGAAGGCCGAACACGAGGCCGCCCGGCTCGTCGCATCCCTCGCGCGCGAGCCGCGGCGCACGCACCTTCTCGGCGTCTACGGCCTCGGCAAATGCCAGCGCATGCTGAAGCTCGTCCGAAGCGCCGGCTACGACCGGCCGATCTACCTGCACGGCGCGCTCGTCGAGCTGACGAAGCTTTACCAAAACTTCGGTCAGGATTTCGGCGACGTCAGGCCCGTTGCAACCGCGACACCGGCCGAGCTCGAGGGCGCGCTCGTGCTCTGCCCGCCCTCCTCGCTTTCGGACCGCTGGTCGCGGCGCTTCGGCGATGCCGTCACGGTATTCGCGTCGGGCTGGATGCGGGTCCGTGCCCGCGCTCGCCAGCGCGGCGTCGAGCTGCCGCTCGTCGTCTCAGATCATGCCGATTGGCCTGAGCTACTCTCGACGATTGTCGAGACGGAAGCGTCTGATGTCTGGGTGACGCACGGTCGCGAGGATGCGCTCGTCCACCAGCTCGCGAGCATGGGTCGCAGCGCCCGAGCACTCGCCCTCGTCGGTTACGAGGACGAGGCGGAATAGCCCATGGAGCGCTTTGCCCGCCTTCTCGACACGCTCGCCTTCACTCCCGCGCGCAACGGCAAGCTTGCGGCAATGGAGGAATATTTCCGTGCCGTCCCCGATCCGGATCGCGGCTATGCGCTCGCCGCGCTGACCGACGGACTGCCGATCCGCGTGCCGATCCGGCGCATCCTCGCCGATCTCATCGCCGCACGCATGGACCCGGTGCTCTACAAGCTTTCGCGCGACTTCGTCGGCGATACGGCGGAGACCGTGGCCTTGCTGTGGCCGGAGCCCGACAGCCGCGACGCGCGCTCTCCCGCTCCGATTCTCGCCGATCTCATTGCCTCGCTTGCCACAACGCCGTCCTCGTCGCTCGGCCGCTTCATCGCCGGGACGATCGATCGCCTCGATTCACGCGGCCGCTGGGCCTTCCTCAAGCTCGTCGGCGGCGCGCCGCGAGTCGGCGTCTCGGCGCGTCTCGCCAAGACTGCCGCGGCAGCGATCGGCGCCAAGGAGGTCGCCGAGGTCGAGGAGGTCTGGCACGCGCTCGCACCACCCTATCGAGAGCTCTTCGCCTGGCTCGAAGGACACGCGCCGCGCCCCGACGTGCTCGGCAAGCCGGTGTTCCGGCCGCTGATGCTCGCCCATCCGCTCGAGGACAGTGACTTGCCCGCGATTAAGCCGAGCGACTTCGTCGCTGAATGGAAATGGGATGGCATCCGTGTCCAAGTCGCGGCGGGCGGCGGGGCCACGCGCCTCTTCTCGCGCACGGGCGACGACATATCATCGGCCTTTCCCGAGATCGCCGAGGCGTTCGCCGGACGCGAGGTCACCGCCGACGGCGAGCTTCTCGTCGTGCGCGGCGGCATCGTCGCCCCCTTCAACGAGCTCCAGCAGCGTCTCAACCGCAAGGCCGTGACACGGCGACAGCTCGCCGACCATCCGGCGCACGTCCGGCTCTACGACGTGCTGACCATCGGCGAGCGTGACCTGCGCCCGCGCCCGCTTCTCGAACGCCGCCGCGAGCTCGAGGCCTGGCACAGCGCTGCGCCTCCGCGCCTCACCGATCTCAGCACCATCGTGCCGTTCGCCGACCTCGATGCGCTGCGACGCCTCAGAGACGGCGCCCGCGACGCCGGCATCGAGGGCCTGATGCTGAAGCGCGCCGACAGCCCCTATCTCGCCGGCCGGCCGAAAGGCCACTGGTACAAGTGGAAGCGCGCGGCGCTGACGCTCGATTGCGTGCTCATGTACGCGCAGCGCGGCTCGGAGAAGCGCTCGTCGCTCTATTCCGACTACACGTTTGGTGTGTGGCGCGAGGGCGAGCGTGGACCCGACTTGGTGCCCGTCGGCAAGGCCTACTCGGGCTTCACCGACGAGGAGCTCGTGCGCCTCGATCGCTTCATCCGGGCGAATACCGTCGAGACCTATGGGCCCGTCCGCGCCGTACGGGCGGAACTCGTCCTCGAGATTGCCTTCGATGCGATCCAGCGGTCCGCACGGCACAAGTCGGGTGTCGCCATGCGCTTTCCCCGCGTGCATCGCATTCGCTGGGACAAGCCCGCGGCGGAGGCGGATACGCTTGCCACCGCAAAAGCGCTCATCGAGAACAGTGCATAGGCGGATCGCTGGAAGCTATCCCTTGTCGCGCAGGAGGCGGGCCTTCTCGCGCTGCCAATCACGCTTCTTGATGTCGGCGCGCTTGTCCTCGGTCTTCTTGCCCTTGGCGAGGGCAAGGCGGAGCTTCGCGAAGCCGCGCTGATTGAAATAGAGCTCGAGCGGCACCATCGTCATGCCTTGCCGCTCGATGGCGATGGTCAGCTTGTGGATCTCGCGGGCGCGCAGCAGCAGGCGACGCGGCCGGCGCGGCTCGTGCTGGAAGAAGGCGCCGGCCATCTTGTATTCGGGGATGTAGGAGTTGATCAGCATGATGCCTCCGGCCTCGGAGGAGGCATAGCTCTCGGCGATGTTGGCCTGCCCGAGGCGCAGCGACTTGACCTCGGTGCCCTTGAGCTCGATGCCGGCCTCAATGGTCTCCTCGATGTGATACTCGAAGCGCGCCTTGCGGTTCTCCGCGACCGTCTTGCGGTTCTCGTCCTTCTTGGCGGCCATCACTGATCCTGACCAAAAGATCTTGCTAAAAAGGTCTGGGCGAAAAAAGCTCACCCCCGACCCGATCGCGAGCCGAGGGTGATGCTATCGATCGGACGCCATCGGCCGAAGCCGATAGTTATTCCGCCGCCTTTGCGAGGTTCGACAAACCGACCGCAACCAGGGCCGCATCGACGCGCTTGCGGCTCTCCTCCGCGATCGGCGCCATGGGAAGACGCATCTCGGCCGAGCAGAGGCCGAGGCGGAAAGCTGCGTACTTCACCGGACCAGGCGACGTCTCGCAAAAAAGCGCATCGTGCAGCGGCATCAGGCGATCCTGGAGTGCCAGTGCCGTTTTCCAGTCGCCAGAGAGGCAGGCGTTCTCGAACTCGGCACAGAGGCGCGGGGCGACGTTCGCCGTCACCGAGATGCAGCCGTGACCACCGTGCGCGATCACCGCGAGCGCCGTCGCATCCTCGCCCGAGAGCTGGATGAACTCCTGGCCGGGGCGCTTGCAGGCGAGGCGCTGCAGCGTCACGCGATCGATCTTCGCCGTCGCATCCTTCACGCCGATGACGTTCTTCAGATCCTTGAAGCAACGTGCCATCGTAGCGACCGACATCTCGATGTTGGTACGCCCGGGGATGTTGTAGATGAAGATCGGCAGGTCGACGGCGTCGCTGATCGCCTTGATGTGCTGGTACTGCCCTTCCTGCGTCGGCTTGTTGTAGTAGGGCAGCACGTGCAGGGCGGCATCCGCACCGACCTTCTTGGCGTGCTTCGTGTAGTCGATGGCTTCCGCCGTCGAGTTAGAGCCGCAGCCGGCGATCACCGGGACGTAGCGCTTCGCCTTGCGCGCCGTCTTGACTGCGAGTTCGACGACGCGCTTGTGCTCCTCGTGCGTCAGCGTCGGGCTCTCGCCGGTGGTGCCGACGGG
>DAORNH010000028.1:0-377 GCA_035440865.1 Hyphomicrobiaceae bacterium | reverse complement strand
GCCACTCGACAAAACGGACGAAGGCTTTCTCGTCGACGGCTCCGTCCTTGAACGGCGTGATGAGAGCTGGGAATGACCCCTTGAACATGGTCGGCTCCTTGCCTCGACGTCGGGGGCGACCTAGGCGCCCGAGCGGCCCGCGCCGGCCCGGACTTTCCGTGCCTTCGTACGCGCGAACGTTGCGGACTTTATGTCGACACGATCGTGCCCGCAAGACAAGTCCCGATGAATTTCCATGCATTCGTGTACGGCCGACAGCCGTGCTATGCGGTGCTTCGCCAACGGTGTCGCCCGGGCCAGACGGAGCGGCGGACGCGACGAGGTCGGAATGACGAGACGACAGGTCAGAACGGCGTGCCTCGCCCTTGCGCTCCTTG
>DAORNH010000027.1:23389-23612 GCA_035440865.1 Hyphomicrobiaceae bacterium | reverse complement strand
GAGTGAAGCGCAAAGACGCGACGGCGCAAAGGTCGATCCGCAAGGTCGGCGAGGTCCTTCGGACGCACCCGGCATTCCGCGCTTGACACCAATTGGACGGGGAGAGACCAAGCGGCGCTAGCTTATGCGTTGGCGGATCGATTGCGGGAGGAGCCGCCACATGAAGAGAGGAACGGCGCCACGATGAGAGAGCTTTCCGTGCTCGGGCGCGCCGTCCGCAAGC
>DAORNH010000027.1:21381-23262 GCA_035440865.1 Hyphomicrobiaceae bacterium | reverse complement strand
TGGCGATCATGTTCGCCGTACTGCCGGCGCCGGTCGCCGAGGTGCTTTCGCCGCAGGTGGTCGCGGTGATGGGGCAGAGCCAGTATGGCCTGCTGACGATCGGCGCCGCCGTCGCCCTCCTGTTCGCGACGAGCGCGATCGAGAGCCTGCGTGCAGCGCTCAACACGGCCTACCACGTGCAGGAGACACGCTCCTATCTCTGGTGCCTGCTGCAGAGCTCGCTCATCGTGTTCGCGAGCGCGCTCGGCGCGTTGGCGCTGGCGGCGGGGGTGATCATCGGTCCAGTGATCGTGTGGACCTGGAAGTCGCCGACGCTCGATTGGCTGATCGAGCAGGGCTATTTCAACGTGGGCTTCCGCTACACGGTCGTCACGCTGATCCTCTTGGGCCAGCTCTTCGTCTATCACCTCTGGCTCGCGGCCGGCCGGCGCAAGGTGCGCGAGGTTTGGCCTGGCGTGGTGCTGTCGATCGCGCTCTGGCTGCTGGTTGCGGCCTTCTACTCGCGCTACCTGATCCTCAACGACTACTCGCGCTTCTACGCGGGACTCACGCAGCTCATGAGCGCTTTCATCTTCTTCCAGGTGACGAGCATGATCATCATCCTCGGCGCCGAGTTCAACCGCTGCCTCGCCGAAGCGAGCGACGAGCTGCCGACGAGCCCGGGGTAAGGCAGGGGTGGGTTCGTATGAGGCTTTAGTCGATCAGCTCGGCCGTCGCCGTACGAGCTGCCACAATCGCGGTCCGACCAGGGCGAGCAATGCGAGCAGGAGCAGCGCGAGCGAGAGCCGCCGCGTGAAAAAGACTGTCATGTCGCCCTGACTGATGGTCAAGGCCTGGCGGAAGTTCTGCTCTGCGAGCGGTCCGAGGATCATGCCGATGATCACCGGCGCCGTGGGGAAGTCGAACTTGCGCATCAGGAAGCCGAGGAACCCGACGATGTAGAGCAGCACCAGGTCGACGGTACTCTGACTAATGCCATAAGTGCCGATGGTCGCGAACACGAGGATGCCGCCGTAGAGCAGCGGCTCGGGGATCTTGAGCAACTTCACCCACAGCGCCGCAAGCGGTAGGTTCAGCACCACCAGCATGACGTTGCCGACATAGAGGCTCGCGATCAGCGCCCACACGAGATTGGCCTGCTGCTGCAGGAGCTGCGGCCCGGGCGTGATGCCGTAGCTCTGGAACGCCGAGAGCATCATCGCGGCCGTCGCAGACGTCGGTAGACCAAGCGCCAGCATCGGCACGAGCACGCCTGCCGCCGAGGCGTTGTTGGCGGCCTCGGGCCCGGCGACGCCTTCGATGGCGCCGTGACCGAACTCCTCGGGGTGCTTCGAGAGCTTCTTCTCGGTGTAGTAGGAGAGGAACGTCGGCACCTCCGAGCCGCCGGCCGGCATGGCGCCGATCGGGAATCCGATCGCCGTTCCGCGCAGCCAGGGCTTCCAGGACCGGCTCCAGTCCTGGCGCGACATCCAGATGCTGTCCTTGACCTCGAGTACCTCGTCGGAGGTGCCGGAGCGGCGTTTGGAGGCGAGGTAGATGGTCTCGCCGACGGCAAAGAGACCGACCGCGACGACGATCACGTTGATGCCATCGGAGAGCTCGGTGACGCCGAACCAGAAGCGCGGCTGGCCGGTCTGCAGGTCGATGCCAATCATACCGAAGAAAATCCCGAGCGCGAGGCACGTCAAGCCGCGGACAGCCGAATTACCGAGCACGGCAGAAACCGTGACGAAGGCCAGGATCATCAGCGAGAAATACTCGGCCGGTCCGAACCACAGGGCGAATTCGACGACGGGTCCGGCAAGAAACGTGATGCCGATGGTACCGATCGTGCCGGCGACGAACGAGACGATGGCCGCCGTCGAGAGGGCGGCGCCGGCG
>DAORNH010000027.1:19337-21371 GCA_035440865.1 Hyphomicrobiaceae bacterium | reverse complement strand
CCATCTTGTTTCCCTCCATCGCTGTCACGATGGTGGCGCTTTCGCCCGGCGTATTGAGCAGGATCGACGTGGTCGAGCCGCCGTACATGGCCCCGTAGTAGATGCCCGCGAACAGGATGAAGGCGGCCGTGGCGTCGACCTTGTAGGTGAGCGGCAGCAGGAGGGCGATGGTGAGTGCGGGCCCGAGGCCAGGCAATACGCCGATGGCGGTGCCGACGAACACGCCGACGAAGCACCAAACGAGGTTCACCGGCGTTAGCGCCGTCTGGAACCCTTGAAGGAGCAGGCCAAGGGTTTCCATCTCAGATGAGACCCTCGATTGGACCCGAGCCGATCTTGTAGCCGAGCACGCGATCGAACCCGACGTAGCAGACGAGCGCGAGCAGGAAACCGATCGCGGCATCGCGCACCGGCTGCCGGCTGCCGAATGCACGGGCGACGCAGGTGAAGAGCACGGTCGAGCAGAGTATGAAGCCGAGGCGCGGCAAGCCGAAGGCGCCGCCTATGAACAACACGTTGAAAACAAGTCCGCCGGCGAGCCATCCCACGGCCAAAAGATCGGGATCATCGTCGAGCTCGTGCTCCCACCCGCCCTGGAGGCCTTGCACGGTCAGCAGAACGCCCATGACGACAAGCAGCGCGGTTGCGATCCAGGGGAAGAAGCGCGGACCGATCTTTGCATAGATCGCGTTCTCCGGGATCACCATCGTCTGCCAGCCGACCACCGCCGCCAGTGCGATCACGAAGAGACCGAGCACGGTTTCCTGCCACGCCACATTCTTGTGCATGAGATCTCTCGCGGCCAATCGAATTGGAGCACCCCGCGGGGCTTCTCCGCGGGGTGCCCGGTTGATCCGCCTCACGTGGCGAGGCCGAGATCCTTGAGGATGCTGGTAATGCGGCCGATCTCAGCGTCGAGATATTTGCCGAACTCGGCGCCGCCGAGATAGACGTTGGCCCAGTCCTTCTTCTTGAGCTCCGCCTGCCATGTCGGGCCTTTGACCATCCTGTCGACGGTGTCGACGAGCGTCTTGGTCTGGTCGGACGTTAGGCCCGGGGCGCCGAACACGCCTCGCCAATTGACCAACTCGACGTTGATGCCGGCCTCCACCAGGGTCGGTGCATCGATGCCTGCCACGCGGCTCGCGCCCGAGACGGCGATGGCTCGCATCTTGCCGCTCTTCACATGCTCGGCGAACTCGCCGACGCCTGATGTGCCGCAGGCGACCTGATTGCCGAGAATGGCCGCCACGGCAGGCCCGCCGCCCGCATAGGCGACGTAGCTCACGTTCTTCGCGGTCTTGCCGAGGGCCTTGGCGATCATGCCCATGAGGATGTGATCGGTGCCGCCGGCCGATCCGCCGGCGACCGACATCTTGCCGGGGTCGGCCTTGAACGCGTCGACCCAGCCCTTGATGTCCTTGATTGGGCTCGCTGCCGGCACGACGAGCACGTTCGCTTCGCCCGTCAGCCGCGCGACCGGAGTCAGGTCCTTCATGGACACGGGGCTCTTGTTGGCAATCAGCGAACCGACCATCACCATGCCGCCGACCATCAGCGCATCGCCCTGGCCCTTCTTGGTCTGCAGGAACTTCGGCAGTCCCACTGCACCACCGGCGCCCGGCGCGTGCTCGAACCTGAAGTCCTTCACGATGCCGTCGGTCTTCATCGAGAGCTCTATGGCGCGCCCGGTCGCGTCCCAACCGCCTCCAGGGGCTGCCGGCACGAAAATCTGAAGGTTCGACAAGCCTTGCGCGGCAGCCGCTCGCCCCACAAGCGTGGCCGGCACGATCGAAGCGGTGCCTATGAGAGTTTGCCTGCGGGTGAGCACGATTTCCTCCTGGACTGCCGAACTTGGTCAGATCGTTGGTAAAGTGGTGCGCGGCGAGGCGCAATGCTCAGGCCACGAAACAGGTCAATCGACGTTACGCAATCGACCAGCGGCTGGTCAACACGCCTGGAGGCCTGCCCGGACGTGCGGCGTCTCCCCGGGGCGCTGTCCAATTGCGGCGCCTCTATGCGGGAGCATCGACG
>DAORNH010000027.1:18476-19299 GCA_035440865.1 Hyphomicrobiaceae bacterium | reverse complement strand
ATGGCGACGGCCGCCGCGGAGGTGTCAGGCGGCGAACCAGCATAGCGAGAGGAGCCGCATGGGACCGCAGGAGGCTAGGCCGAACCCGACACGGGCCGGCCTTGACGGGGACGGCGGGTTCGCGAAGCGCGTCCGAGGGCTGTCGCGCCCATCGTTGTCACGTTCGCGAAGGTGGCCGCATACGGCTCCTGGGTTGAATTCATCGCCCTGACGAGTTGAGACGCATGGAGCCGTCTGCGCGGCCCTGAGCTGCAATGTAGCGGCCCAGGCACATCGCGCCTGGGCCGCAAACGTCCGAGCGCTCACGCCGCCTTGATCTTGGCGGCGATCTCGCTGGCGCCGATCTCCTTGGCGTAGGCGTCCATGACGGGCTCGACGAGCTTGGCCATGGCGGCGCGGTCGGCGAAGGGGATGCGCTTCAAGCGGCCGGCCTTCTCGAGGGCTTCGAGCTTGGCGCCGTCCTCCGAGCTCTCGAGGCCGCGGCCGAAGTCGCCCGCTTCCTTGCCGGCCTTGACGATCGCGTCCTGCAGCTCTTTCGGCAGCGTCTTGAAGATCTTCACCGAGAAGCAGATGGGGCGGATCGATACTGCGTGCTGCGTCAGGATGATGTTCGGCGCGACCTCGAAGAACTTCATCGCCTCGATGCCGGCCGCCTCGTTCTCGCCGGCCTGGATCACGCCGTTCTGGATGGCGTTGTAGACCTCGTTGTAGGCGATGACCGTCGGTGACATGCCGGCGGCCGTGAAAGTGCGCGACCAGATCGGCGCACCCTGCACGCGGACCTTCAATCCCTTGAGCTCGGCGAGATTGGTGATCACCTTGT
>DAORNH010000027.1:14075-18466 GCA_035440865.1 Hyphomicrobiaceae bacterium | reverse complement strand
CGTGACCTGATCGATCAGCATCACCTCGGCCTTCTGCGCGACTTCATCCGCGATGGGCTTCAGGAGGTCCTTGCCGACAACCGCGTTCATGTGGGCGATGTCGCGGAACACGAACGGCGCGTCGATGAAGGGCGCGGCCTTGGCGAAGGTCGACATGTGCGCCGGCGAGACGATCGCGAAGTCGACGGCTTTGCCCTGCGCCATGTACTCGAAATACTGCTTTTCGAGGCCGAGCGAGGAGTTCTTGTGCAGTGTGAAATTGACCGGCTTGCCGTAGTACTTGTTGACGAGCTCGCCGAACCGCGTCAGCGCCTTGGTGAAGGCGTGGTTGTCGTCGAACTGAACGGCGCCGTTGAGCGTGATCGGCGCCTGCGCGCGGAGCACGGCCGGCGCGGCGATGGTGCCCGCGGCAAGGCCGAGGCCCTTGAGTAAGGTTCTGCGATGCATGTTTCTCTCCCTCAACGCCCGAGACGTGCGGGGCCTGATCCCCGCCAAGGCGTTGCGGTGGCACGATAGCAAATGCCTGACCCGGCATCAAAGTGGTCGGTTCGATGCCTCAAGTCCAGTCAGTCGGGGAGCGGCGGCGGGCTTGCGCCCGAGAGCGACATCAGGAAGGTGACGAGGGCGCTTCGCTCCGTCTGCGAAAGCGGTTGGCGGCGTCGAAGTTCGGGCGCGAGGGTCGCCCGATCGATGATGCGATCGGCATAGTGATCGACGACGCTCTCGAGCGTCGGCAGCGAGCCGTCGTGCATGTACGGTGCGGTCCAGGTGAGCTCGCGGAGCGTCGGCGTCTTCACGGCGGGGTTCCGGTCTTCGCGTTCCGTGGTGATCGGCCGGCCGATATCGTGGCGCTTATCGTCGGTAAAGCGCCAGCCGCCGTGGCAGACGCTGCAACCGGCCTTTCCGGTGAAGAGTGTGAAGCCGTCGATCTCGGCACGGGTCAGCGCTACGCTGTCGCCGGCGATCCACTGGTCGAAGCGGGTCGGCGGCGAGACCAGCGAGCGCTCGAAGGCGGCGAGTGCGGCGACGACCAACGCGCTGTCGATCTCGGTCTTTTCCGGAAACGCCCGAGCGAAGGAGGTGCGCAGTGCCGTATCCGCGTTGAGCCGGCGCGCGATATCCTGAAGGCTCGTTCCAAGCTCGTCCGGGCTTTCGATCGGTCCACGGAGCTGAGCTTCCAGCGTCGGTGCGCGCCCGTCCCAGAAGAGCGCCCTTGCCCAGGCGAGGTTCCAGAGCATCGGTGCGGCGTTCTTGGTTGACCGTCCAGTCACACCGCGACCGCCGCCATCCGTGAAGGCCCGGCGCGGATCGTGGCAGCTCGCGCACGAGGCAACGCCGGTCGAAGAGAGCCGCGGATCGAAGAAGAGCGTACGGCCGAGCGCGATCCGCTCGGGCGTCAATGGCGCATCCACGGGATGCGGAATGCGGTCGGGCCGCCGGAAAAGCGCTTTCAGGGCGCCGAGATCGGGGCGGCTCGGCTGAGCGACGATCGGCGCGCCGGCTATCATGAGGCCGGCGATCGCGAGTGCGGCCAGCACGCGATTGACAATGCGGGTACTGATCGCTCCGCCGCGCCGGTCCACGTTGCCTCTCTGCCCACGCCGCGATCCAATCGAGGGCGTTGCGCCCTCGTCGATAGCTATAGCACCGGCGCGCGGCCTCTTTTGGGGCAAATCTCGGAATAGCAAACGGCGCCAAGCGGTTGCTCCGGCGCCGTCGCTAATGTCAGGGACGTCCGGGCTGCGGCCGCTCGTCTTACTGCCCGGTCTTCTTCTTGAGTGAGATCGGCTCGATGACGAACAGCTTCGGCTCGATCGTTTCGCCCTTCACGAGCTGCGGGTCGAACGCGAGCTCGCCGACCTCGACGCGCGTCTCGATGCCTTGCGCGTCGACTGTCACCCACTCCTTGAGCTCGAGGCCTGGCTTTTTCACGAGGAAGAGTTTGATTTTGCCGGCCGCGTCCGGGTTCTTGTCCACGAGCGTCAGGATGATCACGTCGTCGGCCTCCTGGAGATCCAGGATGCGCGCGTCGCGGATGAGGTCGACGTCGGGCCGCAGCAGCATGCGGAACGCGGTCTGATCGAGCGCGATCTGGTCGTCGGTCTCGAGGTCGAGATCCTGGATCGCCAGCATCTTGCCGTCGGCGACGACGAGCTGCTTGCTCGGCGCGCCGTACTCGAAGCGCATGCGGCCGGGCCGCTGCAGGTAAAAGCGTCCGCGCATCGGTCGCTTCTCCTTGTCGGCGACACTTTGCACGAAGCGGCCCTTGAGCGTGGTCAGCGCGTTGAAGTACTCGCTGACACGCTTGATCGCCTCGATCTCCTTGGGCTCGAAGGTGCGCCCTCCGGTCGGCGCGTCTGGAACGACCTTCGGCGCGGACCAGGTGCCGCCGACGGGGCTTCCTGGCGGCGCGCCCTTCTTCGTATCCTGCGCCACGGCGGCTGTTGCCATCAGCGCCAGCGCAAATGCAGCACCCTGAGCCAGTCTCTTCGATCCGCGCATCGCGCTTTCGTCTCCCTCGACCTTTTAGGGCGATCCGCCCCGTCTACAGGCAAATCCCGTAGAAATGGGACGAGACGGAGGCGATCAGCCGTGCACAACGTCACGAGTGGACGCTCGGCGCGGCAAAGATACAACAGAAGCGGCGCAAGCGCAGGATGGCGCCGCTCAGAACTGGTAGCGGCGGAGGCCGCCATCCACGGGGATCACGGTGCCGGTAATGTATCCGGCGAGCGGGGACGCCAGGAAGCATACGAGCGCGGCCAGATCCTCGGGCTCCCCGTAGCGGCCGACAGGGATCTCGTGCTCGGCCTGCCATTTCCGGTACTCGGGAGTGTAATTGCGGCGGATCTGCTCGCTCATGATGCGTCCGGGCGGGATGCAATTGACCGTGATGCCGAGCTTGCCGACCTCGCGCGAGAGCCCCTTGGCCCAGGCATGGATGCCGGCCTTGGCCGAGAAGGCGCCGTTGACGCCCTCAGGTTCCGACTTTCCCGTGATGTTGACGATGCGGCCCCACTTGCGGGCGACCATCTGGTCGAGCAGCTGGTGGGCGAGCTGGCGCGGGCGATGGAAGTTGAGCGTCATCGCCTCGGTCCACTGCGCCTCGGTCGCGTCCTTGCCGAATTGCCGGCTGCCGCCCGCGTTGTTGACGAGGATGTCGACGCCGCCGAGGCCTGCGACGGCGGCCTTGGCGATCCTCAGCGGAGCATCCTCTGCCATCACGTCCTGGACTATTGTGACGGGCGGCGGCGCTCCCGCAGCCTCGATTTCGCGCGCCACCTCCGATAGCAGCTCCCCCCGTCTCGCGGTTATGGCGAGCCGCACGCCTTCGCGACCGAGGGCCAGCGCGATGCCGCGGCCGATGCCGGTGCTGGCGCCCGTGACGAGGGCGGCCTTCCCCTTGATTGCAAGATCCATCGGAGCCTCAGATGACGGCGAGCCGGCTGTTCAGGAGATCGGTGATCAGCATCGATCCCGGCGCGTGGGTGATGGAGAATTCGGGCTTCATGGCCGCGATCACGGCTTGCGGGGTGACGCCGCAGGCCCAGAATACGGGAAGCTCGTCGTCGCGCACCTCGACGGCATCGCCGTAGTCGGGCTCGTTGATGTCGCGGATGCCGATCAGCTCGGGCTTGCCAATGTGGACGGGCGCGCCGTGCACCGAGGGAAAGCGCGAGGTGACCTGCACGGCGCGGATCGCATCGACGGGTTTCAACGGGCGCATGGAGACGACCATCGGACCATGAAATGGGCCGACTGGCGTGCACGGGATGCTGGTCCGCCACATGGAGACATTGCAGCCGCAGGCCATGTGGCGAAGCTCGATGCCTTGCTCGACCAGCGCCTCCTCGAAGGAGAACGAGCAGCCCAGCACGAAGGCGACGAGATCGTTGTTCCAGGCTTGGCGGATGTCGGCAGGCTCGTCGGTGAGTTCGCCGTTCCGCCACAAGCGATACTTCGGCAGGTCGGTGCGGATGTCGAGGTCGGCGCCGAGCTCGGGGATGGTCGGATCGCCGGGCTTCGGCGACATGCCGATCAGCGGGCAGGGCTTCGGATTGAGCTGGCAGAAGCGCACGAAGTCGGGCGCGAGATCCTTGTGGAGGATCGCGAGGTTGCCCTGCACGTAGCCGGGCGCGATGCCGTGAGTGGCACCTGTGAACTCGCCCTTACGGAACATGCGCCGCGCGTCGGCGCCAGTCGCGGCCCGCGGCGGCGGTGTCATGGCGTGCGCAGTGCCGGTTGGTCGGGGCTTCAGGGCGGTCGGGGTGCGGGCCACGGCGTGCTCCTCGTCTTGGCGTCGGCGTCGGTGTTGCGCTGGCGGATGATGGCGGCCTTGGCGGCTTCCGGGTTGGCGAGCGGGTCATAGAGTGCAGGCGCCTGTAACAGGC
>DAORNH010000027.1:12202-14052 GCA_035440865.1 Hyphomicrobiaceae bacterium | reverse complement strand
TAGTCCAGGCGTGAGCAAAATTGTGCTCTTGCAGGTACTTAACCGGCACGAAGCGACACACAGGTCTTCGAGAACGATTGACCAGCGAGCCGCTCGTGCGCTTCGATCGAGGGGCATTGAAATGTGGCGGTACAGGTTGGTTCGAGCGTTCGGGCCGAGTGCGTGCTTGATCTTGGGGACGGTGATCAGGCTCCGCGGCCGATAGTCGAGGAGAGTACCGAAATGAAGTGGTTCAAGTCGGTTGGGGCAGCGTTCGCCATCGCGGCGGTTGCCTCCGGATCGGGGACGGCACCTGCGGTGGCGCACGATCACAACTGGGGCGGAGTCTATTTCGGCATCAATGCCGGCTGGGCGGGCAAGGACTTCGATTGGGCGTTCAATCCGCCGATCCTCGGCGCAGCGCACCAGGCCTATTCGCTGAGCGACGACGGTGGCCTGATCGGCGGCCATATCGGCATCCAGCACCAGTGGAACAACCTCGTTGTCGGCGTCGAAGCGGCCTATAGCGGCTCGAGCGTGTTCGGCAACGACTGGGCGCGTGAGCCCATGTTCGGGAACAATCCGGCATTCGACTCTCTCGTACGCATGAACAGCATCTTCACGGTCGGTCCGCGCATCGGATTTGCGCCGAACAATCAATGGCTGTTCTTCATCGGCGGCGGTTTCGCGTCGGCGAATGTGCAGTCGACGGCGATCAATCTGGCGACCGGGGCGCATACCTTCTCGGCCAATGAGCGCCATAATGGCTGGTACCTCGGTGGCGGCATCGAGTACGCGATGACGCACAACGTGATCCTCGGTGTCGAGTATCAGCACATCGATCTCGGGACAGAGATCCATTGTCCGGGTCCGTGCCTCGGCGCGGCTGGCGGCTTCGTCGATCGCGACATCGATGCCAGCGTCGACGTCGTGCGCGCACGCCTCAGCATCAAGCTCGGCCGGCCGGTCGAGCACCCGAAGCCGATGAAGTGAGCCAGTTCGGCAGCGTTGCGGACCGAAACCTTTTGCCAGCAGGACGAACTGCCGCGCCGCCGGGTTCGAAATCCGGCGGCGCAAGCGTTCAAGGCTGGGCCGCGACTACAAAGCGCCGATGCGCCGGCTGGCTGGCACGCGAGGGAATGAGCGGCGCGTGGGCAGCTCCCATTTGGCGAATGGCTGCGATCGCCTTGTGGAGGTGCTGCCAGTCGTCGCGCTCGGCGATCGGCGCCCAGATCGCCTCGACCTCGTCGATCAGCATGGTGCGCGGGGCCTGATCAGCGAAATAGGAATGCGCCAGTGCGGCCTCGAGGCCAGCCGCCTTCGGCCAGTCGCGCATCAGCGCCGTGAGGCTTGCGAACGGCTCGGCGTCATAGACGATATGGTACGGGCTCGCGGCGATGCGATCCTTTCGGGCGCCGCCGACGAGATCGAAGAACGCGCGCTCGAACGGGATGTTCGCGGCTGCGAGCGCCGCATAGAACGGTCGCACGATCTCATCAAGGCCGCGCCCGTCCTGATCGGCGAGGCCCAGTCGGGCGAGCGTAAAGCGCGCTACGGCCGTCTGATAGGCGGACCCGAACGTCTCGAGGGCGGCGACCAGAGCCGCCTCGCTCGAAAGCGGCAGCAGGCATTCGGCGAGTCGCTGCAGGTTCCAGAAGAGCGCACCAGCCTGCCGTCCGTATGCGTAGAGGCCGGTCTCGTCGAAGTAGGCGGCGGTGAAGGCGGGATCGAGCGTCGGCAGGAATCGCCACGGGCCGTAGTCGAAGCTCTCGCCGGTGATGACGGTGTTGTCTGTATTGAGCACGCCGTGCACGAAACCGGCCTGGAACCACTCGGCCCCCATCTCGGCGACCGCGGCGACGGACATGCGC
>DAORNH010000027.1:11191-12069 GCA_035440865.1 Hyphomicrobiaceae bacterium | reverse complement strand
GCTGAGCCTCACAAGCACGCTTGAGCGCGTCGGCGAGGGCTCGTCGTTTCGGGTGAGGGCCTCGCCCGTCTCGATGAGGCTCAGCGACTTCGAGGTGTAGACGCCGAGCGCTTCGAGCATCTCGGTCGCCAGCACCTCGCGGATGCCGCCCTTGAGCGTGAGCCGGCCGTCCCCGCGACGCGACCAGGGCGTCTGGCCGGAGCCCTTGGTGCCAAGGTCGAGGAGGCGGTCGTCGACGGAGTCACGCATCTGGGCAAACAGGAAGCCGCGACCGTCGCCGAGGTCGGGATTGTACACGCGGAACTGATGACCGTGATACCTGAGCGCCAGCGGCTTGCGGATGTTGGCGGGCAGCGCTTCGAAGCGCGCGAGATGGCGAACCCACTCATCATCGGAGAGCGCCTCGATCCCGATGCGGCGCGCCCAGCGATCATTACGGACGCGCAGAATCGTTTTCGGGAACGACGCCGGTCCGACCTCGTCGAAGAAGGCCTCGCCGAGCGTGAAATGCCGCGGATCGGGCCGGTAGGCGGCGGTCAGCGGCACGCGTGTCGCTCCGGGGGTAGGGTCAGCCGAGTTGCCGCACGTCGACAAAGCGGCCGGCGATCGCCGCCGCTGCCGCCATGGCGGGCGAGACGAGATGCGTGCGCCCGCCTGGGCCCTGGCGGCCCTGGAAGTTGCGGTTGGAGGTGGAGGCACAACGCTCCTTCGGCTTCAGCTTGTCGTCGTTCATGGCGAGGCACATGGAGCAGCCGGGCTCGCGCCAGTCGAAACCGGCGGCCTTCAGCACCTTGTCGAGGCCCTCGGCCTCGGCCTCGGCCTTCACGACGCCCGAGCCCGGCACGATCATCGCGTAGACGTTCGGCGAGACCTTCTTG
>DAORNH010000027.1:10216-11172 GCA_035440865.1 Hyphomicrobiaceae bacterium | reverse complement strand
CTCGCGCAGGTCCTCGATGCGGCCGTTGGTGCAGGAGCCGATGAAGACGCGGTCGATGGTAACGTCGGTCATCCTCGTGCCGGGCGTGAGGCCCATGTAGGCGAGCGAGCGCTCGACGTTCTCGCGGCGGGCCGGATCGTCGATCTTCGCCGGGTCAGGCACCACGCCCGAGATGGCGACGACCTGCTCGGGGCTCGTTCCCCAGGTGACGAGCGGGGCGAGCTTGCCGACGTCGATCGAGATCTCGCGGTCGAACTTGGCGTCCGGGTCGGACTTGAGCGTCCGCCAGAAGGCGACGGCCTCGTCCCAGGCTTTGCCGCTCGGCGCCTTCGGTCGGCCCTTCAGGTAGGCGTACGTCTTCTCATCAGGGGCGATCAGGCCGACGCGAGCGCCCGCTTCGATCGACATGTTGCAGACCGTCATGCGGCCCTCCATCGAGAGCGCCTCGATGACAGGACCGGCATACTCGACGGCGTGGCCGGTCGCTCCGGCGGTGCCGATCTCGCCGATGATGCCGAGGATCACGTCCTTCGCGGTCGCACCCTTGGGCAATGTGCCCTTGACGGTGATCCGCATGTTCTTCGCTTTTTTCTGCATCAAGGTCTGCGTGGCGAGCACATGCTCGACCTCGGAGGTGCCGATGCCGTGCGCGATCGCACCGAAGGCGCCATGCGTCGAGGTATGGCTGTCGCCGCAGACGATCGTGGTGCCGGGCAGCGTGAAGCCCTGCTCCGGCCCGACGACGTGCACGATGCCTTGCCGCTTGTCGAAGGCATCGTAGTATTCGATGCCGAATTCCTTCACGTTCTTGTCGAGGAGCTCCATCTGGAGCCGGCCTTCGGGGTCAGGGAAGCCCTTCTTGCGGTCGCCCGTCGTCAGGTTGTGATCGACGACGGCGAGCGTGCGCTTCGGCTCGCGCACCTTCCGCCCGTTGGCACGCAGCGACGCGAACGGCT
>DAORNH010000027.1:9731-10110 GCA_035440865.1 Hyphomicrobiaceae bacterium | reverse complement strand
CATGCGTCGTCCCCGAACTCTGGCTTGGTGTGGCGGCGGTGCCCGGTCCGGCACCGCTAATGGCTCGCGACGGTTTTATGTCGGAACGGGGAGCGAGTAAATCGCCTGTTTGACTGGCGAATCCGAGCGCGCTACGACCAAGGCGAGATCATGCCGCGAGCGCCGATGCGCTGTCGCCGCCAACACCCGAGGACGCCATGGACAAGTTCGTCCGCCTCTCCGGCATCGCAGCCCCGATGCCGATCAACAATATCGACACCGACATGATCATCCCGAAGCAGTACCTGAAGACGGTGGAGCGCAAGGGCCTCGGCGTCGGCCTGTTCCGCGAGCATCGCTTCGACGAGGCCGGCAAGGAGAAGCCAGACTTCGTGCTCAA
>DAORNH010000027.1:7983-9711 GCA_035440865.1 Hyphomicrobiaceae bacterium | reverse complement strand
CCCTGGCGGAAGGCCCGGATGATCGTCTCGCGTGAAAATTTCGCCTGCGGCTCCTCGCGCGAGCATGCGGCCTGGGCGCTCAATGATTTCGGCATCCGCGCCGTGATCGCAATCTCCTTCGGCGACATCTTCTTCAATAACTGCTTTCAGAACGGCATGCTGCCGGTACGCCTGAAGCCCGAGGAGGTGGATCAGGTGATGGCGGCGGCAGAAGCCGGCGATCCGGTGACGATCGACCTCGAGACGCAGACCGTCTCGATCCCGCAGTCCGAGAAGAACCGCCACGGCGCCACGTTCAAGTTCGAGATCGATCCCTTCCGCAAGCGTTGCCTGCTGAACGGCCTCGACGACATCGGCATCACGCTCGAGCACGAGGGCCGGATCAAGGATTTCGAGACGGCGCACCGCACTCGCCACGCGTGGGCGTGAGATCAGCGTCACCATGACAGCAATCCCGCCCGAGAAGCTCGACAAGCTCGTCGGGCGCTGGGACGCCGTGCAGGCCGAGCTCAACTCGGGCGTTGACCCGCAAACGTTCGCGCGGCTGTCGAAGGAGTTCGCCGAGCTCGATCCGGTGGTTGCAAGCATTCGCGAGCTGCAGCGCCTTGAAGGCGAACTCGCCAGCGCGCGCGAGATGGCGGCAGGTGCGGACGGCGAACTGGCCAGCATGGCACGCGAGGAGATTGGAGCAATCGAGCCGCGGCTTGCGGAGCTTGGCGAGACACTCAAGGTCCAGCTGCTTCCCAAGGACGCTGCGGACGAGCGCAGCATCATCCTGGAGGTGCGCGCGGGAACCGGCGGCGATGAAGCCGCGCTGTTTGCAGGCGATCTCTTCCGCATGTACTCGCGCTATGCCGACCTCCGCGGCTGGAAGACCGAGGTCATCTCGATGTCCGAGAACGATCTCGGCGGCTTGAAGGAGGTTGTCGCCAGCATTACGGGAAGCGGCGTGTTCGCGCGCCTCAAATTCGAGTCCGGCGTGCATCGCGTGCAGCGCGTGCCGCAGACGGAGGCGAGCGGACGCATCCACACGTCCGCGGCGACGGTCGCGGTGCTGCCCGAAGCCGAAGAGATCGACGTCGAGATCAAGGCCGAGGACCTGCGCATCGATACGATGCGTTCCTCTGGGCCAGGTGGGCAGAACGTCAACAAGACGGAATCGGCAGTCCGCATCACGCATCTGCCGACCGGCATCGTCGTCACCTCGTCGGAGAAATCGCAGCATCAGAACCGGCGTACCGCCATGGGCGTGCTGCGCTCGCGTCTCTTCGAGTTCACGCGGCAGAAGGCGGCAGACGAGCGCGCGGCGCAGCGCAAGGGCCAGGTCGGCTCAGGCGACCGCTCGCAGCGCATCCGCACCTACAATTTTCCGCAGGGGCGCGTCACCGATCATCGAATCAATCTGACGCTGCACAAGCTGCCGGCCGTCCTCGATGGTACCGCGCTCGACGAGCTCGTCGAGGCGCTGATCACCGACCATCAGGCGACGCTGCTCGCCGAAATGAACGAGCAGGCGGGCGCATGAGCCGTGGCCCGCGGCCGATCAGCGGGGGAATGTCGCGCGCTGAAGCCCGGCAGCTGATCGCGCGTGAGCTCGCCGCGGCCGGCATCGATGGTGCTGAAGGCGACGCCGATCATCTGGTGGCGGGAATTCTCGGCCTCGCATGGATCGATCTCGTCGCGCGGGGCGAGGAGCCGGTCGGGGCGCTGGCGGATCGGCTGGTGGCG
>DAORNH010000027.1:0-7973 GCA_035440865.1 Hyphomicrobiaceae bacterium | reverse complement strand
CACTCACGCGCCGCCTCGCCCGCGAGCCGGTCTGGCGAATTCTCGGGCAGCGCGCGTTCTATGGCCTCGAATTGCAGATCGGTCCCGCGGTACTCGATCCGCGGCCCGATACCGAGACGCTTGTCGATGTGGTTCTGGAGGCGACCGCCGACGCCGGAGCTGCGGCTCCGCTGCGCATCCTCGATCTCGGCACCGGCTCCGGCGCGATCCTGCTGGCACTGCTGCACGAGCGGCCGTCGGCGAGGGGTGTGGGCGTCGATCGCAGTGCGGCAGCCCTCCAGATCGCGCGGCGGAATGGCGAGCAGCTCGGCCTCAATGATCGCGTCGCCTGGATCGAAAGCGACTGGTTCGCCGGCGTGTCGGGGCGCTTCGACGTGATCGTCTCGAACCCGCCTTACATTCCGACGGGCGAGATCGCCGGTCTCGATCCCGAGGTACGCAACCACGATCCGCGAGCTGCACTCGACGGCGGCGGCGACGGCCTCGATGCCTACCGTGCGATCGTCGCCGGCGTGGCGCAGCATCTGGCCCCTGGCGGGCTCGTCGCTTTCGAGATCGGCGATATCCAGGGGCCGGCCGTCTCGGCGCTGATGTTCAGTGCCGGGCTCGAGCTTGTCGGCGGCGTCAGGCGCGACCTCTCCGAGCGACCGCGCGTGGTGGTGGCGCGGGCCCCGGTTGGGAAATCCCCGTGACCCTCGTCTGTTCCACTGATAGTTGACTTCTGGACCTCAAAAGCCGCGGCGAACCCCATGCCCATCGATGCGACCGACCCCGTTGCCCTTGCAGCCGCGCTCATCCGCTGCCAGAGCGTGACACCCGACGAGGGCGGCGCGCTTTCACTGATCGCCGATGTCCTCGGCCCGCTCGGCTTTACCAGTCATCGCCTCACGATGACGGAGCCTGGCACGCCCGACGTCGAGAACCTCTACACGCGGCTCGGCACGGGGAAGCCCAACCTCTGCTTTGCCGGGCATACCGACGTCGTTCCCCCAGGCGATCCCAAGGCGTGGGCGCTGCCGCCGTTCTCAGGCGAGATCCGCGATGGGCTGCTGCACGGCCGTGGTGCGGTGGACATGAAGGGCGCGATCGCCTGCTTCATGGCGGCGACCGCGCGGCATCTGAAGTCGCGGGGCGGTGCAATCCCGGGCTCGATCTCATTCCTGATCACGGGCGACGAGGAAGGCCCGTCGATCAACGGCACCATGAAGGTGCTCGACTGGATGGCTCGGCGCGGCGAGACGATGGAGGCTGCGATCGTCGGCGAACCCTCCAATCCGAAGCAACTCGGCGAGGAGATCAAGATCGGCCGGCGCGGGTCGCTGAACGGCGAACTCGTCGTCGCGGGTAAGCAAGGGCACGTCGCCTATCCGCAACTCGCCGACAATCCTGTGCCGAAGCTCATCGGCATGCTCGAGCACATCGACGGGCTGATCCTCGACGACGGCACGCCCGATTTCGAGCCCTCGAACCTGGAAATCACGGTGATCTCGGTTCCCAACACGGCGACGAACGTGATCCCGTCCGAGGCGCGCGCCAAGTTCAACATCCGTTACAACACGCGCTGGACGCGCCCGCGGCTCGAGGCGCTGCTCCGCGAGACGTGCGCCGCCGCAGCGGTCGAGGTGGAAGCCCAATACAAGCTCGGCTTCTCCGGGACAGGCGATGTGTTCCTCACGAAGCCGGGTCCGCTGGTCGATCATATGAGGGCGGCCGTCATGCAGGTCACAGGGCGCACGCCGGCGCTCACGACCAACGGCGGCACCTCGGACGCGCGATTCATACAGGCCTATTGCCCCGTGATCGAGTTCGGGCTTACCAACGCGCTTGCGCATCATGTCGACGAGCGGGTGGCCGTCGCCGACCTCGAAGCGCTGACACGGATCTATGAGGCGTTCCTCGGTCGCTACTTCGCGTGACCTCTATCTGATGCTCAGGCGTGCCTTACGGTCACACTGTGGCTGCGCGCCTGCAACAGCCGACGCCCGAGACGAACTCGCAAAAAGCGGCTCTCCGTGGAGCATGTTCAGCACTTGAGCACGAGCAGCGTCGGCCGCCCGGTGGTTTGGCGTCCACTCTTGAGGCTTCTGGCATCGAGTACACGGCACGCTCAACCCAAGGATCGGAGCAGATGAGCCGTCAAACATACATGAGCGGTTCACCTTTGATCGACGGATGCACCTCGTTTCATCGTTTTGAGGGCATGTGAAAAATCCGCGGTGAGGACTTGTTCGTAGAAAAGCTTATCACCATCTCCTCGCCCCGACGTGATCGTTGGTGAAGGGGAGCACACAGCAACGTGGTTTGAACGAGAGCAGGGGAGCAGGCTAAGACCCTAGTAGAGCACGAGACTTTCGACGACGAGCGTAGACGGTCACGATCCCAGAGGGAGCGGCGCGAGGAGCGGCTGAAAAGCCGAGCCAGCGCCGGAAAGAAGATGAGCACCAAGGCGCTTCCAAGCATCGCAGGCGGAGCTGGCGGGCTGACCCGGTATCTCGAGGAGATCCGGCGCTTTCCCATGCTCGAGCCGCAGCAGGAGTACATGTTGGCGAAGCGCTGGGTCGAGCACCAGGACCCGGCGGCGGCGCAAACACTGATCACGTCGCACCTTCGTCTCGTTGCGCGCATCGCCATGGGCTATCGCGGCTACGGACTGCCGATCGGCGAAGTCATTCAGGAAGGCAACGTCGGCCTCATGCAGGCCGTGAAGCGCTTCGAGCCGGACAAGGGCTTCCGTCTCGCGACCTACGCGATGTGGTGGATCCGTGCGTCGATCCAGGAATACATCCTGCGCTCGTGGAGCCTCGTGAAGATGGGCACGACCGCGGCCCAGAAGAAGCTGTTCTTCAACTTGCGCCGCGCCAAGAGCGAGCTGCAGGCCCTGGAGGACGGCGATCTCAAGCCTGAGCACGTCAAGGCCATCGCGACCAAGCTGCAGGTGCCCGAGGAGGACGTAGTCAACATGAACCGGCGTCTCGCCGGCGACATGTCGTCGAACGCGCCGCGCCGTGCCGATACCCCGGCGGGCGGCGAGTGGCAGGATTGGCTCGAGGACGACGCGCCGAGCCAGGAGGAGGTGCTCGCCGACCGCGAAGAAGGCGACTTGCGACGCGGCTTCCTCGCCAAGGCGCTGACCGGCCTCAACGACCGCGAGAAGCGCATCTTCGAGGCGCGCCGGCTCCGCGACGAGCCGGCAACGCTCGAGGACCTGTCGGCCGAGTTCGGGGTCAGCCGCGAGCGCGTCCGCCAGATCGAGGTGCGTGCCTTCGAAAAGGTGCAGGCCGCCGTCCAGGCCGCGAGCCGCGAGGCCGTGAAGCCGAAGGCGTAACGGAAAGTGACTGCCAGCCAATTTCGTGGCGCCACTCGGGCTGGGTGGCGCCACGTTCGTATTCAGCGGCAGGCGGCAACTGGCTCCGTGATGCTCCCCACCTGCTCCGCGGTGGGTAGCGCGCTCGGGCATGCGCCTGTAGGGTTTCTCACCCAAACCAGCCGAGCCCGCACATGTCCACGCCCCCGCGCCTGCCTGACACGGTTCGTGTTGTCATCATTGGTGGCGGCGTCGTCGGCTGCTCGGTGGCGTACCACCTCGCGCACTTGGGCTGGACCGACGTCGTGCTGCTCGAAAGGAAGCAGTTGACCTCCGGGACGACGTGGCACGCGGCGGGCCTCATCGGCCAGCTGCGGGCCACTTCCAACATGACCAAGCTCGCGCGATATACACAGGAGCTCTATTCGCGCATCGAGGAAGAGACGGGCGTGTCCACCGGCTTCAAGCGAGTCGGCTCTATGTCGGTCGCCTTGACCGAGGACCGCCTCGAGGAGCTGAAGCGCGCGGCCTCCATGGCGCGATCATATGGCGTGCCTGTCGAGCCGATCTCGCTCGCTGAGGCGCGCCGCCGCCATCCACTTCTCAACGTCGGCGATGCAAAAGGCGCGTTCTTCCTGCCGACCGACGGTCAGGCGGACCCGGCCAACGTCGCGCTCGCCATGGCCAAGGGCGCGCGGCAGAAGGGTGTGAAAATCTTCGAGAACACCAAGGTGACGGGCATCACGCTGGTCGAGGGCCGCGTGAAAGGGGTCACGACCGAGCACGGACCGATCTCAGCCGAGGTGATCGTCAACGCGGCCGGCATGTGGGGCGCCGAGGTCGGCCGCATGGCGGGCTTGGCGCTCCCGCTGCAGGCCTGCGAGCACTTCTACATTGTCACCGAGGCAAGTTCAGATATCCCGCGCAACCTGCCGGTGCTGCGCGTGCCCGACGAGTGCGCCTACTACAAGGAGGACGCGGGCAAGATCCTGCTCGGCTGCTTCGAGCCGAAGGCGAAGCCCTGGGCCGTCGGCGGCATTCCCGAGAGCTTCTGCTTCGACCAGCTGCCTGAGGACATGGAGCATTTCGCGCCGATCCTGGAGACGGCCTCGAAACGGCTGCCGATCCTCGAGAAGCTCGGCATCCACACGTTCTTCAACGGGCCTGAGAGTTTCACGCACGACAACCGCTATCTGCTCGGCGCGGCGCGCGGTGTCGCCGGGCTCTACGTTGCCTGCGGCTTCAACTCGATTGGCATCCAGTCGGCGGGGCCGGCAAGGCACTCGCGGAGTGGATCGTTGCCGGCGAGCCGCCGTTCGACCTCTGGGCTGTCGATGTCCGGCGCACGTTCCCGTATCAGGCGACGCGGAGCTTCATCACCACCCGCGTGACGGAGACGCTCGGACTGCTCTACGCAGATCATTATCCAGGCCGCCAGTTCGCGAGCGCTCGCGGCGTGCGCCACACGCCGCTCTACGACCAATTGAAGGCGCATGGCGGCGCCTTTGGCGAGACGGCGGGCTGGGAGCGAGCCCACTGGTTCCTCTCGAAAGCCGAGCGCACTGCTGGGAAGGCGCCAGACTATTCTCATGGCTGGAGGCGCCAGCCGTGGTTTGCCAATGTCGCTGCCGAGCATAGGGCGGTGCGGACCGGCGTCGGGCTGCTCGACATGAGCACGTTCGGCAAGATCCGAGTCGAGGGCGCAGACGCTGAAGCGGTCCTCCAGCGCATCTCGGCGAACGACGTCGCCGTGCCGCCCGGCCGCATCGTCTATACGACCTGGCTCAATCGGCGCGGCGGCATCGAGGCCGACCTCACCGTGACTCGGCTTTCGGAGACCTCGTTCCTGGTGATCACGTCGACGGCGACCGTGCTCCGTGATCTCGAATGGCTGCGCCGCCATACGCCGGCCGACGCGCGCTGCGTCTCGCTGGATGTGACGAGCGGGGAAGCCTGCCTTGCCGTGATGGGGCCGCGCTCGCGCGAGATGCTGCAGGGGCTGACGACGGCCGATCTCTCAAACACCATGTTCCCCTTCGCAACCACCCGCATGATCGACGTCGGCATGGCGCCGGTCAGGGCGCATCGCGTGAGCTACGTCGGCGAGCTCGGCTACGAACTCTACATGCCGACCGAGTTCGTGCGGCATGTGTTCTCGACGGTCACGGCTGCGGGCGAGGCCTTCGGCCTTACGCTCGTCGGCACGCTGGCAATGGAGAGCCTGCGCGTCGAGAAGGCCTTCCGGCATTTCGGTCATGACATCGGCGAGGACGACCACGTGCTCGAGGCGGGTCTCGGGTTTGCAGTCAAGACTGAGAAGCCGGCGGGTCGATTCGGCGCCTTCATCGGGCGAGATGCCGTCACAGCGAAACGCGAGGCGGGCCTCACCCGGCGGCTCGTTCAGCTGAAGCTCGCTAGCCCCGAACCGCTGCTTTATCATACCGAGCCGATCATCGAGTCGGGCAAGGTCGTCGGCTATCTGACGTCGGGCGCCTACGGCCATCATCTCGGCGCCGCGATCGGGCTTGGCTATGTGCCGATCGAGCGCGGCGAGACTGGCCACCAGATCGCCGCGCGCCGCTTCGAGATCGAGGTCGCGGGCGAGCGCTGCCCGGCAGTCGCGAGCCTCGTGCCGATGTATGATCCGCTTGGAGCGAGGATGCGGGGCTGAGGTGTGCCCGATGATCGATCAGCCGCCCGCAGGCTTGATCAGCGGCACGCCGATGTTGAGCTTCAGCGCGACGTCGGGAGTGGCATGTGTCATCCCGAATAGCAGCCCGATATCGGGAGCGATCGTGAGGCCGTTGCCGAGTTTGAACTCGGTGAAGATCGCGGGGCCGATGCGGTGCTCCTGCTCGCTCCAGGGCGGCGGATTGCCAATGTTCTCGATGAGGCCGTAGCCCTCGATGCCGAGCGCGAAGCCCTCGCGGATCTCGTACTTCGCGTTCCAGCCGTATGTGAAGGCAATGCCGTCAACGCTGTTGCGGCCGAAAGTCTGCTCGAAGAACGGGTTGGCAGTGAAAACGATCTTGTCCGACTTGATCGCGACGATCGGGCCGAACACCAGCGCGTTCGTCGTGTCGGGATGGATCGAGGCCTCGACCGCGGTGAACCAGCCGAGGCCGATGTCGAAGGGCTTCCTGTCGTCGACCGGGCGGAGCACGAACAGGTTCTCGAAAGCGACGCGCGAGGCCCTGAGCTCGTCTTCCTCGACATTTTCAAGCTTTATGACGCCGGAGATGCGCCACCACGCGAGCAGTCCGTAGTCGAGCCCGATATCGTGCGCGCTGCGATTGATGTCCGAGCCGCGATCGTGGGGGACGCCGCGATGGAACGTGTTGTCGATACCGAAATCGAGCGCACCTTTCGTGACCTCGACGGGCTTCACGTCGAAGGTCTGTGCGGCTGCTCCGTTGGCGATGGTGGAGGCCAAGAGCGCGCCGGCGGCCGAATTCAGCAGGAGCTTCGTGAACGTCATGCGAGACCGTTCCCTGTCCCAGGTCATACGCGCACCACGGGCTTCAGTTATCATGTTCTACATCGGGCAACGTGTGATCAGTCTTGAAATGCTCCCCATGATCGACGATTGCCGTTCTGGCGTTGCCGAAGCGATACGCATTCGGATCAACCGAGCCGCCGCTGGTCCAGGCTTCGCGATGGCTCTAACTCTTGACCCCGCCCAGGAGGGCGCCGAAATAGCGCCATGACCCTTCGCATCATCTTCATGGGTACGCCCGACTTCGCCGTGCCGACGCTCTCGGAGTGCTTGGCCGCAGGCCACGACGTCGCCGCTGTGTATTCGCAGCCGCCGAGGCCTGCAGGACGCGGTTTGGCCGAGTCGCGCTCGCCCGTGCATGAGTTCGCCTTGGCATCGGGCCTTGAGGTGCGCACGCCGCGGAGTTTGAGGAGCGAGGAAGAGCAGGCGGCGCTGAAGGCGCTCGGCACCGATGTTGCGGTGGTTGTCGCCTATGGCCTTATTCTGCCGCAAGCCGTGCTCGATGCGCCGCGGCTCGGCTGCTTCAACCTGCACGCGTCGCTCCTGCCGCGCTGGCGGGGAGCGGCGCCAATCCAGCGCGCGATCATGGCTGGCGATCACGAGACGGCAGCGTGCGTGATGCGCATGGAAGCGGGCCTCGATACAGGTCCGGTCTGCCTCGTCGAGCGCGTCGAGATCACGCCCGCGATGACGGCGGGCGATCTTCACGATCTGCTCGCTCGCCAAGGTGCAGGCTTGATGGTTCGGGCGCTGGCGGCGCTCGAGCGCGGCAGCCTCACCGAGACGCCGCAACCGGCCGAGGGTGTCACCTACGCCGCAAAGATCGAAAAGGCCGAGGCGCGCATTGATCTTGGCCGCCCGGCGCGCGAGGTGCTCAATCACATTCACGGCCTGTCGCCGTTTCCCGGCGCCTGGCTCGAAGCGGGGCCGGCTGGCGCACGCGAGCGGCTGAAGGTGATCCGTGCCGAGATCACGGCCGGCCGCGGCCCTGCAGGCGAGCTGCTCGATGATCGCCTGACGGTCGCCTGCGGATCGGGCGCAGTCCGGCTGGTCGAGGTGCAGCGCGCCGGCAAGCGGCCGATGTCGGCGGAGGAGTTGCTGCGCGGGTTTCAGCTGCGGCGCGGCGACCGGCTCGGCTGAGATGCGCACCGATCTCTTCGACTTCGAGCTGCC
>DAORNH010000026.1:21228-23769 GCA_035440865.1 Hyphomicrobiaceae bacterium | reverse complement strand
AACCGGCGGCCACGCCGATAGCCGCGTCGAAGCCCGCTTGAACGTCAGCGCTCGTCCTTCGCGGCGGCCATCGCGGCGCCCGCGAGATCGTGCACGTGATCGTGGTGGTGGTGGTAGACCGCCAGTGCCCGTGCGGCCTCGGGGCCGAAGAGGCGCACATACTCGGGATGCTGCGCGACCGTATGCGGGATGCCCTGGCAGCAGACGTGACGGTTGAGGCAGATGACGCGGTCGCTGTTGGCCATCACCACGTGGAGATCGTGGCTGACGAGCAGCACGCCGAGCCCGCGCTCGGAGCGGATGCGGCCTATCAGCATGTAGAGGTCGGCCTCGCCGAGATAATCGACGCCGCGCACCGGCTCGTCGAGCACCAGGAGCTCGGGCTTGCGGGCCAGCGCATGCGCAAGGATCACGCGCTGCAACTCGCCACCCGAGAGGCGGGCGATCTGGCGTTCCGCGAGGGCGCTCGCGCCGACCTCTGCCAGGAGCGCCGCGACGGGCACATCGCGCGCATCGCGGAATCGCGTCGCAGCCGTCGCGAGGAAGCGTGCAACCGTCATCGGGATAGCCGGATCGAGATCGAAGCGCTGCGGCGCATAGCCGATCACGAGGTCGGGCTTGCGGCGAATGAGGCCGCTGTCGGCGGTCTCGAGGCCGAGCAGAACGCGGACGAGTGTCGTCTTGCCCGCGCCGTTCGGCCCGATCAGCGTGACGATCTCGCCCGCGCGAATGTCGATATCGACGCTGTCGAGCACTACGCGCTGCCCGCGCTTCAGCGTGAGCCGCCGCGCGCTCAGGAGGGCGTTGGTTGCCGGCTCTGCAGGAAGTGCGTGACCGTGATGATGGTCGTGGGCACAGCAGTCGTGGTGATGTGTGTGATCTGACATCGCGAGCGTCCGGCTTCATCGGGGGATGAACAGGTTCGCGACAGGGATGGCAGGTTGGCGGATCGTCCGCAAATCAATTGGGGCTGTATGCGGCCACGGTTCGCATCGCGACTGGGCTTTCGCCCAGACCCGACCGGGGCACTTCTGGCGGAGCGCGCCTTACGCGCGCGGGGGCCGCCCCGGGCGCAGGCTTCTCTCGCTGGTAGAAATGTAACGTGGCCTGCGAGATTTGGCTCCGCGGGTAGGATTCGAACCTACAACCAACCGGTTAACAGCCGGTTGCTCTACCGTTGAGCTACCGCGGAATACCCCTGCGACCGTCCTGCCGGACCCTGGAGGCCCGGTTACCATGCGACTATCACGCGAGGCCTCTTAGCAAAGAACGAATGCCGGCGCTAGAGCGACGTGGTGTGCGCTTCATGCGCTGCACAACCCGGCTCTGGACGCGCCGTGAGCTGCTACCACGTTTGGGCCTTTGCGCATGCAACCGGCGTTTGCAAATGGGGCCGCGCCATGCCATGTGATCGCGTCATTTCGCGGCCGGCGAGTCGGTCGCGACGCTGCATCCGGGAAGCCGCATCCGAGCGAGGGAATGCGCCATGGCAAGCCAATCAGCCTCCGATGGTCCGTTGAAGGACGGGCTCATCTTCATCGGCCAGAGCGTCAAGCCCGAGTACCTGGAGCTGAAGCTTGCGAACCGGCACGGCCTCGTCACGGGTGCAACCGGAACTGGAAAGACGGTGACGCTGCAGGTGTTGGCCGAGGGCTTCTCGGCGGCGGGCGTCCCGGTATTTGCCTCCGACATCAAGGGCGATCTCTCGGGCATCGCGGCCGTCGGCGAGCCGAAGGATTTCCTCCTGAAGCGGGCCAAGGAGGTCGGGCTTTCCTCCTATGACAACACGGCCTTCCCGACCGTGTTCTGGGACATCTTTGGCGAGCATGGCCATCCCGTCCGCGCGACCGTGCAGGAGATGGGGCCGCTGCTGCTCTCGCGGCTCCTCGAGCTCAACGAGGTGCAGGAAGGCGTCCTCAATATCATGTTCCGCGTCGCCGCGGACGAAAAGATGCCGCTGCTCGACCTCAAGGACCTCCGCGCGATGGTCAACGACGTTGGCCAGCGCAGCAAGGAGCTGCAGTCGAAGTACGGCAATGCCGCCGCGACATCGGTCGGTGCGATCCAGCGCCGCCTCCTGGTCCTCGAGGAGCAGGGCGCCAACAATTTCTTCGGCGAGCCAGCGCTCGACATCAACGATTTCATCAGGCACGCGCCCGACGGCCGCGGCATCGTCAACATTCTCTCCGCCGACCGGCTGATGAAGACGCCGCGCCTCTACGCGACGTTTCTCCTCTGGATGCTCTCGAGCCTTTTCGACAAGCTCCCCGAGATCGGCGACCCGCAGAAGCCGAAGCTCGTCTTCTTCTTCGACGAGGCGCATCTCCTGTTCAACGAGGCGCCGAAGGCGCTGCTCGAGCAGGTGGAGCGCGTGACGCGTCTCATCCGCTCGAAGGGCGTCGGCGTCTACTATGTGACGCAGAACCCGCGCGATGTGCCGAATTCAGTGTCGGCCCAGCTCGGCAACCGCGTGCAGCATGCGCTGCGTGCCTTCACGCCCGTCGAGCAGAAGGCGATCCGCGCGGCGGCCGAAACCTTCCG
>DAORNH010000026.1:19296-21164 GCA_035440865.1 Hyphomicrobiaceae bacterium | reverse complement strand
CTGGAGGCCAAGGGCATTCCGTCGGTGGTGCAGCGGACGCTGATCCGCCCGCCGCTCGGCCGCATCGGCCCGGTGACGCCCGAGGAGCGGCAGGGCTGCATCCAGTATAGCCTGCACTACGGGAAGTACGAGGAGGCACTCGACCGCGAGAGCGCGTACGAGATGCTCCAGAAAAAGGCCGGGGCGGCATCAGCCGCGGCCGAAGAGGAGACGCGCCAGAAGGAGGCCAACGCCAACAGCTGGAGCAATACGGTTTTCGGCAAAGGGCCGCGCGGCGGCAGGTCGATGGCAGAGAACGTCGCCCAGGACGTGACCCGCTCGATTGCGCGCAGCGTCTTCAATCAGATCAAGAATTCCGTGATCAAGTCGATCTTCGGCGGCCGGCGCTGATCAGATTGCGCGGCGCCGGCCTCGCGTTCCGCGGCCGGCGCCGTGCTGTGTCACGCCATCGCGCCCTTGAAGTTGGCCGCGACCTTGTTCCAGTTCACCGTATTCCACCAGGCCTTGAGGTAGTCGCCGCGGCGATACTGGTGCTTCAGGTAGTAGGCGTGCTCCCAGACGTCGACGCCGAGGATCGGCTTCACACCGAGGTCCATGTGCGGCGTGTCCTGGTAGGGAGTGTTGACGGCTGCGAGCTTCTTGTCCTTGCCGACCACGAGCCAGGCCCAGCCCGAACCGAAGCGCGTCATGCCGGCCTGGTTGACGGCCTCTGTCATCTTCTCGAACGAGCCGAAGGCCGCTGTGATGGCGGCAGCAACCTCGGTGGTCGGCGCCTTCGGGCCGCCGGGCGTCATCAGATCCCAGAAGAAGGTGTGGTTCCAGTGGCCGCCGCCGGCATTGCGGACGGGTGTGCGCACGCCCTCGGGCACCGCCGACAGGTTCGAAATTATCTCGGCAATCGGCTTCTTGGCGAGGTCGGGCCATTTCTCGACCTGCGCGTTGAGGATGCCGATGAAGGCATTGTGGTGGTTCTTGTGGTGGAAGCCCATTGTGGCTGCATCGATGTGCGGCTCAAGCGCCTCGTAGGCGTAGCCGAGCGGCGGCAGCGTGAAGGCAGGCGCGGCCTTCGGAGCCTGGGCGAGCGCGGGCGCACGGCCGATGATGGCTGGGGCGGCGAGGGCGCCGGCGGCGCCGAGCATGAGCTTCAGGCTTTGACGACGGTCCATATCTTGGGTCCTCCAGGTGCGGTTGTCCGTTGGGGCGGTTGGCCACCATGTGTCAATACGCAGGCGAGAGGCGTCTGGACGGCGAGCGGCATGACGTTTTTTCGTCCGCCGCTTTCAACTATAACCTCCGGGTCGCCGCCGCTCCATGGAGTCCCGTGCATGCGCCTCGACGAGGCCTTGGTCTGCCGCCAACTCGCGCCCAGTCGCTCGCGGGCGCGCGCACTGGTGCTCGCTGGCGAGGTGACGGTGAATGGGACTGTCGAGCTGAAGGCGAGCCGCACGGTCAGCGCGGCAGCCCTCATCACGCTGGCGGGAAGGCGCGGGCGCCACGTCTCTCTCGGCGGCGACAAGTTGATCCTGGCTCTCGATGCTTTCGGCGCGCCCTTCGACCCGTCTGGCCGGTCCGCGCTTGATATCGGGGCGTCTACGGGCGGCTTCACCGATGTGCTGCTGTCGCGGGGCGCGGCGCGCATCCATGCGGTCGACGTGGGGCGAGATCAGCTTCACGCTCGCCTCCGGGCCGACCCGCGCGTCGTCGCGCACGAAAGCACGGACTGCCGCGAGATCACGGCGGACCTCATTCCCGACCCGATCGACCTGATTGTTGCCGATGTGAGTTTCATTTCGCTCGCTAAGGCGCTGCCAGCGGCTCTCGCGCTCGCTCGACCGCAAGCCTGCCTGATCGCTCTCGTGAAACCCCAG
>DAORNH010000026.1:18934-19227 GCA_035440865.1 Hyphomicrobiaceae bacterium | reverse complement strand
GCAGGATGCCGTGGATGGCGTCTCCGCGATGCTCGGTGCGCTCGGTTGGGCGGTGCACGGCGTTGAGCGCTGGGAGCCAATCGAGCGCGAGAAGAATGTCGAGTTTCTGGTGGGGGCAATCGGGCCATGAGTGCGGCGCGCGTGATCGAGGTCGAGCGTCTCGGCAGCTCGGGAGACGGGATCGGCGCGGGCCCCGGCGCCGAAATCATCGCGGGCGCGCTGCCTGGCGAGCGGTGGCGGCTTGGCGCCAGGGAGCCCGCGACGCTTGCAGGCCCGCCGAGCCCGGAGCGGCG
>DAORNH010000026.1:18529-18871 GCA_035440865.1 Hyphomicrobiaceae bacterium | reverse complement strand
CCGACGCTATCTATGCCGACTGGAAAGGCGGACTGCTCGCCGCTGCCTTTCGCAGGGCCGGGCTCCCCGTAGATGCGATCGCGCCGCTCGTCATGATCGAGGCGCGCTCGCGGCGGCGCGCCGTGCTGACGGCCGTGCGCCGTGATGGTTCGGTCGCGATCGGCTTCCATGGCCTCGCCTCGCACGCGCTCGTCGATTTGCGCGACTGCGCGGTGATGCGGCCGGAGATCATGGCGGCGATCCCGGGGCTCCGCCAAATTCTGGGGCATGTCCTCGAGGGAACGACCGCCGGGCGCGTCACGGTGCTTTCGACAGTAACGGGCCTCGATGTCGTGATCGGCG
>DAORNH010000026.1:16270-18479 GCA_035440865.1 Hyphomicrobiaceae bacterium | reverse complement strand
GGACGCGCATCGGATCGCGAGGCTCACCATCGGGCGCGAGCTCTGTCTCATGACAGCGCGGCCCGAGCTCGATCTCGGCGGTGTCCGCGTGACGCCACCGCCCGGCACATTCGTGCAGGCCGTGGAGATGGCCGAGCAGGCGATGCGCAGCGAGGTGCTCGCCGGCGCCTGCCGCGGTGGGCGGTTCGCCGATCTCTTTGCCGGTGTCGGCACGTTCGCGCTGCCGCTCGCGCGGCTCGGTCGCGTCATGGCGATCGACAACGACCGCTCGGCGCTCGCCGCGATCGAGGAGGCCGGGCGGCGCAATCCCGGCCTGAAGCCGATCGAGGTGAGAGCGCGTGACCTGATGCGCGACCCGCTCTCGCCGCGCGAGCTCGACCAGTTCGATGTCGTTGTGCTCGATCCGCCGCGCGTCGGGGCCAAGAGCCAGGCCGAGGCGCTCGCCCGCTCGAAAGTGCCACGCGTGATCGCTGTCTCCTGCAATCCGGCGACGCTCGTCCGCGATCTCGCGGTGCTGGCCGCTGGCGGCTACGCGATCGAGCGCGCAACGCCAATCGACCAGTTCCTCTTTACGCCGCACCTCGAAGCCGTCGTGGTGCTGTCGCGGCGGAAGCGGTGAGGGGCTAGGAGATCCCGAGCCTAGCGATCCGACGCGTCTATTTTCGTTTCAGCTTGTTCACCTGGTCGGGGTTGGTCGCGGGATTGGTCAGCACGAGGTCCGTGGC
Organism: Hyphomicrobiaceae bacterium; assembly: GCA_035440865.1. Classification (GTDB taxonomy): domain Bacteria; phylum Pseudomonadota; class Alphaproteobacteria; order Rhizobiales; family Hyphomicrobiaceae; genus DAORNH01. The sequence goes on along the minus strand of DAORNH010000026.1, from coordinate 17,754 downwards.
GTCGACACTTGTGAGGATGTACTCGAACTCGGCACCTGCGACGCTCTTCGTGCAGTCGATGATCAGCTTGTCTGGTTTCTTGAACCTATAGGTGCATTTGCTCATGACCGGCCCCCACGTATGCTTGCCGTCCGGTGTGAAGGTCACCACGATCTTCTGCGCGGCGACGTCATTGACGCGATCCTGATGGACCAGGTCCCACGATCCGATCAAGGCGGGTGGAGGGGAATCTCCTGCGACCGGTGGCTTGGTGTTGTTGGAGTCACCGCAGCCTAGAGCCGAACCGGCGAGGACAAGAGCGCAAACAGCGCCCATGGTTGGCTTCATCGACGTCATTGCGCTTCTCTCCCCGTTCCGAACCGGTCGACGGCGATTGCAGGCTATTTGAGAGCAACATCCTTCGCAATGGCGACATGGCGGACTTGCTCAGGCAGGGTCCGATTGACACTCGGCCCCGGCCTTCGGGCTGCGCCATAGTCGACAAGCATCCGAGGCAGGCATCGATTTACTCGACCATGGCTGCTGCATCGAAACTGCTGCCGTTCTTGGCGGTCAGCGGGACATTGGGTCAGCTTTCCAGACGCTGTGCGCTGCGCCGCCACCGTGATAGCCAAAGCCGCTGGACACGAGCGTGGGGCAGACGCCCCGCTTGAACGGAGATCAACGATGTCTCGATCGACACGGGACGAGGCCTTGTCGCAGGCTCTCTCCTATTTCGACGATCACCAAGGCGGCTACCTCGCCGATCTCGCGGCGCTCGTCGCGGTACCGACCGAGAGCCAGAACCCGGAGCGGCAGGGGGACCTCCGCCGCTACCTCGATCGCGAGATGACGCCGCGCTTCGGGCGCCTCGGCTACACGTGCCGCATCTACGATAACCCGAAGGGAGGCGCCGGCCCGGTGCTGCTGGCGACCCGTATCGAGGACCCGGCCTTGCCGACGATCATCGGGTACGGTCACGGCGATGTCGTGCTCGGCATGGCGGGGCGCTGGGCCGAGGGGCGCGACCCCTGGCGCGTCACCCTCGACGGCGAGCGCGCCTACGGCCGCGGCGTTGTCGACAACAAGGGCCAGCATCTCGCCCACATCGCGGCCATCGGGGCCGTCATCGCGACGCGCGGGCGGCTCGGCTTCAATTCGAAATTCTTGATCGAGATGGGCGAGGAGACGGGCAGTCCCGGCCTCGACCAGATCGTTGCGGCCAATAAGGCGGATTTCGCTGCCGACGGCTTCTTCGCCTCCGACGGGCCGCGTACGGAGATCAGCCATCCCAACATCACGCTCGGCAACCGGGGTGCTGCGACGTTCGAGCTGAAGGTCCGGCTCCGCGATGGTGGCCACCACTCGGGGAACTGGGGAGGGCTCCTCGCCAATCCGGGGACGATCCTTGCGCATGCGCTGGCGAGCATCGCCGACCGGCGCGGACGCATCCTTGTCGAGGCCTGGCGGCCGCTGATCCCAGACGGTGTGCGCGAAGTGCTGCA
>DAORNH010000026.1:15371-16042 GCA_035440865.1 Hyphomicrobiaceae bacterium | reverse complement strand
GAACCACGGCTTCGGCATGGTCGAGGTGAGCGGGCCGCCAAACGGGGCGAGCGAGCTCTTCACGGCAAGCCGCACGGACCACAATCATCCGTTCGCGCTCTGGATGCGGGATGCAGTCTCGCGAGCTGCCGGCGATCGCTGCCGCGTGCTCCCCAACGGCGGGGGCTCGAACATGACGTGGATCATGCAGTACCTCGTCGGTATGCCTTGCGCCTGGCTGCCGCTCTCCTATGCGGGGTGCTCGCAGCATGCGCCGAACGAACATTTGCTGCTGCCTTTGACGCGAACGGGCCTCGGGATCGTCACGTCGGTCTATTGGGACCTTGGCGATGGCGCGCTCGCCTATCGGCGCCCGGCGTGACGACGAGCCTGTTCGGCGAGTGTTGCGCGCCGCAGGCCCGGTCGCTATTTAGGGTGTGACCAGTCAGCAGGATCAGCCCATGGACGTCGACGAGAAGACCGTGCGCCGCATCGCGCGCCTCGCCCGCATTCGCATCTCCGATGCGGACGTGCCGAAGTTGCGCGGCGAGCTCGTCGGCATTCTCGACTGGGTGAAGCAGCTCGACGAGGTCGACACGGACGGCATCGAGCCGATGACGCGCGTCGTCGACATGAAGCTCTTCACGCGCGCCGACGTCGTGACGGACGGCGAGAAGGCCGCCGACGTGACA
>DAORNH010000026.1:15014-15355 GCA_035440865.1 Hyphomicrobiaceae bacterium | reverse complement strand
GGAGGACGGCTACTTCGTCGTCCCGAAGGTCGTCGAGTGACGGCGTGCCTGCGGCCGGCTCGTCAGGCTAAGCTGCTTCTATTGAGCGCCACTGGAAAATCCCCGCTGACCTCCCCCGTGCGAGGCTTGCTGTCGTTCCGGCTCCGGAGACGGCACCTTGGCATGCTGCAGATCGCGCGCGTTCGGTCAATTTGCCTGCCGCTATCGCCGCGAGCGCAATCTGGCCCGACTCGGTGCCTTTGAACTCGCGGACATACGAGACGCGAGCATCGCAGGTCGCCGACGATTGGTGGCCCGGCTCGAGCCGATGATCGCTGCAGAGCATCGGCGTGGCTGCCTCG
>DAORNH010000026.1:9332-14961 GCA_035440865.1 Hyphomicrobiaceae bacterium | reverse complement strand
GCGGGAGCCCCTCACTGCCCGATCACTTGCGCGTGCCGAGCCCCATGCGCTTGGCGAGCTCAGAGCGTGCTGCCGCATAGTTCGGTGCCACCATCGGATAGTCGTGCGGGAGGCCCCACTTCTCGCGATATTCTTCCGGCGACATGTTGTAGCGCGTGCGCAGATGCCGCTTCAGCGACTTGAACTTCTGCCCGTCCTCGAGGCAGACGATGTGATCGGGGGTTACGGAGCGTTTGACGGGCACCGCGGGGCGTAGCTCGTCGCGGATCGGCTCGGCCGCCCCGTTCTGCGCGCGCTTCAGGGCATCGTGCACGTTTTGGATGAGACCTGGCAGATCAGTCGGTCCAACGGGGTTCTTGGCGACGTAGGACGCCACGATATCGCTCGTGAGCTCGATCAGCTCGCGTCTAGGTTGGGCGTCCATGGATTCCTCCACTCTGAGCAGTAACAAGCGCTGAGGCATCCAGATATTTGCCCCGGCGATACTGCATCTCATCAATCAAGCACGACCTCGCATTCTATATCCTTCGATACTCCATGGATAATTTGCTGACAACAACACGGGAGAATAACAGAAATACTGCTGGATGTGGCATTCGCCAGTATTCGGGGATTGAAGCGAGTTGCGGCGATATGTCCGGGTCTGTGGCCCTTGATCAGGGTGAAGGAATGCCAAGCCGTCGGAGCCGTGCAGCAAAGAAACCATCCATGCCGTTACCCGAAAACGGCAATGTTATACTTTCGTCGGAACGAACGCGCTCTGGCGTATGAAAGGGCAGCGTGCGGAGGTAGCCGGCAGGGGTCAGCCAAGGCGCCTTGATGCCGGCCTCCCCCGCGGCGATCGGCTCGATCGCAACTGGCGCGCGGCTCGCCAGCAATCGTTCGATCTGCTGCACTCCCTCCTCAGACTCGAGCGAGCAGGTGCAATAGACGAGTACGCCGCCGCGCTTCAGGAGCCGCCAGGCCTTGTCGAGCAGGCGCCCTTGCAACTCGGCGAGCTTGGCGATGTCGCTCGGACGCTTCAGATGCAGGATATCCGGATGGCGGCGGATGGTACCCGTCGCTGTGCACGGGGCGTCGAGGAGGACGGCGTCGAAGGTCTCGCTCATTTCGAGCGAGAGCACATCGGCGACGATGACATCGGCATCGAGCTTCAGGCGCGCGAGGTTTTCGCGGATCAGCCGCGCACGGCTTTCGGACGCCTCGACGGCCGTGACCCGCGCGCCTGCCGCCGCCAGAAGCACGGTCTTGCCCCCGGGTGCGGCGCAGAGATCGGCGACGCGGCGCCCCTTCACATCGCCCAGCAGCCGCGGCGGGAGTGCTGCTGCCGCATCCTGCACCCACCACGCGCCCTCCGCGAAGCCGTCGAGCGTGTCCACGCGACGCGCTTCGGCTAGACGCACGGAGCCGGTGTCGAGCACGGTGCCGGAGAGCCGCTCGGCCCATTTGGGCGGATCGGATCTCACGGTGAGGTCGAGAGGCGCCTCCACGAGCGACGCGGCGGCAATAGCCTCTGCCGTCGCATCGCCGTAGGCGGCTCGCCAGCGGGCCATGAGCCAGACCGGGATGTCGCGATGTACGGGCCCCGACGGCTCTAGTCCTGCCTCGACACGCTCCGCAATGCGCCGGAGCACGGCGTTGGCGAGCCCGCGGAAGCGGCTCGAGCGACGATCGAGACGGCACTGGTCGACGGCGAGGCTGATGGCGGCGTGCGGGGGCGTTGCGAGGTAGATGATCTGCGCGGCGGCAACGCGGAGGATGGTGCGCGCGTGCGCGGCATCACGCGGCAGCTCGCTCTTCAGATGCCGGTTGATCGCCGCATCGAGTGAGGAGAGGCGCCGCAGCACCGTCAGCGCAATGAGGTGGGCGAAGGCGCGGTCGCGGGGCTCGAGCACGGCGAGGCGCGGCGAGGCGTCCGCCGCATCGTCGAACGACTGGCCCCGTGCAACGACACTTTCGCAAATCGCAGCGGCCGCGATCCGTGCGGCAAGCCCGGCGGCAAGTGGATCGTCATTTTCTCGGACTTTGCGCTCGGCCGCGGGACGATCGTGCGGCTTCCCGCGATGTGGTGCCCGAGGTGCGGCCTTGCTGCTCGGCGGCCGACTGCCGCCGCTTCGGCCTTGCCGCTCCTTCATCCCCACGGTCCACGATTGTCGCTCGTGCGCCGGCTCGGACGCAGGATCGAGGGGCGCTCGGCCGTCGCGACATCTGCCGCGGGCGCACCGCCGGAGACGCCCATCTCCGCCGCGAGCTTCTGCAACTCGACGATACGGTTCTCGGTCGAAGGGTGCGTCGAGAACCAGTTGTCGAACCCCCGCCCCGAGAGGGGATTGATGATGAAGAGATGCGCGGTCGCCGGGACAGCCTCCGCGCTCGGGTTCCTGATCTGGCGCGCGAAATTGTGGATCTTGTGGAGGGCGCTCGCGAGCCAGATCGGGTTTCCGCAGATAACCGCGCCGAGCCTGTCAGCCTGGTACTCGCGCGAGCGGCTGATTGCCATCTGCACGATCATGGCGGCAAACGGGGCAAGCAGCATGGCGACGAACTGGAGGAGGCGATTGCCGCCTTCACGCCCGCCGCCGCGGCCGAACAGCACCGAGAACTGCATCCACTGTGCGACCATCGAGATCGCGCCGCCGATCGTCGCGGCCATCGTCATGGTCAGCGTATCGCGGTTCTTGATGTGGGCAAGTTCGTGCGCCATGACGCCGGCAAGCTCCTCGCGAGAGAGCATCTCGAGGAGGCCCGTCGAGGCGCAGACGGCCGAACTCGCGGGGCTCCGCCCGGTCGCGAAGGCGTTGGGCTGCGGGTTGTGCATCACGTAAACCTTCGGCATCGGCAACTCGGCGCGCCGCGCGAGTTCACGCACGAGGCCGTAATAGTCAGGCGCCGAGCGCTCGTCGACCTCCTGCGCGCCATGCATACGCAAGACGATCTTGTCCGACTTCCAAAGCGAGAACGCGTTCATGCCGAGCGCAAGCACAAAGGCGACGACGAGCCCGGTCTGGCCGCCGATGACGCTGCCCATCAGCAGGAAGATACCCATGAGAACGGCGAGCAGCAGGCCGGTCTTCGCGTAGTTCAGTGGCATGGCAGCCTGCTCCTGCTCGAGGACCGATCCGGCCGGCGCGCGCCGCTCGTTCAACGTCCGATCCGTTGCATCCGTCGGCCCTGCTATATAGAGCGGCGATGGCGACTAATCCAGGAGGGCGGTGCATGCCTGACGATCCGGCAGACGGAAACAACGATGTGGACGCATCGTCCCCTCCGCGCGTGCTCTCGGAGGCCGCAAAGCGTGCGCTTGCCGAGGCTGAGGAGCGGCGAAAGCGGGCCGGTATCGGGACGGGCGAGGGGCGGCCCGCGGAACTCGGCGGGCAGCCCGGGCCCGATCCGACGCGCTACGGCGATTGGGAGAAAGGCGGCATCGCTTCGGACTTTTGAAGGGCCAGGCCCGCTGCGGGGCCTGTCACGGAAGAGGCCTGTTAGCGGCACAGCGTCCAACCTTGCCTTGTCGAAGGCTTTGGCACTTAGTTGATCCGCTAGCCGGGCACGAGGCAACGTCACATGGCACCGATCAAGGCCAGAGGCCTCAACCACATCTCGCTCACGGTGAAGGAGATCAAGCCGCTGCTGCCGTTCTTCATGGACGGGCTCGGCTACGATCTCCTCTCCCTCGCCCCGCGCGATCCCGATCTGATGAGCCGGATGACGGGGATCGAGGGCGTCATCGTGACGATCGCCTTCCTCGAGGGATACGGCCACCGGCTCGAGCTCATCCAGTATTATGCGCCCTACGACCGAAAGCGTGTCGCTGCACGGCTCTGCGACATGGGGGCGAACCACCTCGGCTACGATGTCGATAGCATGGAGGAGGCACTAGGCATGGCAGCTCACCACGGCTTCGCGCCGACAGGCGAGGTCATCGCCATCAACGCAGGCCCAAACCAGGGCCGGCGTGTCGCCTATGTGCAGAATTCGGACGGTGTGACGGTGGAGTTCCTGGAGTTGCGCAAGCTCTAGCCGCGCAATCCGACGTGGTTGCGGCGGATCGCGCTTGACGCTCGTCAGTCCGCTCACCCAAGATGGCCTCAAGTCAAAAAAAGAAGACGGCCTGTGCAGGCTCGATGCATGCATCGGGATCAGGGTTCGGCGCGTCTTTGCAACTCGGGAGGCAGCACCACATGGCAGGACAACAACGGTCGGGCAGAACGGTTGGGGCGTTCACCGCGCTCGCGGTCGCGGCGCTTGCGGCGACATTCGCTGGCGGTGCCGTCGGCCAGGTGCGCGAGATGACGGTCGGCAACGTCAATCCGCCGAAGCACGGGACCTCGCAGACCACGCAGGCCTTCATCGACAAACTGGCCGAGCTCTCCGGCGGCAAGGTGAAGCTGATCCACCACCACTCCGGCGCACTCGGCGGCGAGCGCGAGGTGGCCCAGCAGATTCAGCTCGGTGCCGTCGATTTCGGTCCGATCACGACCGCGCCGCTCTCGACCCTCATCCCCGAGATGAGTGTGTTCCAGCTGCCCTACATTTTCCGCGACTACGACCACGTCTTCAAGGCGCTGGATGGCTCCGATACGCTCACCAAGTACTATTCGGACGTGCTCGACAAGAAGGGCCTGAAGCTCGTCGGATTCATCGCGGCCGGCTATCGCGGCATCTACGGCCACTACCCGATCAACTCGCTCGCCGACGTGAAGGGCAAGAAGATCCGCGTACAGGAGGACAAGATCCTGGTCGCCACGTTCAAGGCGCTCGGCATGATCTCGACGCCGATCGCCTTCCCCGAGGTTGCGACCTCGCTGCAGACCAAAGTGATCGATTTTGCCGAAGGCGGCGTCAACACTTTCTACCACACCAAGTTCTATGACGTAGTGAAGAACGTCGCCGACGTGCGGCACACGCACCAGGCCGTGGCCCTCATCATGTCGAAGGCCTCGTGGGCGAAGCTCGACGCGGCTGGCCAGAAGGCCGTCATGGATGCCTGGGCCCATGCCCGCGCCTTCAATCGCAAGTTCATCCTCGACGAGGACAAGAGCATCCAGGACCTTGTCAAGGCGAAGGGCGTGACGATCACCAAGCCTGATGCGACACCGTTCCGCGAAGCAACGCGCAGCGTCTACGAGGAGTTCTACGCGACGCCCGCGGGCAAGGACGCCAAGAAGATGGTCGACTTCATCCTGTCGATCAAATAGCCATGGCCGGAGCCCCCGGCGCCGGTTCGCCGCCCTCGGGTGGCGGGCCCACCGCGCTCGATCGCCTTTATGACGTCGTTGGCTATATCGCCGCCGTGGTCCTTGCGATCATGGCCGCCGCCGTGTTTGCGTCGGTGGTTGGACGCTGGCTCGGCAAGTCCTTTGACGGCATCGACGAGGTGCCGCGCTTCCTGTTCGTGTGGCTTGTCGCTCTCGGCGGCGCCGCGGCCATGTGCCGGCACGAGCATACCGTGCTCGACTACTTCGTGAACCTCGCGCCTGTCGGGGTCCGGCATGTCATCGCGCTCATCGTCAACGGGGTGATGATCGGGCTCTTCGCCTACCTCGTCGTGCTGAGCGCGACGCTGGTGCCGAACTCGCAATTCCAGACCAGCGCGGGCCTCAGCATTCCGCTCGGCTTCGTCTACACG
>DAORNH010000026.1:7550-9270 GCA_035440865.1 Hyphomicrobiaceae bacterium | reverse complement strand
TCGACGGGTGCCATGGCCGCGGTGGCGTTCTTCTTCATTGCGCTCGGCGTCTGGCTCTCGGGCAGCGCACTCACGATCCTGAGGGCTCTATGGCCGAAACTCTTCTGATCGTCTTCGTCATCTTCATTCTGCTCGGGATGCCGATCGGCATCGCGCTCGCGGTCGGCGTGCTTGGTGCGGCGGCGTTCTTTCCCGCCCTCAATCCGATCATTCTCCCTGGCCGCTTCGTCGGATTGCTATCCGACAGCTTCCTGCTGCTCTCGGCGCCGCTGTTCATCCTCGCGGGCAATATCGCCGCGCGCGGCGGCGTCGCGCGCGTGATCATCGACTTGGCGACGGCCGTGGTCGGGCGGTTCAGGGGCGGCCTCGCTTACGTGAACGTCGCCGACAGCATGGTGTTCGGCGGCATTTCGGGCTCGGCGGTCGCCGACGTTTCAGCACTCGGCACGTTCCTTATCCCGCAGATGGAGCGGAAGGGCTACGACAAGGACTTCGCGACCGCGCTGACGATCTCGACTGCGGTCGTGGCACCGATCATCCCGCCGTCGATCATCGCTGTGATCTTCGCCTGGATGGCGGATCAATCAGTGGCTGCAATGTTTGCCGCGGGCGTTATCCCGGGCCTGCTCGTCGGCCTCGGCATGGCTGTGCCGGTCTACATGATCGCCAAGAAGCGCAACTATCCCAAAGAGCCGCCGCCGACGCTTCACGAGTTCACCTGGGCCGTGCTGCGCGCGCTGCCCGCCTTGATGATCCCGGCGATCATCATGGGCGGCATCCTGTTCGGCTGGTTCACGCCGACGGAGGCAGCGGCTGTTGCCGTGGTGTATGCCCTTATCGTGCCGCCGATCTTCTACCGCGAGCCGAGGCTCCGCGACATTCCGCAAATTTTTGTCGACTCGGCCAGGCTCTCGGGCGTGATCGGCATGATCATCGGCTTTGTCGGTGCCTTCGGCTGGGTGCTCACCTACTCGAAGTTTCCCTTCAAGGTGGCAGCGCTGATCGCCTCGCTCGGGCCGTCGTGGTGGCTGTTCCTGCTCTTGTGCGTGGCTCTCTACCTGATGCTCGGGACGTTCCTCACGCCCTCCGAGATCATCCTGGTGACGGTCCCTGTGCTCCTGCCCGTATCGGAGGCGGTCGGTGTCCATCCGATCCACTTCGGCATGGTCTGCGTGATCGCCTCGGCCATCGGGCACATCACGCCGCCCGTGGGCTTATGTCTCTTCGTCGGCATGTCGATCAGCGGGCTCTCGATGGACAAGCTCGTGAAGCCGCTGCTGCCGTTCCTGGCGGCGATTGTCGCGACGCTGATCCTGGTGTTGGCATTCCCGGCCATCACGCTCTGGCTGCCGCGCTTCCTCGGTCTGCTGAAGAGTTGACGCGCGGTTGGTGCCGGCTGCCTAGTGCAGCCACTTCATGATCCACTCGGCACCGATCATGCCCGGCGCCATCACGCCGACGGCCCACAGGAACGCCGACGAAATGTTGGCGATCTGGAAGGGCAGCTGGCGCATCGCGCACATCCCGGCGACGACCGGGATGACCGCACGGACGGGCCCGAAGAAGTGCCCGAGGAACACGCCGAACGCGCCCCATTTGTCGAAGAATTGCTGGCCTTTGGTCAGCAGTACCGGGTTCGAGCTGAAGGGCCAGATCGTCTTCACGCGCTCCTTGTAATAGAGGCCGATCCAGTAGGAGAGGGCATAGCCGAGCGCTCCGC